>CAVRNM010000313.1:0-25341 GCA_963722225.1 uncultured Verrucomicrobiae bacterium
CTTCTTATGTACGCCTCGGCTCGGTTGGGTCTGCTAGGACCGCCCGGCCTCCTTGTCGCGCAATGCCGCCGTGAAGCCCGGCAGCATGTCCTTGAAACGCAGGACTTCGGCGAGCAGGTCCGGGCTGTCCTCGAGGTTCACGCTCGTCTTGAGCCGCTGGTACAGAACCAGGCGCTGGTAGAGCTTCGCCACTTCCTGCTGAAACGGCGAGCGCAATGCTTCGTCGACCGGATCGGTCAGCTTCATCTGACGCTCGAGCTCCGGCAGGCCGCTGCGAAGTTCGTTGAAAGAAAACCGTTTCTGGTCGGTCTGTTCCTTGCCGAAGATTGCGAGCGCATCCGGATTCTCGATCAGGATATGCTGATAGTCGTCCGCGACCGCGGGGTTGAAGAACACATCGAGCAGCCATTCGACCGGCGGGAGGGTGGTCCCGTCGGGCGCGACGAACCGCTGCCGGCCCTGCAGCATGAGCAGCGAATTGCGGGCGACCGTATCGAGCGGCTTGATCCGGCCGTCCACCAGCACGGGCAGCCGGGCGAATCCGCGCAGGTCGAATTCGGACTTCGTGGACGGCGGGATCAGCGTCGAACCGACGTAGATGAGTCCGAGGACGAGAACGATGGTGGGAATCCAAGATTTCATTTTGTTACCACGGAGACACGGAGGCCACAGAGCACCAAATATGCAGGTTGGAGAATGCCCATTCGTCCCGGCAGTTTCAGCTCTTCCTCTGTGCCTCCGTGGTTCAATTCAGGCATGAGCGGTCGCCGCGACTGCGGCGGCAGCCGTGCGCTTGCGGATGAAGCGCGTGAGATGGATCGCAAACTGGATCACGAGGCCGAGGAACATCAGCACGCAGGAGATGTACGGCAGCAGCCAGCTCGGGTTCTGCACGACCTGGAGGATCGTGGTCCGGTCGTTGGATTCAAATCCGGCCTGGTAGAAGGCGAGCCCGCCGTAGCGCAGCGGATTGTTCATGTAGATCAGGACGTCGCGATCGACGCTGCCATCCGGAGTCCGCAATCGCACCCGGCTGGAGAAGTTTTTGGGGATGTCGGTGCCCGGATAGCGGTCGTGGGAGAACTTGAGCAGAGTGACCGAGAAGGGATGATAATGACGGGTGGGGCGCATCATCAGCTGATACGTGTGACCCTGCACGGTCAGGCCCTGCGGTTCGGTGAGGAGGGGGGACACCAGCCACGTGCCAAGCGGTCCGTCGGCGCCGGCGAGCTCGAGCACCGCCGTCGGCATATTCTGTTCATCCTGCTTGTAGGTGATGGACAAAGGCGTGACCACCAGCTGCGGTCCGAAGCCTTGATCGGCGGGCGACGGCGGGGGATTCGGCACCTGGCGGCGCATCTGCAGCTGGGAATTCGGGTAGAAGGTGGCGGTGTGGATGCGGAACGGCAGCTTCGGATGCTGGATCGTCCCCAGCTGTTCAAGCACTGCCGTGGGAATCGCGACGACGTCATCAAACTTCGAGTCCGTGGTGTCGATGACGGCAAGTTCGATTTGCCGGGAGCTTTCAGTATAGGCCTTGGTTTCGCCCTGGTCGAGCCGCAGCAGGCTTTCCTTCTGCCAGAGTCCGGTAAAGAGCTCGCCCAGCAGGAGCAGGACCAGGCCAAAGTGCGTCAACCACAGGCCGGATTTGGCCCAGCTGAGCCGGAGCCGGGAGAAGTGGGCGGCGGCCAGATTGAGGAGCAGCAGTCCGCCGATAAGGTATCCGCCGGGAAACACGGGCACGAACAGCTCAGTGCCAGGAAGCCGGGCCATCACAAACAGCGACCGGAAATACCTGGTCTGCACCGCCCAGACGCCGAGATTCACCTGGGCGAGGGTGGCAATGAACACCAGGAGAAGCGAGAGCACCAGGAGCACGACGGTGAGCCGCAGCGACGTGAAGAATTGCAGGAAAGGTTTGAGCAACGGGCGCATGGCGGGCTAGGGGGCGAGCAGGTCGAGAGTCCAGTGACGAGTGACGAGCGCTAAAACGAATAAGGAGGCTGCCACCGCTGGTCCGGTCGCAAGAAAGCCAGCGCAGCTGACCGAGCTAGACCTTCGACTTTCGACCTTCGACTTCATGAATTCAGGCTAGGGGGCTCGGACCGTCTTGAGAAAATCGAGGAACACGGGCTTCTCTCGCGCGACCAGGGCGTCGGGTCCGGTGAGTTTGAAGAACCACGTCGCGTCAGGACGGGGAACGATCACCCCGATCATCCGCGTGCCCTGGTTGGCGCCTTCAAAGACCAGCAGGTGCAGGCCGTTGGCCTCGAGCGGCTGCAGTTCACTGGTGACATCCTGCACCGGCGGGAGCTGAAGCTGGCCGCGCCAGCGATTGACATTGGCGAGGTCGCCTCCGACGTCGCCGGGGAACGCCGTGATGGAGATGTCACCCGCGCCTTCGGGGCCGCTGACGGAATAACTTCCCCGCCGCATCGCCGAGGCTTTCTTCGGCGTCCAGCCGGCCGGGGCGGTCCAGGCCAGCGTCTGGTTCGCGACGACAGGAACTGAGGCTGATGCCATCGCGGCGCCGGCATCCCCTGGCGCCGGCATTCCTTCAATGGCCGGATGCCCCGGAGGCAGGGCGCCGTCGGCCGGTGGAACGGATGCCGGCGAGCCCGGGCCCGCGGGCGGCAGATCATTGGTGTTCGCAACTGGAGCCGGAGCGGTGAGCGGCGCTGCTTCCGTGCTCGCAACCGGCTCCTTCGGAATGCGATAGGAAGTGATTTTGGTATCCTTGCAGCCGGCGAGAATCATTCCCGCCGTCAAAAGAAGGATCAGACTGGGACGGCTGTGCGGGGCCATGTGGATGAAAGGAATCCATATTGGCCGCAAACTTCAAACCATTCCGGTCAATCCGTGATCTTGTTCCACCAGGTCTTCTTCAGGATCAACGATGTAATCACGAGGACCACGATCGCCTCAAACATCGGTTTGCTTTCCCGGATCACGATGTAAAGCGGCAGGACGACGAGCGAGGTTTGCCAGGCGATCCCGATGACGATGTTGAACATGTCGCGTTGAAAGTTCGCGTCGGACTTGAAGGTGGGGTCAGCCTGCACGACTTTTTCGTGAACGGGCTTCCAGAAACCCCAGGGCCGGACCTGCCGGTAGAACTTCATGAGAATCTCGTCCCCCTCGGGCTTGGTCAGGAGGGTCCCCAGCACGCATCCGACCGATGAGAGGACGAGGATGACCGGGAACGAGTACAACGGATAAAGATTGGCCACGATCTCCGGATACAGCCAGAGATACAGGAACGGGAACTTGGAGAGGATCAGCGCGGCCGCGATGCCGGTGATCATGCCCCAGAAATAGCCGTAGCCGTTGAAGCGCCACCAGTACCACTTCAGAATGTTGGCCGCCGTGTATCCGCCCCACAACGCCGACACGATCCATTGGGTGATCTGGTTGATATCCCTCGTGTGCAGCCCGAAAAGGATGCCGACCACGACAAACGCCAATGACACGACGTAGCTCATGATGATCAGCGTGCGGCGGCTGGCGTTGGGATTGAGGTAGCGCTTGTAGATGTCGTTCACCACATAAGCCGGCGCCGCGTTGACCGTGGCGGCAAAATTCGACATGTAGGCGGCGAGCAGCCCGGCCAGCACCAGGCCCAGCACGCCGACCGGCATGAAATTGCTCAACGTGTCCGGCAGGATCTGCTCGAAATCGATGTTGGCTCCCATGGCCTTGATCTGGGGGCTGAAGAACACCAGCGCCATCACCGTGAACCCGGAGATCATGAGGTAGCGGGGGAAGAACAGGCAGCAGGAGACAAACCAGTTCATCTTGGACGCCTCGGCCGGACTGCGCGTCGCCAGGATCCGCTGCATGTCATAGTTCGGCGCCGGCCCGGCCAGGCTGACGAGCACCCCCTTGAACAGCGTCATCATGAAGAAGATCGTGAAGAGCGAATATCCGTCCTCGGCGATCTTCGTGTTGACGGACTGGATCAAGCCCGACCAGTCGAGGTTCAGATGCCAGCCGAAAAAGAGGTTCTTCCATCCGGCGGGCACGGCCGCCGATATGGCGGCGGGCGAGATCTTCACCATCGCCACAATGGCCACGGCAACGGAGGAGACGGTCAGGACCGTGAACTGGAGCAGTTCCGTGATCACGACACTGTACATTCCGCCCGCCACCACGTAGACGGCCGTCATCAGCATCAAGGTCATGGCGTAGGTATTCGGCGAGAAGCCCCATGGGAGGAACGGCGCGAGAAACTTGCCGATGCCCGCGAAACCGTAGGCCAGGAATCCGATTACGCTGACCAGGGCGAAGGTCACCACGCTGAGGTGGGCCAGGACCCCGCCGCGGCCTGATCCAAACCGGGTGCTGATCCACTCGGCTCCCGTCATGACATTGGATCGCCGCATCCACTTCGACATGTAGACCATGAGGAAGATCTGGTTGAACACCGGCCAGAGCCACGGCAGCCAGATCGACTTGAGGCCGTAGACGAATACGATGTACACCAGCCACATGGTCCCGGTGATATCGAACATGCCCCCCGCGTCGGATACGCCGAGAATCCAGAACGGGAGCTTCTTGTCGGCCATGAAATAGGAATTGAGGCCTTTCGCCGCCCGTTTCGTCAGAACAAAGCCGATGATTATGGTCAGGACCAGATAGCCGACGATGATGGCGGTGTCGAACGCTCCAAGTTTCATGAGGTAAAGCGAAGCCGGATTATTGGGGTGGGTCGGGCGAGGGGCGGCGGCCAGGAAACCGCCCAGGCGCACGGGCGGCGCGGCTGTCGAATAGATAGGGGCGCCGCCTCGCGCAAGATATTTTCCCTGCGGCATCTTGCGGGATCACCCGGACCGAAGCATTAGGAGGCTGTCTGACAGCCGTCCGGCCAGCCTCCTACTGGCAAAACCGCCCAATCCAATCCGGGGAAACGGGCAGAATCTCGGCGATCTATACGCGAATTGGAGTAATATTGGCTCAGCAGATCGTATTCCCTGCCCGATGAAAGGGGCGGTTTTGCTTTTAGCAGCCTGAAGGGCTCGAAGCCCGACAGGCTGCTAGCTCCTAGCTTGCGGAACGCGCCAAGTTGTGCGGTGATCACGGGCTACACATGGAGTCTCGAATTGGATTGCGATTGGTGGCCAGCTTCGAAGCAGCAAAAGGGTTCATCGTGCTGGCGTTCGGACTGGGTTTTTTTCACCTCATCCATCGGGATGCGGCGGAGGCCGCAGAGCGCTTAGTGCGAAATCTGCACCTTGATGTGGATAGCCACTATCCGCGCATTTTCATCGATGCCGCAGGCCGAATGGACGATTCGCACCTCCGCTTCGCGGCAGTGGTGGCCTTGCTTTACTCGTTGGTGCGTTTTGTCGAGGGCTACGGATTGTGGCGGGAACGCCGATGGGCGGAATGGTTTGGCGCGGTCTCCGGCGCGGTCTATCTCCCTCTGGAGATCTACAAGCTATCGGAGGGCATCACCTGGCTGCGCGTGGTGGTTCTCCTTAGCACATGTTTTGTCGTTTTCTATCTGACGCAGCTCCTGGTGCGGAAGCAGATCCGGCCGCCTGCTGTCGCCAACTCGCCTGCGGCGCCGGTTGGATCATGAAGCTCGCCCCCCTTGGCGATTCGGCGGTGCTCGTTACGCTGGGGGAAACCCCGGATGCGGCGACGGTGGCCGCAGGGTTTGCGCTGGCCGCCGCGCTGGAGGCAAAACCGCTGCCCGGATTGATCGAGTGTGCGCAGGCCAATGCCAGCGTCACCGTGTTTTATGACCCCGCGCGGGTCCCGAAACGGGGTGGGGCATCGCCTTATGACCGCGTTTGCCGGTGGATCGTGGATCGCGCCCCGGCGCCGGGGCAGATCGCCCTGCCGTCCGGACGCCAGGTGGTTCTGCCGGTGTGTTACGGCGGTGAGTTCGGACTGGATCTGGAGACGGTGGGCGCCGCCCGCGGGCTGACGGCGGATGAGGTCATCGGGCTGCACAGCGGGGTCGAGTATTTTGTCAGCGCGATCGGGTTCCTGCCCGGCTTTCCTTATCTTCGCGGGCTGCCGGAGCGTCTCCATACGCCGCGGCGCAAGACCCCGCGCACCCGGGTGCCAGCCGGATCGGTGGCAATTGGAGGCCCGCAAACCGGCATCTACCCCTTCGAAACGCCCGGCGGCTGGAACCTGATCGGATGCACCCCGTGGCGGCTGTTCAACGCCTATGCCCAGGCGCCGTCGCTCCTGCAGGTCGGCGACCGGGTGCGCTTCCGACCGATCACCTCCGAGGAGTACGGGGCCTCGCGATCGTCATGAGCCGGATCCACGTCCTCAAGCCCGGGTTGATGACGACCGTGCAGGACCTCGGCCGGCCGGGGTGGCAGCGTTATGGCGTGACCCCCGGCGGGGCGACGGACTCGTGCGCGCTGCGGCTCGCCAATCTGCTGACGGGAAACTCCGAGGGCGCGGCGGCGCTGGAGATCACGGCGGCCGGACCGACCCTGCGGTTCGCCGAGGAGACGTTGGTGGCAGTCACGGGAGCGGACTTTGAAGCATCCGTCGAGGCCGTTCGTCTGCCGGCGTGGCGGCCGGTGCGGCTGGAGGCGGGGGCGGAGCTGGCGATCGGCTCGGCGCGGACCGGTTTCCGGTGCTACCTGGCGGTCGCCGGCGGTCTGGCGGTGCCGCGGGTTCTGGGCGGACGGGGCACCCATCTGGCCGCCGGTTTTGGCGGGTTTGACGGGCGCGCGCTCCGGGCGGGAGACGTTTTGAAAATCGGGCCGCCGACAGCGTGGGCCAGGCGATTCACCCAGACCCTGGCCGGACCCGAGGCATGGACAGCCGCGCGCTGGGAGGTCGGTGCAGTGGTGCGGCCACGGTACGCGGCTTCTCCGGTGGTCCGGGTGGTGCGGGGTCCGCAATGGGAATCATTTCCCCCGGAGGCGCAGCAGCGGTTTCTCGGCGAGCGATTCACGGTGGATGCGCGCTCCGACCGCATGGGGATGCGGCTGAACGCGGCCGGCGGCGGCCTGCTGGCAGAGCCGTTGCGGGAACTGGTGTCGGAGGGAGTGGTGGCCGGCTCGGTGCAGGTGCCGCCTGACGGCCAGCCGATTGTCCTCCTGGCCGAACGCCAGACGGTGGGCGGTTATTCCAAGATTGCCACGGTGGCGAGCGTTGATCTGCCGCTGCTGGCCCAGTTGCGCGCGGGCGACACGGTGGCTTTCGCGGAGATTCCGGTGGCCGACGCCCAGGAGCTCTGGCTGGCCAGCGAGCGGTTCCTCGCGACCGTGAAGCAGGGCATTGCGCTGCATGCCACGTAAGAGTGGAATGAAGATGCCACGTCGTCCTCCGATTGCCGGACAACCAGGCTGGCGGTGTGGCCGCGGGGGCCGGCGAGTGGATTTATGCGCTGCCTCGATCTGAATTGTGATCTCGGCGAGGGAGCGGCGCATGATGCGGAACTCATGCCGCTCATCACGTCGGCGAACATCGCGTGCGGCGGACACGCGGGAAACGCGGAGACCATGCGGGCGGCCGTCGAGCTGGCGCTCCGGCACGGCGTGGCGGTTGGCGCGCATCCCGGGCTGGAAGACCGGGCGAATTTTGGCCGGCGGGAACAATCGCTGGCGCCGGCCGAGGTGCACGCTTTGGTGCGGCGCCAGATTGACGCGCTCAATCGGGTGGCGCGCTCCTGCGGCGCGCGCCTCGCGCACGTGAAACCGCATGGCGCACTCTACAACATGGCCGCCCGCGATGCCGCGCTCGCCCGGGCGGTGGCGGCGGCCGTGGGCGAAGCGGATCCCCGGCTGATCCTCTTCGGTCTGGCGGGCAGCGAGCTGCTCTCCGCCGGGCGGGGGTGGGGCCTGCGGATTGCGTCCGAGGTTTTTGCCGATCGCACCTACCAGGCGGATGGTTCGCTGACTCCTCGCTCGCGGCCGGATGCGCTGATCGCGGATGAGACCGCCACGCTGGCCCAGGTGCTGCGCCTAGTCCGGGAGGGCGCGGTGATGGCGGTCAACGGTGCGCGGGTAATGGTCGCCGCCGACACCGTTTGTGTGCACGGCGATGGCCCGCACGCGGTGGAATTCGCCCGGCGGTTGCGGCAGGAGCTCGGCGCGGCGGGAGTCGCGCTGCAGGCGCCCGGTCCCGGGTGCCCCGGGGCGGCTCGGTAAAGCCACCGTTGCCAAAATGAAGACCGTCTTGCTCACCGGCTTTGAGCCCTTCGGCGGGGAGAAGATTAACCCGTCCTGGCTGGCGGCCCGACAACTCCGCGGCCGGACGATTCGGGGGCACCGCCTGGTGGTCCGCTGCCTGCCAACGACCTTCGATGGATCGCTGGCGCGGCTGCACCGTTTTCTGCGGAGCGTGCGGCCCGCGCTGGTCATTTGCGTCGGGCAGGCGGCCGGCCGGGCGGAGGTGTCCATCGAGCGCCTGGCGGTCAATGTCGACGATTCGCCCATCCCCGACAACGCCGGCAGGAAGCCGGTGGACGTGCCCGTGGTGCCGGACGGTCCCGTGGCCTATTGGTCGACACTGCCGGTCAAGACCATCGTGCGGGTACTGCGACGCTCTGGGATTCCTGCTTCCGTCTCGGATTCCGCCGGCACCTTTGTCTGCAATCACGTCTTTTACGGGCTGATGCACGCGCTGGCGAGGCGCGCGGACAAGGTCAGGGGCGGATTTATCCATCTGCCTTTGCTTCCCGAGCAGGTCGCGGGCCGAGGCCGAAAACGATCGCCGAAGACGGCGCCGGCGCGTCAGGCCGGCCAAGCAGATCCGCCAAGCCTGCCGCTCAAGATGATGGTGGAGGCGCTGGCGCTCGCCGTGAGGGAAGCCCTCCGAACAACGTGGCCTGCTCGCCGCCGCCGGAGGACACCGATCGAACCTTGATGCTGGCAAGTGAATCCTGCCGGATCGGGCCGATCAGCTCGACGGCGCGTTGGGAGGCCGGTTTTTCCATCTCATGCCGGCAATTGCGGATGGCGCCGTCGGTGCGACGCGGGATTGCACTGCGCCGGTGGCGTCCCCACGTTCGCGGGCTTCATGGCGCTGTTCAACCTCAACGACCTAGTGCATGCCTTCGGCGGCGCGCCGGTGCTCGACCACATCAACTTCCAAGTCGATCCCGGCGAGCGCGTCTGCCTGGTCGGGCGCAATGGGGCGGGCAAATCGACCCTGATGCGGATCATCGCCGGCGAGCTGGCACCGGATTCCGGCGTCGTCAGCCGGCAGCCGGGCGCGCATTTTGCCCGGCTCAGCCAGGACGTCCCGGCGGAACTCGCCGGCACCGTGCACGACCTCGTCGCTGCGGGAGTGCGGCCGGCGGCGGGCGGACACCACGAGGAGGACTGGCAGCGCGAGCTGAGGATCGAGCAGCTGATGGAGCGGATGCAGCTGCCGGCGCGGGCGGAGATCGCGTTCCTCTCCGGCGGCCTCCGCCGGCGCACCCTCATCGCCCGGGCGCTGGCCGGGCAGCCCGATCTGCTGCTGCTCGACGAGCCGACCAACCATCTCGACCTGGCGGGCGTGCTCTGGCTCGAGGAGTTCCTCCTGAGCGAGAAAGTGGCGCTCTTCTTCGTCACCCATGACCGCGTTTTCCTGCGCCGGCTGGCCACGCGCATCGTCGAGCTTGACCGCGGCGCGCTGACCAACTGGGACTGCACCTACGAGGCGTACCTGGTGCGGCGGGAGGAGCGGCTTGAGGCCGAGGAGCGGCAGCAGGCGGCGTTCGACAAGAAGCTCGCCCAGGAGGAGGCATGGATCCGCCAGGGCGTCCGCGCGCAGCGCAAGCGCGCCGGGGCGCGCATCGAGGCGCTGCAGGCGATGCGGGCCGAGCGACGCGCCCGCCGCGAGCGGCTGGGCAGCGTCAGCCTCCGCCTGGCCGGGGCGTCGCGGACCGGAGTGAAGGTCATCGAGGCCGAGAACCTGTCGTTCGCCTGGCCCGGGGCCGACCGCGCGATTGTGCGCGACTTTTCCACGACCATCCTGCGCGGCGACAAGATCGGCCTCGTCGGTCCCAACGGATCGGGCAAGACCACGCTCATGCAGCTGCTTCTCGGGCGGATCGCCCCCTCGGCCGGCACCGTCACGCACGGCACCAGTCTCGAAATTGTTTACTACGACCAGCTCCGCGCGCAGATCGACGACCACCGCAGCGTGGCTGACAACATCGCCAACGGGGCCGAAACCATCTCGATCGACGGCCGCTCGCGGCATGTGATCACCTACCTGCAGGATTTTCTCTTCGCCCCCGAGCGCTCCCGCACTCCGGCGCGCGTGCTCTCCGGCGGCGAACGCAACCGCCTGCTGCTGGCGCGGCTCTTCACGAAACCCGCCAACGTCCTGGTGCTCGACGAGCCGACCAACGATCTCGACGCCGAGACGCTCGAACTCCTCGAGAACCTGCTGGTGGAGTTCTCCGGCACCCTGCTGCTCGTCAGCCACGACCGCGAGTTCCTCGACAACGTCGTCACCAGCACGCTGGTGTTCGAGGGCGCCGGGCGCATCGGCGAGTACATCGGGGGCTGCAGCGACTGGCTGGCGCTGGACGCCGCCCGCGCCGCCGCTGCCGCCCCGCCCGCGCCCGGGGAACCGGTGACGGTCCCGCGCCCGGAGCGGCCGCGCAAGCTCACGCCCAAGGAGCAGCGCGAGCTGGAGGCGCTGCCTCCGCAGATTGAGCAGCTCGAGGCCGAGCAGGCGGAGCTGGCGGTGAAGCTCGCCGACCCCGGCTTCTACCAGCGCGAACCGGGTGCCGGGCGGGCGGTGAAGCTGCGGCTCGAGACCATCGAGCACGAGGTGGCCGCGGCGTTCGCCCGCTGGGAAGAGCTCGAAGCTCTCCGCGCGCCGGCTCCCTAGACCAGTGAGCGCGGGAATGGAGATCTTAGTGTGGCCTCCGGTCGCCGATGACCCGGGGGTGCCGCGGGCTCCCGGATTCCTGGGCGCAGAGGTTCACGGGCGTACTGGGGGCGTGAGCGGTCTCTCAACGGCTCTGCCCGGAGCAGTCAAGAACCTCACCCGGGCCCCTTTTCGTCCGGCTCCCCAGTCACAATTCCTCTGTGTGACTGCGGACTGTGAGCTCACTACTGCGGGAAGGCCGGGGACCGGGAGACCGGCCGCTGGTCGGTGCCGACGAAAGGTCTGTCGAAGGACTTCGCCGTGGGTTTCGCCGATCTCCACCAGCTGACCGTGGTCAATGCCAGGGTGCACCAGCAAAATGAACCGCCGGGCCGGTTCCAGTTGCCCGATTCCCGATCCCCGTATCCAGCGGTGGACACCCCAACTTGGGGTTGCAGCGCCGGCTGACACTGGCAAGCATGCTCGCGGACCGCCTTCAGGAAGGTCTCCGCGCTCCGCCAATGAACATCTCTGGCCAGGCCTGTGGCTCCGACAACGCCTCGGCGCGGTCCGCCTGGCGTTCTCCTCCCTCTCCCGGCCGCCTGGTGATACTCCTGCTGCTGCCGCTGTCGCTCGGACTCGGCGGCTGCTCCCTTCCCATGCCGACTTCGGCGGCGGAGGTCGCCGGAGTCTACGCCTTCTGGGCCGCTGTGCCGATCATGATCGTCGACGTGGAAATCAAGCAGCAGAAGGAATACGAAGCCCACTACCGGGACTCCGATTGCGCCGCGATCACCATGGTCAGAAACACGCCGAAAACCTCGCCCATACAGTCTCTGTGGTACGCTGGTTCCTTCTATTTCGTGGATGACCAGGAACGGGACAACGCGGGTTTTGTTTTTCTGGCGTCCGGCCGGATCTTCATCCCACCGGGAACGCATCGCCTCGTGGTCGTGTGGCAGAAGAATATGTTCACCGCACCGGTGATCTCGGCGATCGAGGTCACGGTCGTTCCCCGCCACTCCTACAGCCTGGCCTCCGTCAGCCGTGACGACGGCGACGCGCTTCAGCTCTGGGATGAAACCGCGGGGCCGGACCAGCGGACGCTGCAGCGGGAATACCCCCGGCTGCCCGAAGTTCGCGGACTGGTCGAAGCCGCCTGCGTGTTCCGGATCAAACCCGACTGCGCGGTCGTCGTCTGGGGAGACCCGATCCCCGCCGGCGTCGGCCAGTCGCTTAGCCAACTCTTCCATCCCCCGGATGCGGAGCCCGTCTCAGCCTATTTTCCCGGCCACAAGGATTCGGTTTATCCCGGGATGCAACCCCAGACCTTTGTCCGCTTCATCCCCGCCGGCACCCATCGGGTGATCCTCGGGTTGCCGGACCATCACCTGATTCCCTTGTCCGACGTCCTGGATGGTTTCCGGAATCAGAAGAAAGTGGCGGCGGAACAAGCCCGCAAGGAGCAGCGAATGAGTCCGGCGATCGAGGCTTCCTTCCAGGGCGGACATATCTACCGCTTCACGGGGCGCTGGGTGAATCACGAGGATCTCGTGCAGATCTGGGAAGAGACCGACGGCCCGATCCGCCGCACGCTCGCGCAGGAATTCCGTTTTTCCGACCCGCCCCCGCCCACCATGCCGGTCCAGCCGGGACGAAGCTGAAAGCGGGACGCGGCCGGCCCGTGGGCCGCAAGTTGCCAATGGCCGGATGCCGAGGCCTGCGCGATAACATTTGCCGGCGGCAGGCCGTGGTTCCTAACGTGGTGGCGGCATGGCCGACCCCGTCCTCTCCCCCGCGCCCGCGCCGCCGCGTTTCGGGCGCGTTTTTTGGGCGCTCAACTCCATCGAGATGTGGGAGCGCCTGGCGTTCTACAATCTACGGGTCATGGCGCCCATCTACATCATGCAGGCGGACAACCCGGGCGGCCTGCATCTGACGGCCCTGGACAAGGGCACGATCTACGCCTGGTGGGCGGTTTTCCAGTCGCTGCTCCCGATCGTGACCGGCGGCATCGCGGACCGCTTCGGCTACAAGCGCACCCTGGTGTTTGCCATCAGCCTCATGATGTCCGGCTACCTCATGATCGGCTTCCTGCGCGACCTCGCCTGGCTGAGCAATTACTGGGCGCTGTTTGCCGGCATCATGACGCTGGCGACCGGCACGGCGTTTTTCAAACCCAGCATCCAGGGCTCGCTCGCGCATCAGCTGACCAAGGGAAACTCGTCGGTGGGCTGGGGGATCTTCTACTGGGTGGTCAACGTCGGCGCGTTCCTCGGCCACTACCTGCCGTCGATCCTCCTGACGCTCAGCGCGGTGCTGCCCGGGCCGCTCCAGGTGACGGCCAATTCCAAGGAGGCGTGGCGCAACCTGTTTCTGGCCTCGGCGTTGTTCTCCTCGTTCAACCTGGTGCTCCTGCTGACGTTCACCGACGTGCCGTCGGGCGCGTCGAAGACGGAATCGACCCTGCACGTGCTGAAGCGGACGATCACCAACATTGTCGAGCCGCGGCTGCTCGCGTGGATGGCCATCATGTCCTGCTTCTGGTTGATGATGTACCAGCTCTGGGACCTGCAGCCGAACTTCATCGCGGACTGGGTCAACAGCGGGCCGCTGGCGGCGAAACTGGGCTGGCTCCCCGCCCTGGCGCAGCGGGCCCTGATCGAACCAACGTCCCGCGGGCCGATGATCCCGCAGCAGGTGCTTCTGAGCTTCAATTCGTTCTTCATCATCCTCGGCGTCGTCGGCGCGGCCTGGCTGACGCGGCGGATGCGGACGCTGTCGGCCCTGCTCCTTGGCATGGGCTTTGCCGTGGTCGGTGTGCTGGTGGCCGGCTGGACCCAATCCGGGTGGCTGCTGGTGACGGGAATCCTGTTCTTTTCGCTCGGGGAAATGATGACCGGGCCCAAAACCAACGAATACCTCGCGCTGATCGCGCCGCCGGGAAGGAAGGGGCTCTACCTCGGCTACGCCAACATACCGATCGGGGTGGGGGTGTACGTCGGATCGACGATCGCGGGTTACGTTTACGGCCATTACGGAGAGAAGGCGGTGCTGGCCCTCAGATATCTCGCGGAGCAGACGCCGTGGGGCCGGGGAACGCATTGGGACGGCAACGCGGGCCCCTTGGAATCAGCGCTGGGCGTCGGTCGCACCGGCGCCATGGCGAAGCTGCAGGAGATCACCGGCCTCGATCCCACGGCCGCCACCAGGCTGCTCTGGGACACCTATCATCCGCATGCCGTCTGGATTCCGTTTGCGCTGATCGGGATCATTGCCGGCATCGGTCTCTGGATCTTTGGCCGGATGGCGCGCCGCTGGAGCGACATGAACGCGTAGCAGCCCGTCGGCCCGAGCGCACTCCGGGCTGCTATTGGAAAACGGCTGCGCCATTTTCGCGGGCGCCGTTTCGCCGGGCAGAATCCATGAAGACGCGAGTGTGCGAATGATCTTGCGCGACGATGCCCATGCCACACGGGGACCGGCCTCAGCCGTCTCTATCCAAATTGTAGGAAGCGAGCTTGCTCGCGATTCCGAGGTGGGAATCGCCCGCGAGCGGGCTTCCTACACGGTCACCTGGCAAAATCTTGTCTACGAGTCAGCATCGTGATTTCTGCATCGTCACGGCCTCAGCGAGGCCGGCTACAACTTGGCCGCGATCGGCAGCAGGGCGAGCTCGATGATGTCGGCGTTCTCGGCGCGGCAGCGCTCGAGCAATTCCGCCGGCGGGGCGCGGTCCAGGTTGATGTGCGCGACAGCCGCCTGCGCGCCATCGAAGATCACGTTCTCCATCTCCTGGACGTTGATCTCGGCGGTGCGCAGCGTGTCGAGCACCCCGGCCAGCACCCCCGGGCGGTCCAGGTGGCGGACGACGAGACGATGCGTGGCCGGCGTGCGCTGCGCCAGGTTCACCACATTGGGCACGTTGCCCGTCTCCTTGAAGATCCGGACGATGCGCACGGTCTCCGCGGCGATGGCCTCCTGCGCCTGCTCGGTCGAGGCGCCGATGTGGTGCGTGCCGTAGACCTGGGCGTCCTGCCCCAGCGGATCGGCAAACGGACCCGCGCCGCCGGCCGGTTCGCCGGCATAGACGTCGAGGCCCACGCGCAGCTTGCGGTCCGCGACGGCCTGCTGAAGGACCGGCTGATCGACCAGCTCGGCGCGCGCGGTGTTGATGAAATAGGCGCCCTCGCGCATCGCGGCGAAAAAGCGGGCTCCGAGCAGGCCCTTGGTGCCCGCATTCAAGGCCAGGTGCACGCTGACAATGTCGGCGGACGCGGCGACTTCTTCCGGGCTCGCCCTGGACTCGATGCCCAGGCTCTTGGCTCGTTCCGCGGTCAGGCTGCGGCTCCAGGCGACGACCGGAAGACCGAAGCCCCGGGCCCTCGGCAGCATTTCCAGACCGATCTGGCCGAGGCCGATCAGGCCGAGCGTGCGGCCGAACAACCCGCGGGCCTTGGAAAAGAGCTCCTTGTTCCACTCGCCGCGGCGCAGGCTGATCACGTTGTCGGCCAGACGCCGGTCGAGCGCGAGGATGAGCGCGAAGGCCAGTTCCGCCACGGCGATCGAATTCTTGCCGGGGCAGTTGGAGACATAGATGCCCCGCCGCGAGGCGGCGGCGACATCGATCGTGTTGTAGCCGGCGCCGGCGCGCACGACGAGTTTGAGCGTGCCCGTCCCCAGCATCGGGTCGGTGACCTTGGTCGAGCGCACCACCAGCACGTCGGGCGCGGACTGGGCGATCGCCCGGACCAGCGCCTCGTCCTTGGACCCGGGCTGGTAGATGACCTCGCAACCAAGAGCCGCCAGTTGATCGCGGCCGGACTGTTCGAATTTGTCGGCGATGAAGATGCGCATGGATGGCCTGGTTAGAAGTTAGGTGGGGGTGTTGATCGTGGCAGGCCGGCTTCAGCCGTGGGCCGGATCCGGCTTCCGCCGGACCGGCCGTGGCGAAACCGACTCCTCTCCGGCCATGCAATCCCAAATGCGCGGGTTTTCCAAGCGCAGGATGGACGCGGGCCAGCCGGGTCGCGGGGTCTTTTGTTTTGGGGTGCCAAGCCGCCGCCATTTTGGTGATACGGTCGTATCAGAAATTTGGCACGCCGCACGGGGGCGCCATCAAGTTCCCACGGCAAAATAAAAGACCCTGCGACGAGTCGAAGCGCGTCCGTCCGGTTGACGCCGTCGGTTGGTCGCGGCCGCCCGGCGGGTCGGGCCGAACGGATGGCCCGGCGGTCCGTCCCTACCTGCTACGGTCAGCCGGCAGAAGGCGATGTTGGCGGCGCGGCGACCAGGATCATCCGAGAGGTGGCCGGCGGCTCCGGGCCCACGTGGAAGCCGTAAACCCGGTCGCGGATGGCGCGGTCCGCCATCGTGAAGCGCTCGATCCGGCGCAGGTTCTCGATCCACGATTCCACGATGAAAGACTCGACGAAATGCGCCGGGTCGTAAGGATCCTGATACAGCGCCCAGCGGATCGCGCCGTCGCGGCGGCGCACCCGGCGCAGCGCGTACGCGGCGGCGACGAAGTCCGCGGTTCGCGCCGGGTCGATCCGGAATTCGATCCGGACCTGCACGGGGACGTCCTCCGGCTGCAGCTCGATCACGATTTGGGGCGCGGAACGGTTCAGCGCCCGGGTCAGGCCGCCGGGCGAATGGTCCAGCGTGGTGCCGGCGACGAGCGAGAACCGGCGGGCCAGCGGAAGACTGGCGAGCAGGCTGCCGGCGGCGCAGCCCAGGGCCAGCGGCGTGCTGGTCCGTTCGGCCATGGCGCCCCAGAAGGCGCTGCCCAGCGCCATTCCGCCCTGGAAGATCATCTGATAAACGCCCAGGGAGCGCGCCTGCACCCACGCCGGCACGGACAGCTGCACGGCGATGTTCATCGACGCCGCCATGCTCGTCCACGCGGCGCCGCCGAGAATGAGCGCCAGCAGCAGCGGCAGCCATTGATGCACCCACGCCATCACCAGCAGCACGCCGGTAAAGGCGAGGGCGGTGGCGTTGACGATCGCGTCGGCGGACAGACGGCGACGGAGGAGCGGAAGCAGCAGGGCGCCCAGGACCGCGCCGAGTCCGATGCAGCCGTTGAGAATGCCGTAGCCCAACGCCCCCTGGCGGAGATCCTGCTGCGCCACGACGGCGAGGAGCGCCCACATTCCGCTCACGCAAAAGGTCTGGAGGAAGGCGCGGACGAGAATGGCGCGCAGCGGCGGCGCGTGCCGGACGTACCGCAGGCCGGAACGCATGGAGCCCAGCAGTCGCTGGGCGGGCAGCGCGCTCGTGAAGAGCGGGGTCCGTTTCCAAAGGTAGATCACGACCAGCACCGCGATGAACGAGAGCGCGTTGACCAGGAACACCGCTCCGGATCCGATCATGACGGAGGCGAACGCCGCGACCATGAGCCCGCCCGCGGCGGGGCCGATGGCCCGGGCGAGGTTGTAGGCGGCGCTGTTCAACGAAATCGCGTTCGGCAGCTCGGGGCGCGGGACGAGCTCCGGCACAATCGCCTGCCAGGTCGGTCCGTTCATCGCGCTCCCGACGGAGAGAGCGAACGTCAACCCCAGGAGCCACCAGGGGCCGATGACCCCGGTGAACGCCAGGACACTGAGGAGCGCCGCAGCGAGCAGCATCCAGCCCGCCCAAAACAGGAGCAGGCGGCGGCGATCGAGAATGTCGGCGGTCGCGCCCGCGGGAAGTCCCAGCAGGAGGACGGGCAGGGCGGCGGCCGTTTGCATCAAGGCGATCAGAAAGGGCGACGACGTCAGCGACGTCATCAGCCAGGTGCCCGCCGTGTCCTGCATCCAGGAGCCGGTGTTGGAGATGACGGACGCGAAAAGCCGGTTGCGGAACAGCGGCCGCCGCAGCGGTGCCCAGGCTGACGGCGAAGTTCCAGAAGAATCGGGTGGGCCGCCCGGAGCCGTTCCCGGGGCCGCCCCGGGGCTGGGCCGCCGGACTCGGCCGTGCGGCGGCCGGCCGGGTTTTCGTCAGGCGGCGGGTTGGGTGACAGGCCAATCATTGGGACGAGCACACATTAACCTGGAATCACAAGAATGACACGAAACAGGTCGGACATTCCGAAGCACGGGTGGTCACTGATGTCGTGGGCGGCCATCGCGAACCTGCGGGCATCAGCCGGGCCAGAATTTTTCCGCAACCGCCGCCCAGGCCGGGCAATCTTCCGCTCCCTTCACCAAGGCAAGACATTCCGGGAGATCAGCCATCGGGTGGATCAGCGTCAGGGCCATGAGCCGCAGCCGCAACGCCGCGGCGCGCGGCGCATCGGGGCCGCCGTAGCCGGCGAGAATCCGGTCGACGATCCCGGCCTGGCCGGGGGCGAGGAGCACGGTGGGAGCGGCAAGGTCCAAAAGCGGATCGCCGGCCATCGCGTTGCCGAAATCAAGGATGCCCGAAAACCTCCAGCCTGCAGCATCCTGCTCCACGAGGGCGTTCTCCGGGGCGAGATCGCCGTGCAGCAACACGAGCGGCGGGGCGGCGCGCTGGGCAGCGGCGCTGGCGAGAAAGCGCGGGCCGTCGTCGCGTAGCAGCTGCGGGAGTCGATCCAGGCCGGGCCGCGCCGTCCAGGCGGCAACGGCATGGTCGAAGAATTGCGCCCAGGCGATCCCGCCGGGACGCAGCCGGCCCACAGGAATTCGGTGGAGTTCCCGCAGCAGCCCGCCGAAATCGCCGGCCAGTCTCGCCTGATCCGGGGGGGCGAGTCGGGGCCACACCCGGTCGAGTTGCTCACCCGGCAGGCGGGACGATACCAGGTAATGCCAGTCCTCCAGCGTGCCCTCGGCCGCGACCCGGGCCACCGGCAGGCTGGTTTGGCCGGCGAGAAATCGCAGGCATTCGGCTTCACGCTGGACGACGTGAGCCCAAAGCCTCGGCACAAGTTTGACCACGAACTGCCCGCCAACCTCGAACACAGGGTTCCAGCCGGAGCGGAAACGCTCCGCCGGTTCATCGGGAAACCCATGACGGGCCGCGAGCGCCCGCAGCGCCGGACGCCATCCGTCGATCGGCTGGTGGCGCGCCCGGCGAAAATCCGCCCGGTCGGTGATCGGTGGAAGGAGTCGCGGCATGGCAGTGAGAGCAGGCAGCCGAAACGTTCTGAAGGCGCGCCGACCGCCCGGCCAGCGTCTCAGACGTTGAACCGGAACAGGACGACGTCGCCGTCGCGGATGACATAGTCCCGCCCCTCCAGGCGGTAGTGACCGACCTCGCGGGCCTGGTGCACGCTGCCGAGTTTCACCAGCTCCTCGGTGGAGATCACCTCTGCCTTGATGAAGCCCTTCTCGAAATCGGTGTGGATCACGCCCGCGGCCTGCGGCGCTTTCGTCCCCTGGTGCACCGTCCACGCCCGCACTTCCTTCTCGTTATGCGTGAAGAACGTGATGAGGCCGAGGAGGGAATAGGTTGCGCGGATCAGATCGGCGCCGCCGGAATCCGCGACCCCGAGATCCTTGAGAAACTCCCGGGCGTCCTCGACCGGGAGGTCGGCGAGCTCGGCCTCGATCTTCGCGCTGGTGACCAGCAGGGCCGCGCCGTGGTGGGTCCGGACGTAGTCGGCGACCTGCTGCACGAACGGATTCCGGCCGGCGGTGGCGAGATCGCCTTCCGCGACATTGGCCGCGTAGATCACGGGCTTGGCGGTGAGGAGCTGGAAAAGGCGGAGCAGCCGCGGCTCGTCTTCGTGCACTTCGAGCGTGCCGGCAGGCTTGGCGGCGTTGAGATGCGGAACCAGCCGCTCGAGCAGGGCCAGCTCGGCGCGCGCGTCCTTCTCCCCGCTGCGCTCGCGCTTGTGCGCTTTCTCCATGCGTTTCTTGACTGCGTCGAGATCCGAGAGGGCCAGCTCGGCCGTCACGATTTCGATGTCGCGCACCGGATCGATCGAACCCATGGGGTGGGGGACGTCTTCCTCCTCGAAACAGCGGACGACATGGATGATGGCGTCCACCTCGCGGATGTTGGCGAGGAACTGGTTGCCCAGTCCCTCCCCTTTGTTGGCGCCCTTCACGAGGCCGGCGATGTCGAAGAATTCGATGGCCGCGGGGATCGTGGTGCCAGTCTTAAAAAGCTGTTCCAGGCGGCCCAGGCGCTCGTCGGGCACGGTGACGACTCCGACATTGGGCTCGATCGTGCAAAAGGGATAATTGGCCACCGCCGCCTTGTGGCTGCGAGTGACGGCGTTGAACAGGGTGGATTTTCCTGTGTTGGGCAACCCGACGATGCCGGCTTTCAGCATATCGGGGGATTGACGCCGGGTGTCCACCCCCGGTCAAACGGAATCTTCGACCGGATTCCTCCCCGGAACGATTTTGCAGGTTTGCATTGAAAAGCGGCCAGGAATGGTCAGTGTCCCAGGAAGCTTTCTAATCCCGTTCTCCCCCTCGGTCGATTTGCTGCGACCCAGTCATTTTGGTTCAACCGGCTTACCGCAGAGATTCATTGTTTCAGAAACAACCTGCCTCCCCAACGGCAAACCTATGAGCAACAGACATAACCGATTAAAGCGGCGACTCGAGGGGTTATCGACGCCATCCCTGCCTCCCCGCCAAGAAAAACCGGTTCCCGCCGACTCTGAAGTCGAGGGCATAACCGGCGACCAGGAGTCGGCGCAGGTTGCCGCCGAGAATCCGGAGGAGCTCCCCGCGGTTGAGGCCAGGCCGAAACCGTGGTGGAAGTTCGGCCGCTAGCAGTGTGTCGGACTTCGTCCTCCACTCTGCTAAACAAAATGGCTGGCGCCATTTTGGCGGGCCCTGGAAGGACCGAGTGATTTGCGGGTTTCTTGTTCGGCGGTGATCGAAGGTGTCCGTTTTCTTGATCCGGAGGCGGTTTTCGACCCCGGGACTGCTCCCGCAGAGGGCTTCGGACTGCTTTGAGCACTGCTCCGAGGGTGTGCAGCCGCCTAAGATGGTAGGAAAGCGTCACGAGGATCCATTCCAGCGACACTTTCTCCAGACCGCGGAGCATGACGCGCCGGAATCCGATGGCTTGCTTGATGATTCCGAAAACGGGCTCCGCGGTTTGCTGGCGCAATTTGCAGCATGTCCGGCCAGCACGGTGATGCCGGTGCTTTGTGGGCGCGCTCCTGCCGGGCCCGGACAAGGGCGCGCGCATCAATCTCGGCGCGGGCCTGCCTCTCTGACGCATCCCCTGCGCCAAAGTTCGGAACTTCTCCGCTGAATCGGAAGAAAAGTCGCCGTTCTGCACCAAACGGCGTCCGCCGTTTGTTTAGGAGCGCGGAGGACGAAGTCCGACGGGCTCCTAGCGCAGCCGGTCCACCGCCGCCTTGATCAGCTCCGGCAGCCGGCCGGCGGCGAGCAATGATTCCGTCTGGCTGCTGGCGGCGCGCGCGAGCACCTGCTGGATGTGGACTTCCACCTGCCGCAGGAACGACGGTTCCACCGCGTATCCGTCGCTCTCAAAGGTCAGGATGGGCATGCCGCGCTGGATGCTGAGCGGCTTGAGAATTGCCTCCGATATCCGATAGGGCAGGCAATTGAACGGCCCGAGGAGAATGATGCCGTCATACCCCTCGTTATCCGCTTCCAACCCCTTGCCGACCGCCGGGATGATTTCTCCGTAAATGGTGGGGGAAACGTGCTCGGAGGCCGTTTCGAACAGCGTGGAAATGTCATTGCCGCCCGCCACCAGCAGGCCGGTCTTCCGGAACAGGAACCGGTAATATTGCTCGACCTTGCGCTCCGCCTGGTAGCTCAGCCACTGCTGGAGATACTGCTTGCCGTCCGGCTGGAAAATTCGCGTGCAGGCCTTGGCGAACGCCAGGCTGCCCGGTTTCATCCCCCAGGTGTAGGCGGCTCCGGCCGCGCCGTCATAGGTGCCATAGAGGAACATGTCGGTCAGATCGACCGGTTTGAGGATGATTCCGCGCGTCGCGTAGAGTTCGCGGACTCCGTCCATGAAAAACGGACTGAAGCGCGTGAAAAAATCGCCGGTGACCACTACGCGCGGGCAGGTGCGCGGGTCCCGCTGGCGCGGCAGGGCCGCCAGCCGGTCGACGAATCCGGGCAGTCCGGCATGGAACTGGTCGAGCGAGGACGCGCCGGCGGCGAAGTGCAGCCATTCCTCGCGGAATTGCGCCACGCTCCCCTCGGCGCCCACGACGCGAAGGACGTGGTCGATCTCCACCAGGATGTCCGCCAGCAGGATGGCGGGTGACAGGTGCTTGGCCAGGGTGAGCAGGTCAAATCCGAGATAGTCGTTTTCCGCGGAGGCGTGGACCAGGAAAAGATCGGACAGCCGCTGTTCGGCGATGAAGCGCTCAAAGTACCCCAGGTACGAGTCGCTGACGCACGGTGCGCCGCCCCGGACCGACAGGAAGCCGGCGATCTCGCCGGCCGGGCGGCTGGCATGGATTTGCAGCAGCTGCCCGATGCACAGCGGCAGGGGCAGGCACTCGCGGCCCGAGGTGTAGCGCAGGCCTTGCTCCAGCTGGCGTCGGTCCAGCGGGGCGGCGGTGCCGGCGTGCAGGCCGAGCCAGCGGATGGTGAGCTGCGAGAGGGCCTCGGAGTGGTATTGCGAGAAGTTGGGGAGGTAGAACTTCACGCGCGGATCGGTCAGGCTCACCTTCTCGCCGTTCGAACGGATGATCCGGCCGCCCTTGGTCAGCCGGCACGGCGTGAAGGACCGGTGGCTGCCGTGGCGCGCCTCGCGGTAATTGCGAACGATGTCGAGAAAGGCCTCCAGGCGGGTTTGCACGCCCGCATCGGCGGTGTGGGCGTCGATTTCGAGGATCAGGTAGGGCTTGGCCCCCAGCTCGGAGGCGAGCATCGAGTGCGTGAAGGCATCGATCGTGCAGCTGAAGTTGCTCACGCAAAGCAGGAACACATTCGGGTGCCGCCGGACGAGGGCGACGGCGTTCATGATCTGGTTGGCAAAGTGCCAGGAGGTGGGGCCGTGGCCTGCCGGCAGGAGGCAGTCCGCGGGGATGACGGTGACGCCCATGCTCGCGAGCTTGCGGCCCACGGATTGCGAGGCCTCGGGGGAAAGGCGTTGTAGCTGTGGCCCGCCAGCACGACCGCGGGTCTTCCCGCCGAGACGGCCTCGGCCAGCGCGCGTTCGCCCAGGTCGCTGCAGCGCGCGCTCCGCCTCCACCTGGGCCCGCACCGCGGCCGCCCAGGCCGTCTCGGCCAGTTCGCGGCGGACGCCCAGTTCCCGCACCGCCAGCTCCACCAGCGCCGGGCTGCGCCTCGTAGCCGTTGGTGAAATCCAGCAGCGGCGAAAGGAAGCGGGTGCCGGGAAACGCCTTGGCGATGAAATAGGGGCTGGCCTGGGTGATCGGGCAAAGATAGGAATCCCGGCAGGCGTTGGGCTGGGGCATGCGCAGCACATGCGGCAGGAAGACCAGCTTCACGCCCTGTCTGGCCAGATCCAGCACCGCGCCGTGCGCGATTTGCACGGGAAAGCAGAAACCGGAATTCGACTTCAGATCGCCTTGCGGATCCACGCCGGACAGCACCACGTCCATGCCCAGGCCGGCAAAAAAAGTGGCGTAGAGCGGATGCAGCGAATGGGTCGTCAGGGCGCGCGGAACCGATGCGCGTTCATGCCGGATCCCGCGGCGGGACCCGCGCAGCGAGTCCTCCAGAAACGACCGGGCGTCCGCTAGCGACTGCTCGACGCGCTGGCGGCGAATGCAGCCTGGATTTTGGCCGGGGGCAGGAATCTCTTGGTGTCGCCGAAGACCAATTGACCGCTGCTCGACCGTCGGCGGTCGCGGTCGCGCGCCCTTTTCGCTTCCACACATTTTCGTAAAGGCTGCAACGGCCGCCGAAGGGGAACCGCCGGCTGGCCACCTCGAAGCGGTCGATGCTGCAGCACAACTTGCACGCCCGGCAGGTGAAACGGCCGACGAGCTTCATCTCCGGCGCCGCCAGGGCGAGCACGTTCCCGGCGGCTTTCCCAGGGTGCCGCCGGCGCGTTGCATCGCCAGCAAGCCGACGCCCAGCGCGCCGAGCAACTCGGGATTTGCCGGGATGACGATGGAACGATCGGCACTGTGGGCGAACGCGTGTCCGACGGCGCGGTTGAGGGCGACGCCTCCCTGCAGAAACACCTTCTTTCCCACGACCCGCGGTCCCTTGACCCGGTTGAGATAATTGCCGGCAATCGCGTAAACCAGTCCGGCGACGATGTCGTCGCGCGAGCGGCCCTGCTGCTGGGCGATGCGGATGTCGGAGTTGATGAACGCGGCGCAGGTGGCCTTGAAATGCACGGGAGCCGGCGCGTTCAGCGCCAGGTCGGCGATGTCGGCGACGGCGAGCCCGAGGTCGCCCTGGGCGCTCTCCTCCAGGAAGGAGCCGGTGCCGGCGGAACAGGCGTTGTTCATCGCGTAGTCGACGGGCACCCCGTTGCGGAGGAGGATGTATTTGGAGTCCTGACCGCCAATCTCGAAGATCGTGTCCACCTCGGGATCGAAGTGCGCCGCGCCGGCCGCGTGGGCCGAGATTTCGTTGTAGACGTGTTCGGTGCCAAGGTAGGCGCCGAGGAGTTCGCGCGCGGACCCGGTCGTGCCCACCAGGCCCACCGGACGGTTGCCCACCTGGCGCGCCAGCGCGCGCAGGCACTCGCGGGCCGCCGCCACGGGATCACCGCTGCGTGCGCCGGTAGTGCGAGGCCACGACGCCGTGGGTTGACGGATCGAGCAGGACCGCCTTGGTCGTCGTCGACCCGGCGTCCAACCCGAGCACGAGCGGGCCGCCGGCGCGGCTCCTGGCGTTGCGGCGTGGCAATGACCTGCACCCGGTCGGCGTAGCGATGGCAGCGGCGGCAGGCGGCCGAGAACCGGGGCGACGCGCGAGCTGCGGCCGACCGGTGAAGCGGGTCGTCGCGGGTGAGCAGGGCGCGGCCCCACGCCTCGAACCAGGGGCTTTCGGGCAGCGCGACGAACTCGGTCTCCGGGCAGTTTCTCGCGCAAGGCGGCCAGCAGGGCGGCGTTGCGGGTCACCCCGCCGATCAGCAGCACCCGGCGCAGCGCGCGCTGTGCCCTTCTCCAGCAGCGCGACGACTTTGTTGGCCATGCTGTCGTGCAGCGTGCGCAGGATGTCCGCCGGCGCAGCCTCGTTGCGGTTGAGCTTGTGGGTGATGTCCGACTTGCAGTGGACGGAACAGCGGGACGCCAGCGGCACGACCGTGCCTTGAACGAGCGGCGGATCGCCTCGTCGAGCTCCAGACCCATCCGGCCGATCTGCTGGACGAAGAACTCGCCGCTGCCGGCGGCGCATTTGTTGTGGGACAGCACATGCGCGATCCGCCCCTCCGCGAGGAAGTAAACCAGGAAGGATTCCCCGCCGAGGGAGATCACGGCGTCGAAAGCGCCCGGCGTCTCCCGCAACCCCCGCTGGATGGCGGCCACTTCGGGAATGTGTCCGAGGTGGCCGGAAACGCCGAAGGCCTCGGCGTCGGCCAAGCCGGGTCCGGCGAGCAGTTGATCGAGCGCTTCGATGGGACGGCCCTGATGGGCGACCACCGTGGCGTCCCTGGCGTCGCCGCGCAGGGACACGACCTTCACGGTCAGAGCCCCGATGTTTA
>CAVRNM010000314.1:0-6016 GCA_963722225.1 uncultured Verrucomicrobiae bacterium
GGCCGCGCAGCACATCGCCAAGACCGTGGTCGGGAACCTCGGCGGCTGGGGGATCTTCGGCGTCGAGTGTTTTGTCCGCGGCGATGAGGTGATCTTCAGCGAAGTCAGCCCGCGGCCGCACGACACCGGGCTGGTGACCATCGGCAGCCAGCAATGGTCGGAGTTTGCCCTGCACGCTCGGGCCGTTCTCGGCCTGCCGGTGCCGCCCATCCGCCTGTTGCGTCCGTCCTACAGCGTCGCCTTGCTGGGCTGGGGCGACGGCGTGCCCGCTTACACCGGCCTTGACCAGGCGCTCGCCGTCCCGGAAAGCCATGTCCGGCTTTTCGGCAAACCCGAATGCCGCGGCCACCGGCGGCTCGGTGTGGCCGTGGCCAGCGGCGACACCGTCGACGAGGCGCGGGCGCGGGCGCACCAGGTCGCCGCCGCGGTGAAGATCACGCTGCAAGAGCGGCCCGGCTAGGTTGCCGCCACGATTTTTGGAGCGGCTAGCGGCGGCGTCCCGTTCCGGAAGCAGGAACGCAGCTCCCGGCGAAACTCGGGCGTGTCCTGATAACCGTGCACGGCCACAGCATGCTGCACGGCGGCTTCCATCAACTCATCTTCAGTGTCCGCAGCGAGCGCGAGGCTGCATTTGATCTCCCCGGGGAATTCCTGGCAGTCGACGTATTTC
Organism: uncultured Verrucomicrobiae bacterium; assembly: GCA_963722225.1. Classification (GTDB taxonomy): domain Bacteria; phylum Verrucomicrobiota; class Verrucomicrobiia; order Opitutales; family Opitutaceae; genus Fen-1467. Next base: position 671 of record CAVRNM010000314.1, read on the forward strand.
CTTTTCATTTCGGTTCTCCATTTGCGGTTGGACAATGCCGGCAGACGGCCGGCGCGAAGAGGCATTTCCGGCAGGTGAAGTCAGGGATTCACCGAGGCGATTTCGACGCCGGGCTGGCACAGGCATGAACTGTGGATCTGCACATCCGCGTTGGCCCAGACCTTCCTGAACCGTGCGTCGACCGCCGCGGCTTCGGTCTGCTTCCGCTGCAGGCGCAGGCTCTCGGCGAGTCCGAACAGCGACCAGCCGTTCTCCGGCAGGCGGGCAAGATCGTCCCGATATACCAGCTCCGCTTCGTAGTAGCGGCGGGACCGCATCAGCGAGGCGCCGAGCGAGTGTCGCACCGGCAGGAACCACGCTGGAGGTTCGATGTAACGCAGCGCATCCTCGGCTTTCACCGCCTCGCACAGCTCTGTCAGGCCCGCATCCTCGTCGCCGGCCCGATAGAGAATTTCGCCGGCGAGCATCGGCTCGACGACCGCGAGAATGGTCCGCGCCACGACCGGGCCGGAGGTTTCCCCGGGGGGCACCAGCGGCGCCGCGGCCAGGAACGCCCGCTGCTCGTCCCTGGCCTCGGCCAGCTTGGCCTTCGCGGCGTACGCGATGCCACGCGCCGCGCGGCGCATCGCCCGCGCGAAGGGCAGGTAGTCGGGATGGTCGGGCGCGGCGAGCACGTCATCCCAGCGCCCAAAGCGCAACAGAACTTCGTAGGGCATGGCCACGTAGGCGTCGGCAAACGGGGCAAACTCTTTCAGGAAGTCTTCCGGCAACGCGGCGGCCATTTCTCGGATGTGGCCGATCGCGAGCCCGCTCTGGCCGGTCATCATCGCGGCATATGCGAGCATATGCTCGTTGTGAGCGTTGTAGATTAGGATCGGGCCTTTGGGCGGGCCCGTGACCTCCTGCAGGCGCAAGGCGGCAGCGATCGCCTTCCGATTGCTGTCGATGGCGACGTTTCAGCGGCCGACGCGGATGTAAATATGGGACGGCATGTGCACGTTGTGCGCCAGCCCCGGCTGCAGGCCGAGCAGCCGGTCCGCCGCCGCCAGCGCGCGCTCGGGATGCGGCGATGCCTCCACGGCATGGATGTAGAGGTGGTTCGCAAACGGATGGTTAAGGTCGAGCTTCAACACCGCGTCGAGCGCTGCCAGGACTTCGTCTGTTCCGGGCTGCGCCTGGTCGGCCGGAGTCCATTGGTCCCAGGGCCGCAAATCCATCATGGCTTCGGCGAAAAGCGCGCCGACATCCGCATAGCGCCGCTCCAGGGCCCCGATCAGCGCCTGTTCAACCGCCGAGGCGTGGGCGGCGTTCTGCCGAGCGAGCGCAAGTTCCTGCCACGCCATGGCGGCGGCTGGTGGCGGCACCATCGAGATGTTGATGTGCGGTCCGTTGGCGAGCGCGATCCCCCAGTGAGCCATCGCGCATTGCGGATCCAGCTGTGCCGCCTGCTGGAACGAACGGATCGCGGCGCCGTGATTGAAACCGAAATAGAGGTTGAGCCCCTGGTCAAAATATCGCTGGGCCTCGGGTGAACTCGTCGTGACATTGCGGGTGTGGCTACCCAGGCCTTCGATGAGAGGTTCAGCCTCGGTTGCGGCGGAGACGCTGCTGCTGGCGAGCGCAAGCCCGAGCGCCACCGTGAGGAAACTGGTGGGGACAGTTGTTTTCATGGGAGATTGGGTCAGGCCGGCATTGGCCGAAACGGCCAAGCCGAATCCGCCCGGAACCTATTCGCGGAAGGCGGTCCGGTCTATGGTCACTCTTGAGTAATTGCCGACGGCCGCTGGACCGGCCGGGCCGCTTGCGACCTGCCCAATCTTGAGTATTGGTCCCGGCGATGGAACGTTGTTACGCCACCGCCAGCGTGGCCGCAGCGCGCCCCAGCCGGCCCCCGCATCCGCCGACGGGCGTGGCGGCTGCATTGTTGCAGCGGGGGCTGTTGCGGCTCCACGCCGCCGTGCGGGTGGACGAGTTTGTGCGGGCGGTTTTCGCGCTGTTGCATCGGGCGCTGCCGCTGCATTTCCAGTGCCTGTCGCTCTGGCCCGAAGGCTCCGCGGATACCCTGCCTTTTCGCGACGCCTTCCCGCTCAAGGATCTCGCCGAGGCCAACCGCTACGCCGCCCTTTATCCCTTGGGCTCCGTCGTGTTGAACCGCCCCGAATCGCACATTTACCGACAATCGGACTACTTCACGGTCGCGCAACTTCGGCGCCTGGCCTTCTTTCACGCCTTTATGGCGCCAGAAGGCTGGTTGTACCATTGTGCGCTCGCTTTCTGGGAGAACGGCAAACCGTTCGGCCTGCTCGCGCTGCATCGGCGCAGCGAGCAGGGCGGACTTTCACGACTGTGAAATCCAGCTTCTGGAAGAACTCCATCCCCACCTGACGGCGGCCTTGCGGCGAGTTTACCGGCTGGACCGGGAGCGGGCGCAACGCGCCTTGGTGGAATCGATTCTGGCGCGTTTGCCGCTGCCGGTGATCGTGGCGGACTGGGATCTGCAAGTCATGTTTTCGAACGAGGCGGCGGCCCGCCTTTGCGCGACGGCTCAGTTGGGCGCGGCGGCGCGGCATCTCGAAGCTTCCCCCCACCGTCGTGCTTCCCCCCTCGGTGCAGGCGGCCTGCGTGACATTGAGAGCATCGGCCGGCGGTCCACGCAACGCCGGGCCTACGCCCCCCGCGGATTCCCGCCGGACGGTGGCGGTGGGCGGGACCTCGGACGCCCCCTGGACCGCTCATGTGGCGCTCGGACGAATGGACCCCGTGTCGTTGAGCCGGCCGGTATTCCTCATTCATTTCTCCTCAATGACCAACAGCAGTCAGAACTCGCCACGCGACCTCCCGTCGTCGGCCCTGCCGCTTCTCGTCCAGCTGACGCGCAGCGAACGGGCTGTTGCGCTCCTGGTCCGCGATGGCCTGCGCAATCAGGAAATTGCCCGGAGACTAGGCAAAAGCACCCACACTGTGGCGAAGCAGCTCCAGACTGTGTTCAAAAAGCTGCGCGCCAGTAACCGTGCCCGGGTTGCAGTGATGCTGCGATGAGGAGGCCGGCCTTCCTTAGAACGGTTTCAGGTACACCATGACGACCGCGGTCACGGCGAGGAGGAGCGCCACCGCGGCCAGCAGCTTCGCCTTGTCGCGTCGCCGGTAGCCGATTCCGGCCAGCGCCGAAAGGCCGAGCCAGCAGACCATCTTGACCAGGAGCCAGCCCACCGGGTCGAAGCCATGATCCTCCCACATGCGGATGCCGGTCGTCAGCATCACCAGCGACGCCGCCCCCGTCCAGATCATCACCGACTTGCGCGTCTCCGGCGCCGCGGCGAACGCATAAAACGTGTACCCCACGATGACCAGCGCGGCGGCCACGTGGAGGACGTGCAGAGCGATATATTCGTGCGGATACATTTAAAAGTCGCCCCAGAGAAAAAAACAACACCCCGCCTGTGCCGTATGCTCAAAGGCTCATGTCCTTTTTAAGCTAAAGTGGGCGCCGCCGGGTGGTTTTTGCTTTCCGATTTACGGCCTAGCAGCTGCCACCGTTGGTTTGGCTCCCGGAATTTCTCAAAGGCAAAGAGCGGTTATCGAACACAACACGAACACTGCAGGGTGTCGGGGAGACACCGTAGATGGACCGAGCCCACCGTCAAACTGTAAGCGATCTATTTCTTGTGAATTTGAGCTTGCCCCAGCCCCGCGACAGCCACAGCAGCAGCGCGACGTTGACGGCGACCATCCCTCCGGCCGGCCGGGCTGACACGGCGGCGCCGACCAGACCCGCCAGTGTCACCACCACCGCCAGCGCATCGGTCCAGCGGCGGGACGCGGCCCGCGCCATCGCCGCCACCAGCGTCACCCACACCAGCGCACCCAGTCCGGCTGACACCCGCGCGAACAGGACCGCCTCAGCCGCTCGCTGCTCGTGGCCGAGGGCCAACCCCAGCGCCCAGAAGAGCACCTGGTTGAAGAAGGCAAAGCCGGCGCCCAGCGCGACGAGCAGGGCCGTCGTCACCGGGAACTCACCGCCCGGACCCGGCCGCGGCAGCCGGCTCGCCAGGGCGCAGCCCGAACAGCAATAATACGCGCGTCCCGGCTCGAGCTGGCGCACCTTGACGGGAAGTCCGCAGTAACTGCAGGAAGTCCGGGTCATCCCTCCAGGATCGCCGCGTCGAGATGCTGGATGATCAGCTCCTGCAACGTGGCCAGAAAAACATAGCCCATGTAGGCTTTTTGGACGGCCTCGCCGAGTTGGTCGATGTCCACCCCGGCGCCTTCGAGGGCGGCGTCGGACAATCCCCGGAGCTCGCGGTCCCGCAGCCGGAGGCGGATGGCGGCGCACGCCCGCAGCACCGACTCGGCATTGTCGTCGTCAAAGGCCACCGTCCCGCTCGCGAAAAACTCGCGGTCAAAGAGCGCCAGAAACCGCTGGCAGTCTCCATTCTGATCGCTGAGCAACTCGCCTTTCCACTCCTCGCCCAATTCCTCGTCCAAGTCCCGCAGCGACTGGGGAGCGGCGAGTTGGTCGTGCAGATCGTCGACCGTCCGCTTGATGAGATCGAGCAGGGGCGCCACCACCGCCAGGGCGAGTCTCACCTCAACGCGTTTCATCGAGCTCCAGGATGGCCGTCAGGTGCCATTGCTGCAACGTGAAGACATACGCCTCCGCCTTTTCCGCAGTCCGCTCCACACCACCGAGCGGCCCTGTTCGTGGACCTCCAGCATGTGGCGCCGCGCGGTCGGCTCGTCGAAGCCGAACACCTTGCGGAAGACGAGGACCACGTAGGACATGAGGTTGACCGGATCGTTCAACACCACCACCCGCCACAGGCCCGCAAGGGCCAGCTCGGTCTCCGCCTGCGGAGCGGGGGCAGTCTCGGACCTGGCCGAAAATGGGATCATGCCTTCGCCGCCGTCTGGGCGGCGGCCACCGCCGACCGGACGCGCGCCTCCGCCTCGGCCAGCGGCACCTTTGCCACGTCTTTTTCCGTGCGCCATTTCATTTCGATCACCCCTTCCTTCAATCCGCGTCCGCCGATCGTAATCCGCAGCGGCAGGCCGATCAAGTCCGCATCCTTGAACTTCACGCCCGGACGCTCGGCACGGTCGTCCACCAGCACGTCGGCCCCGGCGGCCTCGGCCGCCGCGGCAGCTCCGGCCGATCTCGGCCGCCTCGGGTAGCTGCGGGTCCAGCAGCACCACGAGCACCTGGAACGGGGCCACATTCCAAGGCCACGCCACTCCGTCGGCATCGTGGCATTGCTCGATCACCGCCTGCAGGGTGCGGCTGATGCCGATCCCATAGCAGCCCATGACCAAGCAATACGTAGTCGAGCCGAGGCGTACATAAACAGC
>CAVRNM010000315.1:0-23100 GCA_963722225.1 uncultured Verrucomicrobiae bacterium
GGATTCGCGCTACCTCGATTTTGCGCGCTATATCGTCAGGTCGTATGAGGAACCGGGCGGACCTGACATCGTGCGCTCTTTGACCTCGGGCAGCAGGAAGGTGGACCTCACGGCCAACGGCAAAGCCTACGAAATGCTGTCGAATCTGCTGGGCGTGGGCGAACTCTACCGCGTCACCGGGGAGCCCCGCCTTTTCCAAGCGCTGCTGAACGCCTGGCAGGATATCGTGGAAAACCGTCTCTACATTACCGGCACCGCCAGCGTTCATGAACTTTTCAGCCTGGATCACGAACTGCCGAATGGCGAAGAAGCCCACCTGGGCGAGACCTGTGTGACCGTCACCTGGATCCAGTTCAATCGATTGCTGCTCGGACTCACCGGGGAGGCCAAATATGCCCAGGAGATCGAGCGCTCCCTCTACAACCAGCTCACGGCGGCGCAGAATCCCCGGGGTGACGATTGGTGCTACTACACGGCTCTTGATGGCGTGAAGCATTACGACAAGGGGATCACCTGCTGCCACTCGAGCGGGCCCCGCGGACTGGCCCTGGCGCCGACCGTGGCTTACCTCCATTCAAGCGACACGATCTTCGTGAACACTTTTGAAACCTCGCGGGCCCAATTCGAAATCGACGGCCAATCGGTTCAACTGGTGCAGGAGAGCGGATTCCCTTATGCGGGAAACTCCACCCTGACGATCCGGAGCGCCCGCCCCGCGCGGTTTTCCCTGAAGGTCCGCGTCCCGGAGTGGGCCTCGCCGCTCCAGGTGGGGAGCCAGACGAGCGAGGGCGGCTGGCTCGTGGTGTCGGCGAGGGAGTGGCACGACGGAGAGCAGGTGAAACTGGAGTTCAGCCTGAAGGCGCGTTTGATCCGCGGTGATTACACCAATTATGTGAAAGTCGCCTACGGCTGGGGGCCGTTCATCCTGGCCGCTGACGAAAAATTCAACCCCGGAGAACTCGCGCCCCCGGCCATCAAGGTGTTCGACTCAGCGCTCCCCACCCTGGCCACGGGTTCAAAGCAGCTGCTCTTCCAATCCCGAATGCGCGGCGCCTGGGATGTCAACCCGCGCCCACTTTGGCTCGTGCCCTTCGCGGAGGCTGGGGCGGACGGCAGCTCCTACGCCGTTTGGGTGCGTGGCCCGCTTTGATTTCGGCCTAGGAGGCTGTCGGACTTCTGTCCGGCCAGCCTCCTACTGGCAAAACCGCCCAATCCGACTCGGGAAGACGGGCGGATTCTCGGCGAACTTTACACGGATTGCAGTGATCTTGGCTCATCGGATCACATTCCCTGCTCAATGAAAGAGGCGGTTTTGCATTGGCCCGCATATCCTTTGACTTTCGCCAGCAGAAGAACCGCCAGCAAAAGAATGATCGTGGCGATGGCAAAAACTGTGAAATATGCGGGCTCGGTGGTCTGGGCCTGGGCGCGATCGATCCCGGCCGCCAGCGCCGGAGGGAGTCTGGCATGACAGCATTCTTGCCGCCGCCGTTTTATTTTTTGCCGCAGGACTTCGGCAGTTCACTGGATCGCGGCCTGCCCCAAGGATTCGCTTGCAGCGATCTCATCCACGCCCGACGACCAGCGGAGTTTGGGTTTTGCCTTTTGCCGGGCCGGTCGGATGCTTGGCGGAATGCTGCCATCGCTTCGGAAACATATTGGCTGCACGCTCGCGCTGGGGGTTTTGATCATTGGCAACCTGGCGCACGCGGAAGCGCGGATGGACGTCATCGAATTCTCGAGCCGGGTGCTGCTCAACAATCCGCTGCACGATCCCGTGGTCCGGCGCGTCGCGGTTTTTGTCCCGGATCAAATGACCAGCACCGCCCGGCTGCCGGCGGTCTATTACCTTCCCGGTTATGGGGGATCGTCGGATGATTTCATCAAGGACGCCGGAAAATGGCGCGAGTTCACCCAGAAACTGGCCGAGGAAGTCGCACCGGTGCTGCTCGTGGTGGTGGACGGGCGCAATCGCTGGGGCGGCAGCCAGTACCTCAATTCCTCCGCCGATGGAAACTATGCCGACTATATTTGCGACGAGATCGTTCCGCTGGTCGAGAAGCGCTACCCGGTCGCCGCCCAACACCCCCGCCGCATCATCGCCGGTCATTCCAGCGGTGGCTTCGGCGCGCTGAGGCTGGGCATGTCTCAACCGAAACTCTTCGACGGGGTCATTGCACTGAGTCCGGATTCCGATTTCCCGCTGTCCCATCTGCCGATGGTAAAAGATCCCGCAGTCGCCTCCCTTTCCCTGGCGCAGATCGAGTCTTACATGGCCCCCGAGATGAACACCGCGCTTCCCCAGGCTTGGATCCTGACCTATATCATCGGTGTTTCGACGGCTTACGCGCCGGTGGGGCGCTCGCATCCGGGCGCATTCCAATGGCTGTATGACGGAGAAGGCCACCTCCGCGAAGAGGTCTGGCAGCGCTGGCTCGACAACGACCCGCTCACGATCGTGCAGCACAACCGCAACGCCTTCCAGCCTGGACAGGCGATTTATCTCGACGGCGCGGCCCTGGATGAGGCGAAGGCCAATGTCGGAGCGCGCGAGATCTACGAGACGCTGCGCGAGCGCCCGGCGCGCTGCACCTTTTACGAACCGCCCGGCCACCATGTCGACCATCTGCCCGAGCGGCTGGAGCGCGGGCTGGAGTGGATCTTCCACCGCCCCCTGCAGGAAATCAGGTGAGCCTGAATGCGGGGAGGCGGTCCTGGAACGCTCTTCCTGGGCGGGGGGGTGTCGGCCAAAGCGTCCCCCGGGCAGAACCAGAACGGCCGCCCCGCGCCGGCTGACGGTGCCATCGTGGAGCCAGTCTGTGACCGGCGTCTGGACCACCTGCGATAGCCCATTCCCCCGGTCGGAGACCGGCGCTACAGCGCATCTTGCCCGTGTCTGGAGACTTCTCATCAAGACGGGCAAGATGCCCGCGCCACTTACCGCGCCAGCATGGCGAGAATCGCCTTCTGCACGTGCAGCCGGTTTTCCGCCTGGTCGAAGATGATCGAGCGCGGGTTGTCGAGCACCGCCTGCTCCACCTCCTGCCCTGGATGGGCCGGCAGGCAATGCATGAACAGCGCGTCGGGCTTGGCTGCGCCAAACAACTTCTCCGTAACAGTGAATGGCCGCATGTCACGGACCCGCTGCCTGGCCTCACCCTCCAGGCCCATGCTGGTCCAAACATCCGTGTAGACGATGTCGGCCCCGGCCACCGCCTCGTACGGGTCGGTCGTGAAAGAAAAACTGACGGGAAGGCCCCCCGCCTTGAGCAGCGCCCTGACCGGTGCGCCGGGCGCGTAGCCTTTCGGACCCGCCAGGACGATCGTCATGCCGAACAGCGCCGCGCCCAGGATCCAGGAGTTGGCCATGTTGAAGCGGGTGTCGCCCAGGAAGGCGATCTTGCGCCCCTGCAGCGACTCCAGGAGATCGCCTTTCGGCCCCGCCCAATGCTCGGCCGCGGTAAATGCGTCCGTGTAGATCTGACAGGGATGCAGGAGGTCGGTCAGCCCATTGATGACCGGAATGCTCCCGCACCGCGCCAGCTCCTCCACCTCGCTCTGGGCATAGGTCCGCACCACCAGGCCGTGCACATAACGCGACAGGACCCTTGCCGTGTCTGCGATCGACTCACTGCGCCCGAGATGCAGGTCGTGCTGGTTCAGGAAAAGAGCGCGGCCCCCCAGTTCATGAATGCCAACTTCGAATGAGACGCGCGTCCGCGTGCTGGCCTTGGAGAAAATGAGCGCCCAAGTTTGGTGCGCGAGCACCGGCTTGTTCCGGCCCCGCTTCCGCTTGAGCTCCCGGGCGAGCGTGAAGACCTCGGCCACCTCTTGAGGCTTGAAGTCCGTCTCCTTAAGGAAGTGCTTCATGGGGGAAAAAGGTCGTTTCTACGCCAATCGCCCGGCGTCGGCCAGAATAAAAAACAGGCCGCCAGACACGAACAGGCTAATTCGGTGGATCATACGAAATGAAGCGAGGATGGTGGCGCGCGTGTCTGATGTCGCCCCGCCCTGGTGTGCGCGTTGTCCCAAAGGCGCTCGGAGCGTCTTGCGGACAAGCCGCCCCACCTTGTTCCGCAACTTCATTGTGTAACGCTCAATCGATCACCTGCCCACGCCTGGGAGGCTGTCGGACTTCCGTCCGGCAAGCCTCCTACTGGCGGCCAGCCCCTCGACAAACGCCGCTCGAACAGGCAAGCTGGCCGCCAACAGGTTGCGCAGCAAGAAACAGTAGGTCTTCCCCCGATGAAATCCCCCCTCGTGCCCGCTTTGTTCGCACTTCTCATCAGCGCCCCGGCTTTCGCCGCCGCACCCATGACCCTCCCGCTTTGGCCGGACAAGGTTCCGGGTGAGACCGCCCCGCTGCCGCCGGAGGCGGACACAACCAAGCCGGGCGACGCTCTCATCGCCGGCCGGCCGGTGATCCGGCTGGGGAATGTCTCCCGCCCCACAATCACCATCTACTCGCCGGATCCCGCGAAGAACACGGGGGCAGCCGTGCTGGTGTGCCCGGGCGGCGGCTATTACATTCTCGCGCTCGATCTGGAAGGCACCGAAGTGTGCGAATGGCTGAACTCCATCGGCATCACCGCGGTACTGCTCAAGTACCGCGTGCCGGCCCGGCCCGGCCTGCCGCCTTATGCGCCCCCGCTCCAGGATGCGCAACGCGCCCTCGGGTTGGTCCGCCATCAGGCGAAGAAACTCGCCATTGATCCGCAGCGGATCGGCGTGCTTGGCTTTTCGGCCGGCGGGAATCTCGCCGCCATGCTCGGCAATCACCACGACCCCCGCACCTACCCCGCCGTTGACGCCGCCGACCAGACGAGCTGCCGGCCGGATTTCGTCGTGCTCGTGTATCCGGGTGGTCTGGCGCTGGAGGACAAGAATTTTGCGCTCAATCCCGAGCTGAACGTGTCCGCGACCGCGACCCCGCCGACGTTTCTGGCGATGGCCGAGGACGACCCCGTCCACGTGCAGCACGCGCTCGTTTACTATTCGGCGCTGCAGCAGGCGAAGATTCCCGTGGAAATGCACCTTTACCCCACCGGCGGGCACGGCTACGGCCTGCGTCGCACGGCGGCCACGGTCACCACGTGGCCCGACCGCGTGGAAGATTGGATGAAGGCCGCCGGCTGGCTGAAGCCGTAGGCGACATCATGCCGTCGAGAGTCGACTGACGAGTGTCGAACGACCAACCGGGTGGAGCTGGTCCCGGTTGCGGCCCGGCGCGCAGAAGCAAAAACGGCTGGGCTCGTTCTCGGCCTTCGACTTTCGCCCCTCGACTGCATGAATGCCGTCCCCCGCGTTTCGCTGTTGCACGCAACATCCGGGCGGACAAGAAATGGCCCCTTATGGCTGACTGTCCCTGCGGCTCCGGTTTTTCCTACGAGTTGTGCTGCGGTCCGATCATCGCCGGCGCGCCGGCCGCGACGGCGGAGGCGCTGATGCGTTCGCGCTACACGGCCCATGTCAAGCACGCGTACGATCACCTCGAGCGGTCGCTGAGCGCCGAGCAACGCAAGGATTTCTCCCTCGACGACGCGAAGCGGTGGGCTGAGAGCTCCGAATGGCTGGGACTGGCGATTTCCCGCACCGAGCAGGGCGGACCGGACGACAACGAGGGACTGGTCGAATTCTCCGCCCGCTTCCGGGCCGCGGGCCAGGAACACGTGCATGTGGAGACGGCTCTGTTCGGGCGCGAGGAGGGCCGATGGGTTTACACCGGTGCCGTGCCACCGAAGGGCCAGACCGTCCGGCGCGAAACGCCGAAAATCGGCAGGAACGATCCCTGCCCGTGCGGCAGCGGCAAGAAGTACAAGAAATGCTGCGGCGCAGCCGCTTGAACTCCCGGTGCCCACCCGGGCGTCACTCCGTTGCCGCCATGCCGGCTCGACGGTCTGCGTCCCTTGCCTGAGCCCGAGAGGAGCGGCCGGGTGCGGATCGCCGTTCCCAGGCACCGCGGGCATCCGTCGGCTTGCCACCGCCCCCCGCAACGGGCAGACCAATGGTCCGACCATGGACTTCCCCTCCTTTGTCTCCTTCACGCTGACCAACGCCTGCAACCTGCGTTGCACGATGTGCGGACAATGGAGCCCGGAGGGCTACATCCGGTCCGGTCAGGGATATCGCGGCCGGCCTTTGGACCTCGAGGAATGGAAGCGGCTGGCCGACGAGATTGTCCGGCACGGCGTTTCCTCGGTGCTCCTCCGGGGCGGCGAACCGTTGATGTTTCCCGGGATCGTGCCGCTGCTCGAGCACCTTCGCGGACTCGGCCTGTTCGTGTCTATCGATTCGAACGGGACGCGGCTCGGCGATTTCGCGGCAGACCTCGTCCGCCTCGGGGGAATCCACGTCACGGTTTCCGTCGACGGAACGGAGGCGGTGCACGATGCCGTGCGCGGTCTTCCCGGCTGCTTCGCGCAGATCAGGAACAGCCTCGCCCGGCTCGCGGAACTGGACCGCGGCACTCCGCCGCGGATCAGCCGTTCGATCTGTTTCACGATCAGCCCGTGGTCGGTCCGCGCCCTGGGTGAAATGCCGGAAGTCGCCCGGTCGCTGGGCGTGGAGACGATCTGCATCGTTCCGTATTGCTACGTACCCACGCGCAGCGGCGAGGAGTGGGAAGAGGAAATCCGCTCGCTCACCGGCGGCACCGCGTTTTCGTGGCGCGGCTTCCGCCACGAGCAATCCGGCGTGGGTCCCGCGGAATTCGCGACCCAGCACGAGAGATTCGTTGCGACCCTCGGAAAGCTCTCCAGCTATCCGTACCTGCCGCTGACCGCCGGCGAATACCGCACCTGGTTCGCCGAATCCACGGCGCCGGTGGGGCCGGGCGAGTGCAGCAATGTCGAACTCCTGATCGACATCCAGCCGACGGGGGAAGCCAACTTCTGCGTCGATCTTCCCGACGGCTCGCTGGGCAATGTCCGGCAGTCCTCGATCGCCGAGATCTGGAACGGCGGGCGCGCCCGGGGTTTCCGCGAGCGCCGGCGCCGGGGTCCGCTCGGCGCCTGCGCTCGGTGCGTGGCGCGCCACATGGCCGACGTTCGCAACTGACCGGAGGCCGGCGCCGTCATTGAGGATTGTCTCTCGCGGGTTGTGAGCGCCAGCGGGTGGGTTCTGCTCCTGTTGCGGGGATTGGCGTTGCCGCCGCCGGCGCGTTTCCCGGCCCATGACCCCGCCGCTTTGTCATCTATTAAATGACAAACCCAATGGGGGCCGCGCACCCTCGCCGATCGATTCGCGGGTGGCTTCCCAGCGGCAATCGCAGCCGAAAATCGGACGACCCTTGCCATCCGGAACGGGCTAGGTCCGATAGGTGACGATCTGGTTCTCCACGGTGCCGTCGTCGTAGAAATCAACCAGCGCGTAGGCCGGATCGAATTCCTGGTTTCGCCCTTTCCACCACGCTCCACTAACCGCGCCGTTGCACAGGTGCCGCACGCCGAGATAAGTCACGTCGTCGATGAGGTGGATGTGCCCGCTGAGGCACACTTTCACCTGCGAATGGCGGTAAAAAAGGTTTTTTATGCGCCGGGCGTCGATATGCATGCCGGCCCCGGGGACAATCCAGTTGCCAGTCGCTTCGATCTCGCCGCCAAAGAATACGCAGGTGCAAAGAACCGGAACATGGGACAGGACGCAAACGGGTGTCGCCGCCGGCGTCGCGTCCAGGTCGTGCCCAAGCCAGGCGAATTGCGCATCGTCGAGCCGCGCCCGGTAGCCTCCCTTCCGACCCCGGTCGATCTCCAGGCTGTCAAGCACCACGAAATGCCAGCCGGCCAGGTCGAAGGAGTAGTAGCTGCTTTTCATCTTCAGGCGCTCGAGCACCAGCGCCTTGCCAAACTGCGGATCCGCCTCGACGGCCGGATCGCGCAGCGCCCACCCATAGACGTCGTGATTGCCAAGGCAAATGCGGTACGGCGTCTTGACTTCGGCGGCAAAGATCCGGTCCCACGTCTCCCATTGCGCGAGAACCTTGGATTTTTCGGTGCCCAGCGAATCCATGATCATGTCGCCACCGAAGAGCAGCAGGTCGGGTTTGTCGGCCTGGCCCTGGGCGTGGCGGATCGCCGCGGCCATGCCGCCGGGCGGATCCTGGAGATTGGCCGTCTCGGACGTGACATGGATGTCGGTGAGATGCGCTGCGCGGAGGACGCGCCGGCGGGTCCGGGCCTTCGGCTCGTCGCCGGCCTCCAGGGTTGACGCGGGGGCGAGGGCAAAGGCGGCCGCGAGGCCGGCGGTGGTGCGAAAAAAGGAGCGACGGTTCATGGGACAAATGCTGGCGGTGGGACGGCTTGGAATTAACTCCGAAGAGTCGCCCGCGCCAACAAAATGAACAGGTGACGAAAAGAAGCGGCCGGCTCTTTCCCTCTCGAAAAAGTCCGGCCAGAGGGCAACGCTGAGATCCGGCGGAGCCTTCCCTTCCCGCGTTTTTCAATCCTGCCCGCAAACCCATGATCAACCTCCGGTTTCTCCCGATGCGATTCCAATCCCCCCTGCTGCTCCTCCTGACCAGCGCGCTCGCGCTGTCCCTTCCCGGGCCCGCCCGCGCGCAGGCCCCGGCTCCCGCGGCCCCGGCGAAAGGCCAATACCAAAACTTCGTCGTGGCGATCTACCTCCCGGTCGAGGTCGTGAACACGTTTGCCGAACCCGGCCGGCTTGACTCCGAATGGCGGCGGATCAGCTCCCAGCTGAAGGTGGACAAGGTCTACATCGAAGCCCATCGCGATCGCGTCGTGGCGGACGAGGCCTTGCTGGAAACGGTCAAGAAATTCTTCATCGGCCACGGGGTGAGCGCCGCCGGCGGCATCACGTTCACCGATACTCCCGTCGAGGGGGCGTATCGCTCTTTTTGCTACACCGATCCGGCCGACCGGGAGTTTGCCAGGAAGGCGATGGAACGGATTGCGCGCCATTTCGACGAGATCATCCTCGACGACTTCTTCTTTGTCACAACGAAGTATGACTCCGATATCGCCGCCAAGGGGAACCGCAGCTGGACCCAGTTCCGGCTCGATCTGATGAACGAGGCCGGCCGGGACCTCGTCGTCGGCGCGGCCAAGGCGGTCAACCCGCGCGCCAAGGTGACCATCAAATATCCGAACTGGTACGGGCATTTCGCGGGCCTCGGTTTCGACCTTGAGGAGGGGCCGAAAATTTTCGACGGCATCTACACGGGCACCGAGACGCGCGACCCGGATTATACCGAGCAGTTCCTCCAACAGTACGAAAGCTACCAGATCATCCGCTACTTCGAGAACATCGCGCCGGGCCGCAACGGCGGCGGCTGGGTCGACACCTTCGGCAGCCGCTATGTCGACCGCTACGCGGAGCAGCTCTGGGACACGATGTTCGCGAAGGCGCGCGAGATAACGCTGTTCTATTGGGCCGGCATGCTTGAACCCCTCGAAGCGGGCAAACGCGACGCCTGGCAGTCGACGGCCACGAGTTTCGACTACAGCCAGATGCTCAAGCATGTCCGGCCGGGCACCTCACCCGCCGAGGCCGCCGCGCCGACGTGGGCGCGCGCCGCCGGCTATGCGCTCGAGCAGGCCGATGCGATCGTCGGCCAGCTGGGCAATCCAATCGGGATCCCGAGCTACCGGCCGCCGCATGCCCTCGGCGAGGATTTCTCCCACAACTACTTTGGCATGATCGGCATTCCGATCGATCTTCGTCCGACCTTTCCCGAAGGCGCGCCGGTCGTGCTGCTGACCGAGGAGGCGAAGGCCGATTCCGAAATCGTCGCCCGAATCAAGCGGCAGCTCGTCGCCGGCAAATCCGTGATCGTCACCTCCGGTCTCTACCAGGCCCTGCAAGGCCGCGGCATCGATGATATCGTCGAGCTCCAGACCAGCAGCCGCCGCGTCCTGGCGGACGGTTATTCCACCGGCTTTGAATCCGGGGATCGCGACCTGCTCACCAACCGCACCACCGGGGCTCCGCCGATTCTCTTCCCCCAGATTGGATTCCTGACGAACGATGCCTGGGCTCTGGTCAACGCGATCTCCGACACCACGGGCTACCCCATCCTGCTGCTGGATCGCTACAGCCAGAAAGGCCGTTTCTACGTCTGGACCCTGCCCGACAACCTGCATCACCTGTACCGGCTTCCGACCGCCGTCACGAGTGCGATCAAGGACGTCGTCATGGAGGGTTTCCCCATCCGGCTGGACGGGCCGAGCCAGGTCGCGCTCTTCGCCTACGACAACCACACCATCATCGTCGAATCGTTCCTGCCGGAAGGCACCAAGGTCAAAGTTGCCGCGCTCGGCCCTGGCCATAAGCTGCGCGATCTCATCTCCGGCGACGTCATCACCGGTCAACCGCCCCCGCCGCCGAAGAGCCCCTGGGAACCGCCCGCGGAACCGCGCACCGTCTTCGAGGTCTCCCTCGCGCCCCACAGCTATCGCGCCTTCGCGATCGAACCGTAGGGTCGCCGCTTGTCGGCGGACCGATTTGCTTTGTCGGGTCGCGCCGCGCGCGCTGACGATGGTTGCTCCTTTCCGGTCTCCGGTTTCCGGTATCCGGTATCCGGTTTTCCCTCAACGATTTACCGCCGCCAGCGCCTGCGGGTTATAGCGGTCGCCGGCAGCTGCGCCCGCCGGCAGCACCGCGTCGATTGCGCGCAGATCCTCCGGTGTGAGCACGACGCCGGCCGCGGCAAGATTTTCGTCAACGTACCTGCTCTGCTTCGTCCCGGGAATCGGCACGATGTCCCGCCCCTGGGCCAAGACCCAGGCGAGCGCGAGCTGGCTGGCCGTGCATCCTTTGCGCCGGGCCAGCTCCTCGATCTTTGCCACGAGGTCCAGGTTCTTCCGGAAATTCCCGCCCTGAAAACGCGGATGGTTTCGCCGGTAGTCGTCGGCTGGCAGGTCTTCGAATGTCTTGAATCGTCCGGTCAGAAATCCCCGGCCGAGCGGGCTGTACGCGACGAACCCGATGCCGAGTTCGCGCACTGCCGGCAGCACCTCGCGCTCCGGATCGCGGCTCCACAGTGAATACTCCGTCTGCAACGCCGCGATCGGGTGCACCTTCGCGGCGCGGCGAATCGTGGCCGGCGCGGCTTCCGACAACCCGAGGTGCCGCACCTTGCCCGCGGCCACGAGCCCGGCCATCGCACCCACCGTGTCCTCGATCGGCACCTTCGGATCCACCCGGTGCTGGTAATAGAGATCGATGGTCTCGACGCTGAGCCGCTTGAGGCTGGCGTCGCAGCACTGGCGCACATAGGCCGGATCGCCGCGCACGCCGAGAAATTCACCCTTGGGTCCACGGACGTTGCCGAACTTCGTCGCGAGCACGACCGCGTGGCGCCGGCCGGCGATCGCGCGGCCCACCAGTTCCTCGTTGCGCCCCGAGCCATACATGTCGGCGGTGTCCAGGAAATTGCCGCCCGCGCCGAGGTAGCGATGGATCGCCCGGATCGATTCCTGATCGTTCATCTGGCCGGGCGCGTAGAACTCGCTCATGCCCATGCAACCCAGCCCGATTGCCGTCACCTCCGGCCCCTGGGTCCCGAGGCGGCGGCGTGATATTGTGCTGATCTGCGAGGTCATGCTCCAAATTAAGGCGCTTTCGCCCGCAACCTCAAATCCCGCATCGGATTTCCATCCCAACGCAAAGGGGAGTGGCCATCTGCCTCCTCCTTTGAATCCCTCGCAGCAAGGTGAACCAGGCGTCACCATATCCCAAGGACATGAGGGGCAAGGCCGGCGCCGATGAGAGCGCGCGGCAGGCCCTCGCCTCCGGGGTCGCTGACCACGGACCGGCCTCAGCGAGGCCAGCGGCAACGCAGTCCGAGCTGCGGTTCACTCGAAAGGCGGTCGATCTTCGCTCTCCTGCTCTTCAATTAGCGCAAATCGGGGATTTTCACCCGCCGCTGATTGGTGTTTACTGGCGGGCGTTCCAGGTTTCGCGGTCTTTCCCACCCGGCGCCTTCAACCCCAACCTCCCGATGAAATCCCTCCTCGCAGCGCTGCGACGCGGACGGCCGCTCGTTTCCGATGGTGCGTGGGGCACCTTCCTCTTCCAGCGCGGTCTGATGCCCAGTGAATGCCCGGAGCTCTGGAATGCGACCCATCGCCGCGATGTTGTGGCGATTGCGGAGAGCTACGTCGCCGCCGGGGCCGACATGATCCTGACCAACAGTTTCGGCGGCAGCCCGCACAAGCTAGCCGCCTACGGACTCGCCGATCGCGCGGCCGAGCTCAATGCCGCCGCCGCCGCCATCTCCCGGGCCGCCGCGGGTGAGGACCACTTCGTTCTGGGTTCGATGGGGCCGACCGGCGTGATGCTGATGATGGGCGAAGTTCCCGAGGAGACACTGGCCGAGGGCTTCGCGCTCCAGGCGGCCGCCTTGCAGCGGGGCGGGGTCGACGCGCTCTGCCTGGAAACGTTTTCGGCGGTCGACGAGGCCTGCCTCGCCATCCGCGCCGCCAAGGCCGCCACCGGACTGGAAATTGCCTGCACGTTCACCTTCGAGAAGACGGTGGCCGGAAACTTTCGCACGATGATGGGGGTCTCGGTCGAGGAAATGGTCGCGGCGGTGAAGGAGGCCGGGGCCGACATCATCGGCACCAACTGCGGCAACGGCTTCGAGCAGATGATCAACATTGTCCGCGCAATCCGCCGCGTGGATCCAACGACCCCCATCCTGGTCCACGCCAATGCCGGCAAACCGGTCTTCATCGACGGCCGGAGCGTGTATCCCGAAACGCCGGCCGACATGGCGGGGCGCGTCGACGAACTCCTCGCCGCCGGCGCCAACATCGTCGGCGGCTGCTGTGGCACCGGCCCGGCGCACATCCGGGCGCTGGCCGACGCGATCCGGCCAAGCTGATGGAGGACGCCGGCTTCCGGCTCGTCGCAGCGGCGCGAATCGAGATGCAGCCGGATGCCTTCGAGATCGGCGGCATCGTGGGCGTCGAAGCGCTGGCGGCCGTTACGCCGAGAACTTCTTGCGCCGTTCCGCCAGCTCGCCACCGATGCGCAGGTTCAGCTCCCTGGTGATCGGATAGAGGGCCAGGCAAATCAGGCCGAGGGCGAAGGGAACCGCCGAAAAGACCGTGGCGCTCAGTCGGATGCCGTGGAGCGCCGCCGAGGATTGTGCGACATTTGGGACATAGCCGTAGGCGGCAAGCACCAGACTGGTAAGCGCTCCGCCCATAAGGCCCGCCTTGAGGGCGAAGACGATTCCCGCATAGACAAAGCCTGTCGCCCGGCGACCGGTCTTCCATTCTGAATAGTCCGCCACGTCGGCAATCATTGCCCAGAGCAGCGGAATCGTCGGCCCCCAGGCGGCCGGCCAAGCCAGGCTGAGGAGGTAGAGCAGCCCGACCGAATCCGACGGCACGACGTAAATCAAGGCCGTGACGATGGTCGCGACTCCCATCCCGGCAAGAAACACGGCCTTTTTGCCGAAGCGCATGGACAGCGGCTTCGAGCAGAGCACGCCGGCAATGGTGAGCGCGATCCCGCTCATATTGAAGAAGCCGAAGCCCACGTCGCCGGCGTTGGAACCGTTCGGCGCCACCGTCAGGCCGAACCAGTCGAGCACGGTCTTCCACCAGGAGACCACGCCCACGGCTGGGGCGCCCAGACCGACCGTCTGGAGGAATTGGAGAAGCCGCCCACGATCGACATAATATTTGAAATAGTAATCCATGGAACTGCCGCGCCAGGCCAACGTGATGAAAATGCAGAGCGTCAACAGGAACATCATGATCCAGGGCCGGCATTTCACCACGTCGGCGATGTCTCCCCGGACCGAGGTCTTCTGCGCGGGATCTGGCCGCACGCGCTCGCGCACGCTCACAAACGTGATCAGGTAGAAGACCACGCTCAGCGCAGCGTAGATGCCGATCGTGATCGACCAGCCTTTGGCGTCGTCCCCGTGCCCGAATTTGTAGACCAATGGGCGGGTCAGACCCTGCACCACCAGCGTCGCTACCATCGCGGAAAAAAAGCGGTAAGTGGAGATGCTCGTGCGCTCGTCACCGTCCTCGGTCATCACCCCGGTGAGCGCCGAGTACGGTGTGTTGTTAGCCGAATAGAGCATCATCAACACCAGATAGGTGGCCCAGGCGTAGATGATCTTCGCCTCCGGGCCGAAATGGGGCGTCGTAAAGGTCAGCCAAAAGACCAGGCCGAAAGGCAGGGCGGACCAGAGCACCCACGGCCGGAATTTTCCCCATCGAGAGTTCGTCCGATCGGACAACACGCCGACCACCGGGTCAAAGAATGCGTCCCAGAACCGCACGAGCAAAAACAACCAGAACGCCGCGGCGGCCGAGATGCCAAAGGTGTCCGTGTAGAAACGGTTCTGGTACATCAGCATCGTCTGGAAGAAGAAGTTCGTGGCCGCGTCACCGAGGCTGTAGCCGAACTTCTCCCGGAAGGATAAGCGCTGCGTCGAAGGATTCATTGGGGTTTCAGGGGTGGGCAACGGACGGTGCTAGGAAGAGTCTCTCTCGGACAGCCACAGGAAAGCAGTCACACCACGGGGATAATAGCGGCTGCCGCAGGAGATGCCAGTGTCGCTGCGAATCTGGTCGCACATGGCATCCCGGCCGCAGCCAGGCCGGCGCTGCCAGTCCGCATGCACCCGGTCCGCCGCCGCCGCGGTCGCGTTGAGCACGCTGGGGAAGAGCTGGCGGATCACGTGCTGGGCGAGGGCGATCTTGCTGAACCAAGTGTTCGTGCTGGTGCTGCTGATCTTCCAGCCGCCGGACACTGGATCAAGACAGACTCCCGGCTGCAGCGCCTGCGCGACGTGCCGCTCAAGCTGCCCGAGCAGCCGTCCGAAGCGGCCGGCTCGGTCGACCATGTCGTCAAATCCAAGGTACAGCGGGTACACGAAGCCCTCCACCGCCGGAAGGATCCGCGCCCGATTGCCATCTTCAAAGACGGCGGGGAAGAACCCGGTGTCATGCTCGTATTTCCCGGCGAGGCTGCCGGCCAACAGGTCGGCCGTCGCCCGCGCTCCGCCCGCGGGCCCGGTGAGGCCGAGCCGGCCGAATGCCCGCTCCAGCAGCACCCACGCCGCCAGGGTCTTGATCGCCAGGTAGAGGTTGTTGCGCGCCTGGCCGAGGCTGACATCGAGGCTGTCGTAGGTCGTGATTTCCGCTCCGCGCGGACCGCAACGGGCGGAATCGCGCTTCAGGATTCCGTCCCGCAGCCGCGGGTCGGGATCGTCGCGCCGCCGGAGGCTCTCGGCGCAGGCCAGCAGCCGGGCGCGCTGCCGCCGCAGCCACGCACCGTCTCCGGTTCGCTCGGCGTAGGTGACGGCGACAATGATCCAGTTGAGGAGCTGTTCCATCGCCATGTGGCTGAAGCAGCTCGTGAGGTTGTCGCACTCGTAGCTCGACCGCCCGGGCGCCGTGAAATGATTCATCACCCCCATGTCGTGGGTGAACGCCAGGCCCCCCGGCACCGTGCGGCCGTCGGCCGCGCGCAGCCGGTCGCGATACGAGTACCGCGCGGCGAACAGATCGGCCACGTTGCGCACGGCCCACGGATGCCAGGCGAGCTCGAAGAACATATGATCCACCGCCAGATCAAACGTGTTGATCATGCGGTATTCGCCCTCGTAGACGACCCAGAGCGGCCGCCCGCGGTGCCAGAGCAGCTGCGTATTGGCGAAGTAGCTATGCGTAGCCTGCGCAACCAGAAAACGCTGGTCGGGACTCAGCCGGCTGCCGGCCAGCTCGCGATCACGGGTGGCGGCCGTTCGGGCAAAGCCCGCATGATGCGCCAACCCATAGCTCAGCACGTCCTCGAGGTCGTTGAAGACCCGGGTGTACGCATACCGCGCCCTCACCCCGGTGGTCGTGCTGCCTTCATGGAAGAATCCAAGCACCAGGGGAAACCGCCGGCGCTTCCCGGCTGGAACCGTGAACACCAGCGCGGTCTCGCCGCCAATCACCAGCAAGCCGCGATAGTCGCGGTATTTCGCCGTGAACACATCGAAGCCTTGGCGGAGCTCGACGCCCGGCGCCTGTTTTGTCGCATAGCCGAAGGTCGCGCCCCCGGCAAATCCCGCCAGCGCCGGCCGCGAATCGTTGAGTGGACGCAGCGGGCCGTCCGGATCTCCGATGCCGAACATGAGCTCGGCCGGCTTCGCGCCCTCGCGATTGTCGTATTCGATCCAGCCGCTGATGACCGGCGCAAGGTGGCGGCGCGCGGCCTCCCGGCCGAGCCTCGCCGGATCCGGCACGACCGAGAAGGGGGTCAGCAACGCGAACGAAAAACGCCCGCCGTCGGCCCGCCAGGTGTCACTGGCCCAGCCGAGGCTCCTCGCATAGTCCTGCGGCCGCAAGTCGATGACGTTGGTCGGCGCCTGCTGCGCCGCCGCCTCGCCGATGAACGCGGTCTCGTGGGACTCGGGCGGCCTGAAGAACGGAAGCAGGCGCCAAGCCCCGCCGGGCGGACGGAACCCGGCATAGACGTTCTGCCGGGCGGGCCCGCGCAGCGACTGCCCGAAGCCCCCCGGGCCGCCGACCAAGCCAACCGTGAAGCTGGCGAACGCCCCAAACGGCGCGTGCTGGGTGTGGAAGCTCTCCTCCGGGGGAGACGTCAGGGCCGGGATATTGGCGGACATTGGGGAATACTCACATTTTGGGTTGAGGCAAAGCCTTGCACAGCGGAGCTCTGCTCTAACTATAGAATCCGGAACCGCCCGCCCGTTTCGAGCAGGCCAATGAGGTAGAGCAGGCCGTCGTAATACCGGTACCTGCCCGAGGGGATGGGGGCGTTCCACAGCGCCTCTACGAACGGCCGCGCGACCTCGGGATCGGCCGCCTGGCCGGCCACGGCGGCCATCGCCGCGAAGCCGGTCGACGACGACGCGGAAAGCGGCCGCCCATCGAGGGTGAACTGGTTCGGGCAGCCCGGACCTTCTGCGGCGAGGAACCGGAGCACGCGGTTGCTCTGGGCGACCTGCCACGGATCGGCGGCAAACCAGGCGTGGTCGAGGGCGACGTTGGCGAGCGTGCGCCAGGCGTCGTATCGAAAGTCGACGTGGTCGTCGTGAAAACCGCGAAACGGCGTGCCGTCGAACTGCGCATAGTCCGGCATCAGGCCGGTGCGCGGATTCGCTGCATGGTGAAAGAAGGCACGGCTCGCCTCCGCCGCGTGGGCCCAGAATATACGATCGTCCGCATTCGACGACCAGCGCGACCACAGCTCGTAGAACGCGGGAAGTTGATAGGAGGGGTCGGTAAACGTCCTCCCGGCGCCCTGCGGCACAAATACGAGCTGCCCTTCGCGCTGGTCGAACATCGGGCCCACCGCGCCGCCGTGCTCCCCGTGGTGGAGCAGGGTGCTCAGCAGCGCCTGCGCTTCGGCCCCGTAGTCGGGGACCCCCGGCCGCCCGTTCCATCGGTGCGCGGCGAACAGCAGCGCCATCGCAAACCACTCCTCGCCGTCGGGCGCCGGACCGGGGTCCAATTGCCGGCCATCGCGCGCGCAGTGCCACGAGAAATACCCGGCTAACGGCCCGTCGGAATGCGCCATGTGCGCCTTCGCCCACTTCCACAGGCGGCCGAACTCGGCGGGGTGGTCCAGTTGGACGGCGATCATCATGCCGTAGGACATCCCTTCCGTGCGGACGTCATCGTGGGCGACGTCCACGACGCAGGCCTCATCGTCGCCCGCCGGGTAATACACCCGCTGGGAGTCGTCCGCCCCGTAGAAAAGCTGCTGCCATGCCGCCTGGATCTTCGCGTCGACTTCGGCGTCGCTGCAACCCAAAAGCTCGCAGAAGAGGTTCCGACAACGGCCTTCCGCCGGCGTCCCCGGCGCGCCCGCCGCCACGCCCCCCGGGCGGAGGCTCTCCGGCGGACCGAGGCGACAGGGCCGGGCGCCTCCGAGATCCACGACGATCTTCTCCAGCACGACGCCCGGATCGACCATCCAGACCTGCAGCGTGTGGAGGCCCGGCTCCCGCAGGAAAAGCGCGCTATGAATGCGCCGCGCATTGGCCTCGACGGTGCGCTCCCAGTCGGCGTTGCCGTTCTGGGCGTCGTAGCCGCGCGGCACGAGGACGACCGTCTGCGGCGGCCCGCCGTCGAACGCAACGGCCGCCCGAACGGCCGCGCCCGGCCGGAAATTCAGGGTGGGCCCGGCGATCAGGGTGACGTCGACCCGGCCGGCGGTGAACAGGTCCATGCGATACTCGAGGCAGGGCGAGTCCCGCCCGGGGGTCGCCGGCGGGGAATCGGCCGGCGCCGTCGCCCGCATCCCCGCCAGTGTGTCGCCGTAGTCCTCGATCCGGATCCAGCGTCGCGCACCCGCGGCCGTGTTGGCGGAACAATGCTCCGCCTCGATCGAAACGAACCCGCCGCTGTCGGAAAACGCTTCGCGTGGCGCCGCCCCGGCGGGACGGAGCGCAGTGAGGACGACGACGACCTCCGCGCCCGCGCCGCTGAGGGTCACGGTCCCGCGCGCCGTCCCTGTTGGCACCCGGTCCCAGTCCACGTCGATCCAAAGTCGGACATCCGCCCCGAGGACGCCCGTGTTCTGGCTGACTGCGATCCAAGGCTCGCTCGGGCGGGCGGTGAAGGTGAAAGGCGTCCGGCCCCGATTGAAGATATCGATCCATCGGCGCTGGCGGTTGCACGAGTCGAACGCCGCCAATGCCGGCGCGCCGTTCGCGCCCGGCCAGGCGTCTTCGCGGCCCTCGATCGCCACGCCCAGGGTGGCCGCTTCCGGCACGGCGGGCTCCGCGAGCGGGATCGCCGCGAGGCTGTCGACCGGCGGGGGCTCCCACGTGGTGTAGCCGACGTGCGGCTGGTCCACGAAATGATCCCACTTCCCTCCGGCGATCGTGTGGTTGAAATAATCCCTCAACGCGCGGTCGTCCTGGAAAAGCCGGCGTGTCTCGGCGGCCGTGGCCGCAGCGCTCGCCCGCCCCTGGCGGGCGTACAGCCGGTTCTTCGCGGCGGCGAGGTATAGCCGGTTCACGATCGCGCCGGCCTTCGCCGGGAACAGCACCAGTTCGCCAAAGGCGTCCCGCTCGTTCGCCGGGAGACGCCGGCCGATCGCCTCCGCCCGTGCCACGACCCTCTCGAAATCGTCCACCACCGTCTCCGCTTCCCGATAGTTGACCAGGCTGTAGGTGCCGGGCGAGAGCAGCTCGGGTTTGCACCGCCCGTTGTAGCGGGTGGACCGCACGATGAGGTCGGCGATCTCGGGCGCCTCCGCCGCCCCGAACTCGCGCTGCGCCCACAACCGCGTGTAGTCGCGGAGGTTGTCGTTGCTCCACCGGTCCGGGTCCCACGCCAGGTCCAGGAAATACCCGAGGGGGAACTCATAGCCCTTGAGATGGCCCACATTGACGATCCACAAACGGTCGGCGCCGTACTGCCGGGCGAGGGTCATCTGGTCCCAGATCTTGGGAATCGGGTTGGTGGCGATCCATTGGTAGCTCCGCGGCCCCCCGTGGTAGTCGAAGTGGTAATACACGCCCGCGCCGCCGCCGCGCGCGCGTTCGGCCGCCGTCGGCAGGCGGCGGAGGTTTCCCCAGTTGTCGTCGCACCACAGCAGGGTCACGTCATCGGGCACCCGCAGGCCGGCCTCGTAGAAGGCCTGCACCTCCTTGTAGAGGCACCAGACCTGGGGCGCGTGCGCCGCCGCCGGACCCATTTCCTCGCGCAGAATATTGCGCTGCGCGCCCACGATCTTCTCCAGCAGCCGGCGGTTTGCCTCGGGACCGCCCGGCGCCATGGGGGTGTCGTTGGCGCCGCGCAGGCCGATGGTGATGAGGCTCTCGTAGTCCCGGTTGCGCCGGATGCCTTCGCGCCAGAACTGCTCGAGCAGCTGCGGCTGCGTCGCATAGTTCCAGTGGCCGACCGTCGCCAGGTACCGCCGGTCCCACTCCTGCTGGGCGCGCAACATCGGCTCCTGGTGCGAAGTGCCCATCACGACGCCGAAGTCTGCCGCCAGCCGCGGGTTCTCCCGATCGTCCTCGTTGAAGGCGTTGCTCCACATGGCGGGCCACACGCAATTGCCCCGCAGGCGCAACAAGAGCTCGAAGACGCGGGCGTAGAACCCGGGCCCGTAGTTCGCCACTCCCGGCGGGATCGGAGGATGCGCCGACGGCGGGACCGCGCCGAACTTCTCCCGCACCCAGTTGGTGAGGTCCGGCGCCTCGTCGTTGAGGAAGATTCCGCGGTATTTGACTGCCGGAGGACCCTGGACGAAGCGGCCGGGTTGCGCGTAGAGCCCATCGTGGCGCACCGCCGGGACGTCCGCCCACCAATACCACGGGGAGACGCCGATCTGCTCCGAGAGATTGTAGAGGCCGTAGATCGTCCCCCGCTGGTCGCTGCCCGCGATCACCAGGCATTCCCCCCCCTGCGGCGGACGTCGCGGAACCAGTTCCGTCACAAAGGCCTCCCACTGTCCGGCGACCGGCGCAGGGTTGAACCGGCCATCATGGATCAGGGCGTCGATCCAGCGGGACCGGCCGATCGTGCCCACCACAATCGCCCCCGAGCCGGCAGGGGGCGGCTCATGGATCACCGCCGGTGTGATTCCCGTGACCCGGGCGAGGTCCGCCTGCAGGTCGCCGGCGGCGCGGATGACGCCCGGAAAATCCCGAGAGTCGACGTAAATCGACGCGACCGATCCGGAGGCGGCGATCGGAAAGTCGCCGGGCGCGGGGGCGAACTCGACGAAACGCTGCTGGCCGATCGCCCCGGCTGACCGCGGCAGAAGGACACCGCCCAGGATTCCGAGAGCGAGAACCCGGGCCCGCCCAAACGCCGTGCGGCGGAACCAGCCGCCGACCGGCCGGGTCCGGCCGGTCCGCGCGCTTGGCGCGACCCCATGGGAAACTGGAGATGCCGGCCCGGCGTTCATGATTCGGCCCCGAGACTTCTCAATGCGGCTCGGAGATAACCGAGCGCGTACGCCATGCCGGCGTGCCATGGCGCGGCGCATGCCATCTGGGGCGTGTGGTCGGGAATGACGACGCCCTCGAATCCATTGCGATGCAGGATCTCCAGCACCCGGACGACGTCGACATCCCCGTCATCGATGAACGTCTCCTGGTAGCGCGGCACCTTTCCGGCCACATTTCGCAGGTGGACGTAGCCGATGCGGTGCTGGCGGCTGTACTGTTCCACCACGTCGTAGATGGCCCCCTCGGTCATCTCGGCCAGCGTTCCGACACAGAACTCCAGGCAATTAGCCGGGCTCGGATCGATGTCGATCAACCGCTGGTAGAGGCGCGGCTGATACACGAGCCGGGGCTGGCCGCGCACCGTGGGCGTCGGCGGATCGTCGGGGTGGGCGGCGAGCCTCACGCCCGCGGCCTCGGCGACGGGCAGCAGCTCCCGCAGGAACCTACCCGCCCGCCGCCAGAGCTCCTCGGCGCCGATCGTCGGCACCGTTCCCGTCGGTGCGCCGGTGTCATAGACCATGTTCCAGACCATTCCGTTGGGCATGGGTTGGTCAAACGTCCCCTCCATGCCCACCGACGGCGCGCCGCCGCGCGCATACGGCCCCGTCGTCCTGCCGGCCACGCCCGCCAGGCTGAAGTTGTACCCGATGATCGGGATGCCCGCCTCGCCGACCCGCCGAACCATCGTCTTCAGGTTTTCCACCTGCTCCCGCCATTTCGGGCCGTCGAGCAGCACGTCGTGCCAGTGGGCGGGATCGAAGTTCTCGATCGCTTCCAGGTGGAGGCCCGCCGCCTCGACCTGCTCGCGCAGCGCCACAAGTTCGTCGAGCGTCCACAGCCGCTCCGGATCTCCAGCGAGCCCCCAGCCGCGATCGGTGCCGGTCGGCTGGTTGTCGCCCCGGTTGTCCGCGCGGCCGCGGAAGTAGTCCACCAGGTGCGCGACGACGTGAGTCGCCCCCGCCTGGCGCGCGAACTGGAAGTTCTCGCGGGTGAGCATATGCCGGTAGAGGCCAAGACCGAGCTTCATAGGAAAAGCAATGCGGGATGAGGAGTTTCCATGCTGAATTCGCGCCGATCGATCATCGCTGGCGCGCTCCAATCGAACCAGCGCGGGCCGTCATGATAGCGACCCTCCTCGCATTCAAGGATGCCGAGCCACGGATCTCCTGGCGGCGGCGGCGCAAACGTCACGGCCACCCCGAGGCCGCCGAAGAGGAACTCGTCCGGGCCGAGTTGGATCACGATGGCTCCGGCCAGCAGCTGGGTGCGGTTCGCCGGGCGGTCGCCGGCTTCGTTGATCACGCCGTCGGCGAGACCGGGCGATTCCAGGTGCTCGTACGTCACCGAGAACGTCACGCCGCCCAGATTGACCTCGAGCGGCTGGCCGTTCGAGCTGCGCGCGCGCGGGAAGCGCACGGGATCGGTCTTCACCCAGGCCGGCACGTAGCAGGACATGCTGTTCTTCCAAGAGCCGAACCACAGAAGCACAAGGCGCATGCCGTTGGCCCGGGCATCGGCCAAGAGGCCGTCGACGGTGGCCCAGGCGAATGCGTTTGCGACCGGCTCGACGACATCCCAATAGACCGGCGCAATGATGGTATTGAGGTTGAGCGCCTTGAGCTTCGGCCAGGACGCTCGCAGGAAATCGGGCTCGCCATGGGAATTGCTGAGCTCGCCGCCGCGGATGAGATATGGCTGGCCATCCACGATCAGCTGCGTGGCGCTGCCCTGCTGGCGCAGGTGGGGCAGCACGGGGTTGGCGGCGGCCATGGGCAAACCCAGGGCAACCAGGATCTCGATCGCAGTGACGCAACGGATTCGGAGGAGGAATGACATGGACCGTGGAGGTTGAAGCGACGAAATGAGCCGACTGCCATAGAGCTGAACCACCATCACGGGACCGCTTCGGGGGGCGCCACCGGCCCTTCAAACAACGCCAGATCGACTGAGTCCGCCATCACTTTGTAGCCGGCAATGGAGGGATGGAGATGATCGCCAGAGTCCACGGCGGCGGCGAGCCGGGTCGGATCCTTTGCGTCGCGCATCGCGGCGTCGAAATCGAGGACCGCAGCGAAGCGTCCGCTGGTGCGGATCCATTGATTGATCGTCTGGCGGTCGGCTTCGCCGTCGGCGCTCCAGTAGAATCCCGCCCCCGCGTAAGGCGTGATGGTCGCGCCGATGACGCGGATGCC
>CAVRNM010000316.1:0-14541 GCA_963722225.1 uncultured Verrucomicrobiae bacterium
CAGACTCGATCGGCCAGGCGTTTTTCCGCCCGCCTGCTGGTGGACAAGGAAAGCGTTACTGATGGTGAATTGCATTGATATCGGCCCGGCTTCGGATTCAATTCACGTCGTAATCCGAGCCCCACTTCCCCCTGCCCTGACCGAGACGACCATTCTTCGGATTACGCTGCTTTATTAGTTGTATTGATGGCGCGCAGATCGCCTTCATCCGATCACCAACCAAAGCCATCCCAGGCTTCTCTGCCAAGAAAAGCACCTCGTGCGCGGGCGCCGCCAGCCCATCGAGGCGACTTTGGCTTGTGTCGACAGAAATGCCGAAAGAAAACCCGGATCCCCATGAGAACCCTCGAAAAATCGATCGAAGTCTATGTCGGCGAAGATGGCGAAGTGTGCATTGCCCATGTCGACATGAGCGAGGATTGCTGCGTCGCAATCCCGCCTGAGCAGGTCGACCTCTTGATCGATTGGCTGAAGAAGAAGCGGACTGAAGCGATCAAGTTCAAGAAGACGCTGGCCATCTCGAAGTGACATCAGGAAAAGGATCGCGCCCCTCTTGCGGTGTCTGGCCGCTTCGCCGGTTGGGCTGGGCCGACGGGGGAGCAGTCCTTCAGGATGGTGGGATCTTCGGATGAACGCATGGTGCTGGATTGCATTGTCTTGCCCACGGCAGGCCTCTCCGGCAAATTGAAGGAACCGATCGACCTTTTCCAACGTCTCTTCAAAGATGCATGTCCGTCGCCGCGCCATCAAATTCTGGAGGTTGATTGTCTGTGGTGGGCTGATGACAGCGGCAGCCGCCGCTGGTTGGGCGGAGGAGGGGCGCTTTTCGCAGCAGCTCACGCCGGCCGAGCAGGCCGAGATCGGGCTTCCGCAACTGTCCTCCGATCAGCTGGGCGTTCTCGACGCGTTGATCCGGCTCGACGAGAAATGCTACGCCGGACCGGGTGCCACGCCCCGCTGCCGGCGCGTTTTTCCCAGCGAATTTCGCCCCGCGGATCGCAACAACGCCGGTTTCGAATTGCTCAACAAAGCCCAGCTGGAGCGCCTTGACGCATTGGTGGCGCGAATTGAATTCGGGAGCGTGATTGTTGCCGCCACGGCCGCCTCCCCCGGCAATGCGCTGCAGCCGGATTTCAGGCGTCCCGGCCTGGAGATTCACGGGATGATCTCCTATACCATTGGCGGGGGGAGCGGCTACAGCGAGCAGGGCATGGCGATGGCGTTGGAGGTTGACGATCCGGCGCACAATTTTTCGGTGCTCGTCGATTATGAACAGATGCACGGCAAAGGTCCGCTCCTGGGCCGCGGCGGCTACGGCTATCCCTATTTTCGCGATTCGCCCGATGCTTTTCTCCAACCGGGGCATTGAGCCGTCACGGCGGGATTGAGGCCTTGGCTCCAGCCGGTTTCCCGGCCTTCGTCAGCTGCTCCGCCCGGCGCTGCTTCCTGACGGCGCTTTGCCCCGCACTTCCTCGGACTCGTCATCCCAGACGCGCCCTTGCGGCCGGCTCCCCATGGCCCCGATCATGCGATGCTTAAAAAAAACCCGCCGCAAATAGGCGGCGGGCAGGGGTGAGTCAAACACCTCAGCGGTTCACGGCGGTCATTTCTGCCAGGTGCGCTTCTGATGGCGGTGTGACTTCAAGCGCTTGCGGCGCTTGTGTTTGTTCATCTTGAGCCGACGTTTCTTCTTCAGATTGCCCATAAATTTGAGTTATTTTCCTCCGCACCGTGCGCTTCTTTTCCTCTGTAAAGCAGAAATTAGGCAGGCGGTGCTACAGTGACCGCCCGGCGGGGGCCGGTAAACACGAGTTGGCAGTCAACCTGGCTAGGTGAAATGCCCGTCAGCACGGCCGCGACGTCGCCGTAGAAGTTGAGTTGTCCGGCGTGGCGCTCAGCCGCCTGTTGGATCTGATCCATGTCCTCGACGCGATCGGATTTGAAATCGACCACCACGACCCGCGTCGGAGTCCCGCCCTCAGCGTCGCGCTCGATCACCACCCGATCGAATGCGCCTGAAATCCAAATCCCGTCGAGCACGCCCTCGAACGGCCGTTCGCGCCACACCTCAGCCAGACCTGGCGGCCGCGCGAACACCCGGGCGAGCGCCGGATCGTTCAGGCATCCCAGGGCCTCGCTGAGGACGGCTTCGCGGGCGCCGGCCTGCCGCTGTGCGTCCGCCCACGCCACGGCGTCGCCGGAGGGCCACCATTCCACCGCTGCAAACAACGCGTGCACGGCGATGCCGAAATCCGCCCCTTGTCCGCCCGCGAGTGAGAACAGCGCCGCGCATGGGATCCGGCCCGTTCTCGTGTCCGATGGTCGCCGCGCCGGCAGGCGCACGCTGCGGCGAGCAGCGCCAGTCTTGACGGGTTCAATTGCCGCCTCGCGGTGCTGCGGCCGAAGCGCGGAGGTGGTTCCGGAATGCCACCCGGGATCGCCCATCGAAAATGAGCCGGGCAACGTCAGCTGGCCCACCCGAACGGCTGCCGTCCCTTCACCGAGGGTCGCCGTCAGCCATTGGGGAAAATTGTTCGACGCCGAGGCGCCCGGAGGTTCGATGATCAAATACATCGCCCGCCGGGCCCGCGTCATCGCCACATAAAGAAGCGAAAACTCCTCGTAGCATGCCTCGGCCTCAGCCGATCTCACATGGGCCGACAGCACCTCGTCCGCATCGTGGAACTGCTTGGGCGGGAGATCGAGGACCCATGCCACGGATCGGTCGGCGGCCTTTTGCACCCCCAACCCGTCGCGCCGCTGGGCGAGCTTGTTCCCCTGCAGGTCGGGGAGAATGACCAGATCAAAGCCGAGGCCTTTGGCTTTGTGCACGGTCATCACCCGGACCACCGACGCGGATTCCGCCTCCCGCTCCGCATAGCTCTCCACGAACCGGATGAACTCGCCAACGTCCCGGCTGCCGGTGGCATCGAACTGCCGGGCCACCGCCGCGAATTGCGCCCCCCGCTGGCGGCTGAACGCATCTCCGGGATCGAGATGCGGGTCCAGGCGCCGCAGCCAGGCCTCCACCGTGCGCTCAAAACCCTCCGTGTGCAGCCCGCCGAGCAGGTGCCGGGTCAGCTCATCCGGCCCGGCCATACCTTCCGCCTTGAGCACGTCGCCCAGCGGGGTCATGCGCAGATGCTCCCGCGCCAGGGTGTCCCCCGGGTGCGCGGCGGCCTCAAACAGGGCGAGGAGGGCGACTCCGAGTGGGTTGTCCGTGCCGATGTGCAAGTCCGCCTCGGCGAGCGCGGCCAATCCGCCTTCGCGCCGGAGGTAATCGGCGAGACGCGCACCCGTGTCGTTGGTCCTGACCAGAACCGCACAGGTCAGCCCGCGGTCGAGCGGACGCACTTCGCGCAACACTTCCAGCGTGCGGGCGAACCGGCCGGTTTCGTCCTCGGCGTGCAGCAGCGCCGTCTGCCCCGCGATCTCCGGGCGGGCCGAGGTGTGATCGCGCCATTCGCGCGCCCAAGCTTCAGCCACGGCCCGGGGGAACATCCGGTGCAACACCTCGCTCGCGCCAAACACGCGGTTGACCGTCGCGATGACGACCGGCCCGGATCGGAACGAACAGTCGAGCCTCTCCTCCTGGATCGCCCCGGAACCGCCGCGATTGTAGTGGTCGAAGATCTCGCGGAAGAGCCGCGGATCGCCTTCGCGCCAGGTGAAGATCGCCTGCTTCACATCCCCCACGTAAAAGAAGCTGCGGCGGCCGCTCGGGTCCTGCACCGCCTCGTCGATCAGATTTCGCAACACGCTCCACTGGCCGAAGCTCGTGTCCTGGAATTCGTCCAGGAGCCAGTGCTCGAAACAAGCATCCAGTCGGAAATCGATGAACAGCCGGGCGTCGCCGTCTTCGGTCTCCGCCGGCGTCCGTTCGGCGGCCAGCCGCGGCGCGCCGGCCGTCGGCAGCAGCAGCCGTTGTACATCGGCAAAGGTCAGCCGGCCTGACCGCCGCACGAGTTCGTGATAAAACGTCTCGTGGGCCCGCAGCACCGCATGGATCCCGCGGGTCATTTCCAGGCGGCGCCCGAATTCGGCCCCCACGACCGCGCTCACCACCGCCAGCAAGGCCGCGCCGGCGTCCGGCGGGAGCTGCTGCCGGCGGCGCTCGACCACCATCTCTGCCGCGCCGCGCTGCAGATCGCTCCAAACCTTGAAGGCATTCTGGAGAATATACGCCACCGGGGCCGGGAGCGTCCCACCCGGAGCCCACTCATCGAGCGCGGCAAAAAACTCCTCCCAGCGCCGGCGCTGCCCGTCCGACATTGTCTCCCCGGCCAGAACAGCCCGGAGCGAGCGCGCGGCAGCGGAACGCCCGCCGGCCGCCTCCAGCCAGGGGCACCCGTCCGGCCAGATGCGATCCGGATTGCCCCAACAAGCCGGATCGGGCGCCGAGAGATGAATCTCCTGGTACTGATCGAGGAACCGGTCGAGATGGTGGCCCAGCCGCTTTTCCTCGGCTCCGAACGTCGCCCGCTTGAACGCCTCAATGAACGCCCGCTGGGCTTCGGTCAGTGTTCCCGCACCGGCGAAGATGCGGCGGGTCACCCTCGCCCGCTCGATCGCGACCGCGGACTCGTTCAGGATCTCGAAATCGCCCGCCAGGCCGAGTTCCAGGGGGAAATTGCGCACCAGGCGCGCGAAGAAGCTGTCAAACGTCCCAAGGTTGAGCCGGTGCATCGCGTCCGTCACCGCGCGCAGCAGCTTGAGGAAGCCGGCGCAACCGAGGCCGGGTCCGTCGATTTCGCGGGCCAGCGCGGCCGCCCGCGCCGGATCCCGCGCCGCCACCGCCAGCTTGTTCAGGATCTCGTCGAAGAACTCGCCCGCGGCCTTGCGGGTGAACGTCAGCGCCACGATCCGTTCCGGCGCCACCCCGCGGGCCAGAAGCCGGATGAACCGGTTGGTCAGCGCGTACGTCTTGCCCGACCCCGCGGACGCCAGAATCATCACGTTGCCGACAGGGGTCACGGCCGGTCCTCCCCCGCGTGCGCGAATTGCCCCGCCACGCTTTCCGCGAATCCGTGGTGGAACAGGGCGGCGAAATCGTCAGGGTCCACGCGCTCCGCGGGCGGCCAGAAGCGTCGCGCCGAGATCGCCTTCGCCACGGCCTCGGCGCAGCGTAACGCGGCGGCATGCCAGGCGGCGGAATAGTCGCTCCACACCGCCACGCCCGTTTCACCGATGACCTTCGGCAAATGAAAATAGCCGCAGGCCACGCGGGACGCCGGCCAATCGGCGGAGTTCTCCTGTTCCAGCGCCCACAGGTAAAGCGGCAGTTGCAGATCGATCCAGACGTGCTCCGCGCCCTCGATGGTGAAACGCGCCATTTCCGGAACCCGGGCATTCCCCGGCGACCGGCCGGCCCGCCGGCAATGCGCTTCGCGCGGAGTCACCGCCCGGTCGGAAGTCTTATAATCGAGCACGCGCCAGGCCCCGGTTCCCTCATGGCGGTCGATCCGGTCGATCTTGCCCCGCACCACCAGCCCGCCCAGCGCCCGGGCCGGAACATCCGGAAACCGCCACTCGGCCAATTCAATCACCCACCCCTCGGCCCGTTCGCGCGCCTGGACCTCGGCGGCCTTGGCCAGCCGCTGCCGGGCCGACTCCAGCTGCACGATCAGCGGCAGCGCGAGCTGGCCTCCAAAACGGACGCGCACAATCCGATCGAGTTCCGCCAGCAGGAATTCGCGCAGCAGGCCCGCCTCGGTGCAGTCGCGCAGCGCCGGCTCGCGGCCCATCGCCTCAAGCGCCCCGTGGCATAAATCACCGAAATCCAGCGCGTCCATCTCGGTCTTCGCCGCATCGACCGGATGCATGCCCAGCACCCGCGCCAAATAGAAGCGAAAGGGACATTTCAGGTAGTCGCGAAAAGCCGTGACCGAAAGCCGCTGCGGCGCCGCCTCCTCCCGCGGTTGCAGCAGCCAGGCCCGCTGCCAGGCCAGGGTGGCGCGGGTCGCATCGGCCGGCCGGAAAAGGAACGCCACGCGCTGCGGCAATTCGGCGTCGGAACAGCGAAAGAGCAAGCGCGAGGGACGCAGCGGATCACCGGCCGCAGACGTCTTGCCGAAAAGCAGGTCCAGCCGGCCGCCGCGCGCCCGGCCGGCGGCCAGCGCCTGCAAGAGGTAGGCATCGCGGGCCAGGCGGGCGGCGTTGGTTTTCAGACCGAGTTTCTCTCGCAGCGCCTCCGGCAGAAACAGGTCGCCGATGATGGCTTCCGGCACCCGCCCGTCATTCAAGCCGGCGACCACGAGGTGCGGCGCGTCCTCCCAAAGCAACTCCAGCCATCCCTGGAGCTCGACGGCGCCGGCCGGCTTGTCGTCGAAGCGGCGCCCGTCGCCAAACAGCGGCAGCGCGAGCTCCCACCAGTCGTTCGTGGCCAGTTCGCCAGCCAGCGGCCCGGCGGCAACCGCCTGGCGGAGCAGATCCCGCCACGCTTCCGCCATTTCCGCCAGCCGCGCGTCTCCCGTCCGGGCGAAGTCGAGCCAGCGATGACCGAAAACCAGACCAAGCGCACGGACCCCGTTGTCAGGAAATGAACCCTGCGTGAGCATCGCCTCGATCCCGGCCAATCTGCCGACCGCCGACGGCAATTCAGGATACTCCGGTTCGAGGCCGGGCAAATGGGCCTCAGCCGCGCGCAGTGTGGGAGGAAGATGGTGGGACCGGAGTTCATCGAGTCCGGCGAGCAGCCGCGCTGTCGAACCGCCGGAACCGGTCCCGTCGGCGAGAAAGGCAAGAACGTCGGGGCAACGCGCCAGGGACGACGCGGCCTCGAACGACCGTTCCCGCGCCACGGCGGCCAGGGCCTCCAGCAAGGCAAAGAAAGCCTCCTGCCGGAACGGCCGCCCCTCGGGCGCAAAGGTCGCGAAACCGGCGCTCCGCAGCCCATTCTCCAAAAACGGCAGCACCTCGGAGTCGGCGACGCCGACCGCCAGCATTCCCTCGGAGGAGCCGTAACGCCGCGCCGCGTCGACCACCCGGCCGGCCTGCGCCATCGGGTCCGCGCACAGATGCACGTGCTGTTCGAAGCTCTCCAGTTCCAGCTCCCGCGTCGTCCATGCTTCGGTGCGCGGGCGTCCCCACGCGTCAAACAGAGTCTCCCCGTCTGCCGGGCCATAAGCCACCACGTCAACGGGAACTGCCCGGGCGCACGCCGCCAGCATTCTCACGGCCAAGGGAAGCGGATCCGGCACGGCCAGCATCACGATGCGGCGGATTCCGGCGGGCAGCTGCGACTCACCCGCCGCCGCCAAGGCCAGGTCCTGGACGTCGGTCCGGCCTGACGCGCTCAACTTTTCCGCATACCTGCGCTCCAATTCGCCGATCTGCTCCCAACGCAAGGCTTCCTCGAAACCTTCGCCCGCCCACGGTCCCACCTCTGTCAGCCGCAGCCCGGCTTCGCCCAGTCCGGCCTTGAGCTGGGCGAATTTCCCCGCCAATCGCACCGCCCACGCAAACGTCCGGCTAGGCGGATCAATCGGGAAGACCTCCCTGAATTCGTTCAAGTCGATCTCGAGCAGAACCTTGGTCCACGCCAGCAAGGACTCGAGCCGGGAAGCCGCCGTGGTCTCCGGTCCGCTGGGGGTCACCAGGCTGTCCGGCAGGACCACCTGCGGCGAGAACACCGCCTGTCCCCGCGCCGCCGCCAACGCCGCCAGCCCCTCGCGCAATCGCCGCCCCGACTGGCGCGTCGAAACCACGACCAGAAGGTCAGACAGATCCAGCGGTCGCCCGCCCGGCCAGCCCCGCGCCAGCAACTCGACGGCCTGCGGCAGCAACGGCCGGTCCCAAGGCAGCAATTGAAGACGGGGTGGCATGCGCACCGGCAGCCTGGGCACATCATCGCCCGGCTTCAACCCTGCAACCATCGGCACCGGGCGAATGCCGGCTCTCGCCACCGACAGCGGCGGGTGAACGGCCCGGGCGCGTTACGTCCGATTGATGACCCGCCAAAACAGAAACCCCCGCGGCCCGGAGGCAGCGGGGGCGGCAATGCATGAGCGCCCGCCTTACTTGGCGAACACCAACTTCGCCGTGCGGGCCTTCACCCGGGCGGCGGCATTCGCATGCACAACACCGCTTCGCACCGCTTTGTCGCTCGCGGCGACGTAGGCGATCGCGGCGCTCTTGGCGGCCGCGGCATCGGCGGACTTCGTGGCGGCTTCCAGCTGCTTGGCCAGTGTCTTGAGGCGGGTCTTCACCGCCTTGTTGCGCAGCATGCGCCGGGTGGACT
Organism: uncultured Verrucomicrobiae bacterium; assembly: GCA_963722225.1. Classification (GTDB taxonomy): domain Bacteria; phylum Verrucomicrobiota; class Verrucomicrobiia; order Opitutales; family Opitutaceae; genus Fen-1467. Next base: position 8,240 of record CAVRNM010000316.1, read on the forward strand.
TGCGGGCGTTCTTGATGGCGGATTTTGTGTTGGCCATGGGTAAGGGGGTACAGACTCAGACGCCCCCAGACGAGTCAAGGTCGAATTCCTTCGCCCCCGGCCGGCGCAGGGGATGGTCTTGGGGCCGTAAGCCGGATTCTGTACCCGGCTTGCGCCGGGTGGACCGTCATTTCTCTCAGGTCCCTTGCGGGACCCGCCCTCCACCACCCGCGGAGCGAGCGTGGGAGGATGCGACATACCCGGGACTCCAGGACGGGCCGTCCAGTCCCCTATTTTGTCTTGCACCGGATTGGGTTTTCCCTGCCACCGGCATTACTGCCGGCGCGGTGGGCTCTTACCCCACCTTTTCACCCTTGCCCCTGTGCGAGTGAAGGTGAGGGTGAAAGTGAAAGGGCTTCCCCTCTCACTCTTCCCTTTCACTCTCGCCAGCAAAGGGCGGTATATTCTCTGTGGCACTATCCGTCGCGGCGGCTTGACCCGCCGCGCCCCGGCTTGAGCAGAAGCGCCTCCGGTCGGCGGCCTTGCGGCCAACCGGACCGGCGCGTCAACGTTTCTTGCCGGGAATCCTGCCCAACGGTGTCCGGACTTTCCTCTCCGTACCGCCTGCAAGGCCCGGGTTGCCCCGGAATGCAGGCGCACTGGGCGCGGCATTACCCGCGCCGTCGGGATGTTTCCAAAGAACGGAGCGACGATCTGGCCCCAAGACCAAGCCGGTTACAATGAAGATGGAAGAAGAAAGAAGCAAGGCGCCCCTTTGCCAGCCGGGCCCGGCTTTGGGCTGAGCCGGATGCCGTTCCGCTCCGAAGATTCAGGAATTGGCCCGACGTTGCGTCCGGCCAATTCCTACGATTCCCAATACACGATGCGGCCGCACTGGTCGCAGGTCACCACCTTGTCAGCCTTGCGGGTTTCGCTCTCGACGTTGGAGGAAATCTTGAGGTGGCATCCGTCGCATTTGCCCTCGCGGATGGCCACAACCACAGGCAGGCCGGGCTTGCCGGCGAGCCGGTCGTAGAGCCGCTGCACCGAATCCTCGAGCCCTTCCCGCGCCGCCGCGACCGATGCCTGGACGGACTGGAGCTCGCCTTGCAGCCCGGCCTCGCGCTCGCGCAGGAGGCGAATGCGCGCCTCGTGCCCGCTGACGTTTTGCTTCAGCTCCTCCCCGGCGGCGGCCAGCTTCCTCCTAGCCTCGTCGATTGCATACATCACTTCAAGCTCCTGCTCCTCCAGGGCGCCGATGGCGGATTGCGCATGCCCGATCTCAACGCCCAGCGCCTGGTATTCGTCGTTCTTCCGCACCTGGAGCTGCTGGCTCCGGTACCGGCCCACCTGCTCATTCGCGGCACCAATCTCGTTTTCCAGCGCCTTTTTCTTCAGTTCCAGCTGCTGCAATTCGCCCCGGGCGGCTTCCAACGCCGTCTGCTCTCCGGCGATCTTTTGCTCGGTCGCGGCAATGTCGCGCGGGATCGCCCGCAGCAAACTTTCGTGCGCCAGCCGCTTCTGGTCGCGATCCTGCAGAATGAGAAGCTTCTCAACCGTGGGTGTCGGCATCGGCGTCCCACTTTGCCGCTGCGTCAGGTCCGGTCAAATAGGATTCTCGCCGCGGAAGAATCCTAGATGTAATACATTTCTCCGGGCCCGCGCGGCACCAGCATCTCGAGCGTGTAGCTCCGGTACCTGGTCTCCAGCGTGGCGCGGATCTCGCGCCAGACCTGCTGGACCCGTTTTCCGGACTGGCCGTCAGCATTCCCGCCGAGCTCCAGATGGTCGCCCTCGATGAGCTTCACGATGTCGTACAGCGTGATCTTATCCGGAGCCCGGGCGAGGGCATAGCCCCCCTGCTTTCCGCGCCGACTTGTGATCAGTCCGCCATTGCGAAGCTCGCTCAAAATCTGCACCAGATAGTTGGCCGGGACCGCCTCAATCTCAGCCAGCTCCTCGATATGGGCGAGGCGCTCCTCACCGTGGTGGCGGGCAAGTTGCGCCAAGACCCGGCAGGCATAATCAACCTTCACTGAAAGCTTCAAGATGCCAGCTACTTACACGATTATCCTTAGCTGGCAACTCAAAATTAGGAGTTAGCCCAAAAGAGGAAAGAAAAACGTTGTCGGTAGACGCATTTTCCAAGACAATTTTCTCTTTATTCCCGGCGAGTAATTTCCTCCGCATGCCCGATCAAGAAGACCCGCAAAACCTGAGCAGAATCCAAGCTGGAGCCGCCGACTACGACGCTTCAAAAATCCAGAAGCTCGAGGGTCTCGAGGGCGTGCGGAAGCGCCCGGACATGTACATCGGAGACACGATGGAGCGGGGGCTGCACCACTGCGTCTTCGAGGTCGTCGACAACTCCGTCGACGAGGCGCTCGCCGGTTTCGCCTCGCAAATCACGGTGTCCATTCACCTCGACGGCTCCTGCTCGATCGAGGACAACGGGCGCGGCATCCCCGTCGATCTGCATCCGGTCTACAAGATCCCTGCGCTGGAGCTGGTCCTGACCAATCTTCATGCCGGCGGGAAATTCGGCAAGGGCGCCTACCAGGTGTCCGGCGGCCTGCATGGGGTCGGGGCAAAATGCGTCAATGCCGTCTCCGAATGGTTCGAGGCCGAGGTGCGCCGCAATGGCCGCGTCTACCACATGCGCTTTGCGCAGGGCAAGACCGTGCAGAAGATGACGGTGCTCGGGGAGACCAAGAAGACGGGGACGAAGATCACCTTCAAGCCCGACCCGGAGATCTTTCTCCTGACCCGGGAGTTCAAATACGAGATCCTCGCCAACCGGCTCCGTGAGCTGGCCTTCCTCAACCCCGGCGTCTTCATCGACCTGAGCGACGAGCGGGCCCAGAAGCAGCGAGCGTTTCCTGTTCAAGGACGGCATCACCGAATTCGTCCGGTTTCTCAACCGCAACAAGATCGTCCTGCACGACAAACCCATCACCTTCACCGACACCGTGCCCAACGAGGATCCGGCCAAGGCCGGCACGGTGGTGGATGTGGCGATGCAGTACAACGACTCGTACAACGACCAGATCTTCGCCTACGCCAACTCGATCTTCAATCTGGAGGGCGGCACGCACCTGTCCGGCTTCCGCACGGCCCTGACGCGGGTCATCAACAACTTTGCCAAGGCCAACAACCTGATCAAGGAGAAGGATCCCGGGATCACCGGCGACGACGTGCGCGAAGGGCTGGTGGCGGTGGTGTCCGTGAAGCTGTCGGAGCCCCGGTTCGAAGGTCAGACCAAGACGAAGCTCTCCAACTCCGAGATTGACGGCATCGTCCAGAAGATTGTCGGCGAGAAGCTGAAGTTTTTGTTCGAGAAGGAAACGTCGATCGCCCGGCGCGTCATCGACAAGTGCCTCAACGCCGCGCGCGCCCGCGAGGCCGCCCGCAAGGCGCGCGAAACGATCCGCAAGGGCGCGCTGTCGGGCGGCGGTTTGCCCGGCAAGCTCGCGGACTGCTCCGAGCGCGATGCCAGCCTCACCGAGCTCTACATCGTCGAGGGCGACTCCGCCGGCGGCTCGGCCAAGCAGGGCCGCGACCGTCGTTACCAGGCCATCCTGCCGCTCCGCGGCAAACTGATCAACAGCGAGAAGGCCCAGCTGGACAAGGTCCTCAACAACGAGGAAATCCGCACCCTCATCACCGCGATCGGCACCGGCATCGGCGCCGGCGAGGACGAATCCGCCTTCGACGGCGAAAAGGCCCGGTACCACAAGATCATCATCATGACCGACGCCGACGTCGACGGCTCGCACATCCGCACCCTGCTCCTCACGTTCCTCTACCGGCAGATGCGCGGCCTCCTCGATCGCGGCTACGTCTACATCGCCCAGCCGCCCCTCTACAAGATCAAGCGCAAGAAGCGCGAGCAATACATCGACAATGACGAACAGCTCAACCGCATCCTCCTGGAACTGGGGTCCGAGGACGTCACGCTGACCCGTCTCCGCGACCAGACCAACTTCGCCTCGCGCAAATCGACAAGATCGTCGAATCCCTGGCCGCCCTGGAGAAGCTGGGCGCCGGCGTCACCCGCTACGGCGCCTCGCTGGCCGAGTATCTGGACCTCCACGATCGCGGACGCACAACTGCCGCGCTACGTCGCGCGCATCCGCGAGGGCAACAAGGAATCCCACGAATTCCTGGCGGAATGAGACGGCCCGCGCGCGGTTCGACCAGGCGCACGGGCTCGACGCCGACTGTTCGAGCAGCCCGAGCCGGCGCGGCCAAGCCGCCGGCGCGCGAGCCCGCCGTCGCGCCGGATCACGATCCAGAGATCTTCGAGGGCACGGAGATGACCAAGCTGCTCGGCGCCATCGCCAAGCGGGCCGGGCGTCGACCGCTTACGCCCGCTCCGAGGAGCCGCCGTTCGTCGTGACGGAGAACCTGGGCCAGAAGAGCGAGGCGCGGACGGAGCTGTTCGCGCCGCTTCGAAATCGTCGCCCAGATCCGCAACCAACGGCCGCAACGGGCTCTACCATCCAGCGCTACAAGGGCCTGGGTGAAATGAACCCCAAGCAGCTGTTCGAGACCACCATGGACCCGGACAAGCGCCGGCTGCTCAAGGTCTCGATCAACGACGCCGCCAAGGCCGACGCCCTGTTCACCCTCCTCATGGGCGACGAGGTGCCGCCCCGCCGCCAGTTCATCGAGGACAACGCGCTCAACGTCCAATATCTGGATGTCTGAGCGGCCCCGCCCCCCCCCCGCGCCCGCGCACCCCCGTGTACACCGCCTCCGAAAAGCTCTCCTCGGCCAACATCACCGACATCATGCAGACGGCCTACATCGATTATTCGATGTCGGTCATCATCTCCCGCGCGCTGCCGGACGCCCGCGACGGCCTCAAGCCGGTGCAGCGCCGCATCCTCTACGCGATGCTGCGGAGGGGCTGCTGCACAACCGGCCCTTCAACAAGTGCGCCAAGCGTGGTCGGCGAGGTGCTGAAGAACTACCACCCGCACGGCGACGCCTCGGTCTACGACACCCTGGTGCGCCTGGCCCAGACCTGGGTGATGCGCTACCCGCTGATCGATCCCCAGGGCAATTTCGGCTCGGTCGACGGCGATCCGCCGGCCGCCTACCGGTACACCGAGTGCCGGCTGAACGAGATCGCGGAGGAGCTGCTGCGGACATCGACGAGGACACGGTCGATTTCGTCCCCAACTACAACGAGTCGACGACCGAGCCCGACGGTCCTGCCCGCGGCCCTGCCCAACCTGCTGATGAACGGCTCGACCGGCATCGCGGTCGGCATGGCGACCAACATCCCGCCCCACAACCTGGACGAGATCATCGACGCCGCCTGCGCGGTCATCGACCGGCCCGCGAATCTCGGTCGACGAGATCTGCGACATCGTCAGGGGCCCCGATTTCCCCACGGGCGGCGTCATCGCGGGCCGCGAGGGCATCCTCAGCCTACCTCAGGACCGGCCGGGGCATCGTCCGCATCCGGGGCAAGGCCCACACCGAGGAGCTCAAGGGCGGGATGGAGCAGATCGTCATCACCGAGATCCCCTACAACGTGAACCGCTCGACCCTGGTACCCGCATCGCGGAGCTCGTCTCCGAAAAGCAGATCGACGGCATCCGCGACCTGCGGGACGAGTCCGACGAGAACACCCGCATCGTCATCGAGCTCAAGCGCGGCGAGCAGGCCAAGGTCGTCATCAACCAGCTCTTCCAGAAGACGGCCCTCGAGACCTCCTTCGGCGTCATCCTGCTGGCCCTCGACCGCAAGCGGCCCAAGCAGATGAACATCAAGGAGCTCCTCGAGTGCTACCTCGAGCACCGGCGCGACGTCATCACCCGCCGCACCCAGTTCCGCCTGCGGCAGGCCGAGGACCGCGCCCACATCCTCGAGGGCTACAAGATCGCCCTCGACAACCTCGACGACTTCGTCCGCATCATCCGCGCCTCGGCCAACCGCGAGGAGGCCAAGGTCAAGCTGAGGCCCGGTATCCCCTGACCGAGCGCCAGACCGACGCCATCCTCGAACTGCGCCTGTACCAGCTCACCGGCCTGGAGCGCGACAAGATCGAGGCCGAATACCTCGAGCTGATCAAGCTGGTCGATGGAGCTGCGCGGCATCCTGGAGTCGGAGGCCAAGCTGCTGGCCCTCATCCGGCAGGAGCTCGTGGCCCTGAAGGCGAAGTACACCTCGCCCCGCCGCACCGAGATCGCGCTCGCTGCGGGTGAGTTTCGCATGGAGGACGTGTTCCCAACGAGGGCTGCGTCATCACCGTCTCCCACCTCGGCTTCATCAAGCGGACCCGCGTCTCCGACTACCGTTCCCCAACAATG
>CAVRNM010000317.1:0-11958 GCA_963722225.1 uncultured Verrucomicrobiae bacterium
TACTGTTCTCGTCTACTTCGTTCAGTTCCTGTGCTGGCATCCTCGGGGCCTATGCCGGGTCGGTTTATGGATGGTTGGTGATGGACGGCCGGTTGGTGTATTTTGACTTTGTCGGGTCGTTCATCCTGCTGATGCTGGTCGGTCGGTGGGCCCAGGTCTCCGCGGTGGAGCGGAACCGGCGCCGGCTGCTCCGGAACCAACTCGGTCTGCCGGCCGTACGGGTGTATGGCGCTGCTGGGGGTGGTAGTACGGCGGGCTCGACCGGTTCAGCCGATCTCCTGCCGCCGAGGTGGAGCGGCTTGTCTCCAAGACGCGCTGGGCGCGTTGAAGACAACGCTCGCCACCTCGTGACTGGCGACAACCCAGAGCAAGACGAAATGCAACGGCGTGGACCTGGCTCCGGTGCCCCGCTGGTGGCCGTGGCCGCGCTGCAGACTGGCCAGTTATTTGGCATCCCGACGGGACACACGGTGCCCGTCGAGGGCCGGCTGGTCGCCCGGGATGGAGTCTTCACGACGGCCTGGATCAACGGCGAGTCCGCGCCGCGGCTGTTTCATGCCGGTCAGCGCGTTCCGGCCGGCGCGGTGAACGTCACCCGCGGCGAGGCGCGACTGGAGGCCCTGCAGACGTGGAGCGAATCGTTGCTCGCGAAATTGCTGCAGGGCGAGGTCCGGCCCGGCTTCCGGCACCGCCGGTTCGAGCGGATCATCCAGGGGTATCTGGCCGGCATCATCGGCCTGGCGCTGGCGGCCGGGGTCGCCTGGACGGTTGCCACCGGCGACGCGCCCCGGGCGCTGGCGGTGGCGCTGTCCGTCCTCGTGGTCTCGTGCCCGTGCGCGATCGGGCTCGCCCTGCCGCTCGCCGACGAGATGGCCGTCGCCGCGCTGCGTCGGGCCGGCGTGTTCGTGCGCGAGAACGACTTGTGGGCGCGGCTGGGCCGGGTGCGCCGGATCATCTTCGACAAGACGGGCACCCTCACGCTGGAGTCGCCCGGACTGGCCAACCCGGAGGCGCTGGCAGCGCTGGCCGCCGCCGACCAGCGCGCGCTGCTGGCCCTCGTCCGCGACAACCCCCATCCGGTCAGCCTGGGCCTGTATGAGGCGCTCCTGCTGGGCGGACCCGGCGGCGGGGACGGCGCGGGATCCGCGTCCCTCCCGGCGGAGGCCGGCGTGTATGAAGAAATTGGTTACGGCGTCGGTCTGCGGTCGGGCGGGAATCGCTGGACGCTCGGCCGGCCGGGATGGCGCGGCGCAGCGGAAAGGCCCGGGTCGCCCGGGGTGACGGGCCTGCCCGAGGCGGAACGGATGGGGGAGGCGGGGCCGGGAACGCGTGGCGTGATTGGCGGAACGGAGCCGGAGGGCGATGGGGAAGCCGGCCAGACGGAATTCTGCCGGAATGGGGCCGTGCTGGCGCGCTTCCGCTTTGCCGACACCGTGCGGGCGGACGCGCGGGTCGAGATCGCCGCCTTGCGGGCGGCGGGCCGGGAGGTTTTCATTCTCAGCGGCGATCACCAGGCCAAGGTCGACGCGCTGACGCGCGAACTCGGGCTGCCGCCGGAGAATGGCGCCGGCGATGTTTCCCCCGAAGGCAAAGCGGACTGGGTACGGCGCCACGACGACCGGGACACGCTCATGCTGGGCGACGGCGCCAACGACAGCCTGGCCTTCAATTCCGCCCATTGCCGCGGCACGCCCATGGTCCATCGCGGCGCGCTCGAATCGAAGGCGGATTTCTATTACCTCGGCCGCGGGATTGGCGGCATCCGGGAGCTCCTGGCCGTCGATCGCCTCCGGGCCCGCGCCCAGCAGTGGGTGCTCGGCTTTGCCGTTGCTTACAACCTGATTGCGGTCGGTGTGGCGGCCGCGGGTCGCATGAGCCCGCTCCTGGCGGCCGGGCTGATGCCGGCCAGCGCGCTGGTTTCGCTGGCCATCGTGGGACTGGGGATGCGGAAGGGAGCGCGGGTCAATTAAGCCGGATTCACGCGTACGGGCGAGGATGCCTGCTAAACGCAGCCAAAGCGGGAAATTGGCAGACCGATCTCGGTGTTTCTCGATTTCCCGGTTGGCCGATTTAGGCCGCGCCGGCTCGCCGGCGCCCGCCGCGGCGCAGCAACCGGCGTGTCCTCCCGTCCGCTTACAGCGCCTTGGGGATGGCGGCCGTCAGCACCTCGGGCGCGCCGGCGGTCACGAGCACGTTGTCCTCGATCCGCACCCCGCCGGCCCCGAGGTGGGGCTCGACCTGGTCCCACGCCACGGCGTCGCGAAAGCGGTCGCGCCGTTGGGGATCGTTGAGTAGGGCGGGAATGAAATACAGGCCGGGTTCGACGGTGACCACGAAGCCCGGCGCGAGCGGGACATCCAGGCGCAGGCTCTTGAGGCTGGGCCGGGCTGATCGCGGCCGGCCGGGGAGGGTGCCGCTCGCATCGCGCACGCCGAGGCCGACCAGGTGGCCAAGGCCGTGCGGAAGAAAAGCAGGTGCGCTTCCTGCTCCACGAGTGATTCGGCGGAGCCGCGCATCAGGCCAAGGGAGACGAGGCCGGCGGTCAGGTCGACCGCGCATTGCAGGTGCACGTCGCGCCACTCGGCGCCGGCGCGGCAGCGGGTGATGGCCTTTTCCTGGGCGGCGAGGACGACCTGGTAGAGATCGCGCTGGAAGGGCGACGGCGGGCCGGCCACGTAGGTGCGGGTGACATCGATCACGTAGCGGTCGATCTCCGCTCCGGCATCGATCAGGACAAATTCGCCCTCGCGCGCGGCGCGGCCGGTCGGCTCGAAGTGCAGCACGGCGGAATTCGGGCCGGTGCCGACAATCGTGCCATAGCCGGTGCGCGTCGCCCCGTGGCGGAAAAACCCGGCCTCCAGCTCGATCTGGATCGCCCGCTCGGTGACGCCGGGGGCGATGATTGCGACGGCCCGGGCATAACCGGCGGCCGTGGCGGCCGCGGCCCGGTGCATGGTCGCGATTTCCAGTTCATCCTTCGGACGGCGGGCATGGGTGAAGGCCTCGCGGATCCTGACGGTGAGCGCCTCGTCGGCGCGCACGCCCGGGAGGGGCGCGCCGAGCTGGATCACCGGATGATCCCGCCGCGTGGCAATCCAGGCCGGCAGCGCGGCCAATGGCTCCCCCGCGGTCTGTTTCCGGGCTTCCCAGACCTGTTCGGCTTCCGTCACCTCCGGCACAAACAGTTTCCAGCCGGTTCGCGGCCCCTCCTGCGGGTCAAACGCCACGATGGCGCCGGGACATTCCAAGGCGGTGACGTAAAAGAACTCACTGTGGGCGCGGAAAGGATAGGTCTGGTCGGTGTTTTCGGGCAGCGCCACGGGCAGACCGGCTCCGATGAGCAGGATTTCATCGGTCAGGCGAAGCCCGGCCGCCAGGCGCTCGCGTCGATCGGCGAGTTGGGTAAACATAATGGGGAAGGTTGGATTCAGTTGTCGGCCGGCAAACGGGGCGCCACAAGCTGTTTCGCGAAGCAGACGATTGTGGCCCACGAATGCACACCAATAAACACGAATCTCCGCCTTCGGCCATTCGTGCAGATTCGTGTCGATTCGTGGGCGAAATCTCATGATCGCATTCGGTTGCCCTTCGACTCTGCTCAGTGCCTTGTCGAAAGGGCGGCGGAGCCGCGCCAGGGAATTCGCGGGAAACAGACCGAATGCCCTGAACGGCCGGACGGGGGTTGTGCTTTCGCAGTCAGGGGTCCAGCATCGGCGGCACCAGCCTATGAAATTCAGTCTGCCCCAAGCTGACGTCTATGTGCCGTCGGGCCTTGATCCGGCCGCCGCGCTCGCCCGCACCACCCACCTTTGCATTGGCGCCCACCAGGACGATGTGGAAATCATGGCCTACCACGGCATCGCCGGATGCTTCGGTCGCGACGACCGGTGGTTTTCGGGCGTCGTCGTCACCAACGGCGCCGGCAGCCCGCGCACCGGGCGCTTCGCCCGGATCAGCGACGAGGAGATGCAGGACATCCGCCGCCGCGAGCAACGTCGGGCCGCGCGACTCGGCGGCTACAGCATTCAGGTCCAGCTGGGGCATCCGAGCGCCGCGGTCAAGTCATCGGGCTGCGCCGCGGTTCGGGCAGACTTGGCGCAGATCCTGGCCGGCTGCCGGCCGGAGATCGTCTACGTTCACAATCCGATGGACAAGCACGACACCCACGTCGCGGTGTTCCTGCGCACCCTGGAGGCGATTCGGTCGCTGCCCCGGGAGCAGCGGCCGAGGCAGGTGCTGGGCTGCGAGGTCTGGCGCGATCTCGACTGGCTGCCGGACAGCGAAAAGGTGGCGCTCGACGTATCCGACCGGCCGCGACTCGCGCAGGACCTGCTCGCGGTCTTCAAGTCCCAGATCGCCGGCGGCAAACACTATGACCGGGCGACGCTGGGCCGCCGCGCCGCCAATGCCAGCTTCTTCACGGCGCACTCCACCGACGCCAGTCGGGCGCTCACGTTCGCGATGGACCTCACGGTCCTGACGCGGGTGGACTCGCTGGACGTGAAAACCTACGTGCTCGAGCTGGTCCGGCGGTTTCGGGACGAGGCCACCGCGCGGCTGGAGGCGCTCGGTTAGGCCCGCCGGAGCGCTCGTTGAACCTCCCGTCCCCGCGGCCCGCGAGTCTAGGAGGCTGCCGGACTTCCGCCCGGCTAGCCTCCTCCTGGCAAAACCGCCAAATCCAACCCGCCAGGCTTCGGTCGAGAATACCCTTGCGTCGTCCGGGCGCATGCCTCTTCTTTTTGGGTTCTTGGTTCGGGCCGTGGCGCAGCCTGGTAGCGCACTTGCATGGGGTGCAAGGGGTCGTGAGTTCGAGTCTCACCGGCCCGACCAATTTTCCTTTAAATCAGTCTCTCATAGGTGAGACTTTGAGGTTTGACTAAGTCGGAATAGGTCAGAATACGTCCCCCGTGTCCCCCAGACATCCCCCAGATAGGCCCCCCAGAGTCCCCCGGCCTTGGGTGCCACCGACCGGCATTTTCTACGAATACCGGGCAGACCGCCCCAAAAAGCCGTTTCATTTGGTTTGGCGCGATGAGAAAGGCAGGAAGCACAAGCAGAGTTTCTCGGATAAGAAGAAGCGGAAACTGGCAGCAAAGGCACTGGCTGAAAAGCGGCAAAAGCATGGCAGCGCTATTCTCGACTTCGATCCGGTGCGATGGGCTCGCTACAAAGAGTTTCAGGAGATCGTAGGGGTGAATACAGACACCCCTCACTGTTGGTCGGGAATGGGTGGCATCGCGCCAAGGCGTTGGAACCCATGGCGCAATCGGAATAACGGTGAACGAAGCTGTCCAGAAGTATCTGGCGCTTCGGGCAACCGAGAAGATCGTATCCGGTGACACGCTCAGACATTGGAAAAAGCATCTGGTGGTTCGATTTTGCGGCGCGTATGGCGGAATGCGCTTGGACGAGATCACGGCTGATCACGTTCGGAATTGGCTCGCCTCCCTGTCTAACGACCGGACTGGTGAACCAATGGACGTCCTCACAAAACGCCACCATCGGAAAGACCTGAATACTTTTTTCGACCGAGCTCGACGTGAAGGGTGGATTTCGCGCAACCCCTGCGAGCTGGTCGTGGCACCGCAGGTCGAAGAGAAAGACGTATCTGTCATCCCCATCAATGACGCCATCAGGTTTTTCCGAGCAAACCGGGACGAGAGAGTGATCGGTCGAATAGCTCTGGAGGCGTTCGGAGGCTTGCGGTACTCATCGGCAGGACGGATTCAGAGGGAGAATCTGAATTTCGAGGACCGCGGAATTGAGATCCCCGGTTCGATTCACAAGAGTGGCAAGAGGAAGTTCAGACAAGGACACCCTGACTGCCTTTGGGCATGGCTGGAACATGCGCCGGTCGGCTGTTGGTCGATGACGTTCCTGCAATACCGTGAGGAGAAGAGAGAAGCTTTCGTTCGCGCCAATGTTCAATTTATAAAGAACATTTGGCGACATTCGTTCGCAAGCTACATGCTAGCTGAGACCAAGAACCTCCCGCTCGTCTCCTATTTGATGCAGCATAAAAACACGACCACGACTGGGATCTACGAAGGCGTCGCGACCAAGGCCGACGCTCGCCGATACCTGTCAATCACTCCGACTTCGATAGCCACGCTTTCGATATGACTAGCGGTAGTATCAGGTGAGCGATTCGACTCAGCTGGTTTCATGGGTCCAGCTTATTCCAAAGTGTTTCTTCAGTCAGCGGAATCCTGTATGGTTTGCCGCCACAGAGGGTGTGGATCACGCGGGCGGCGCAACGATCGCTTACGAATTGCGCATGTCGTCCGATGACCGCGGCGAACTCACGGACGGTGAAGAAACCACGCGCCCTTGCTGCTAAGCGGGCCCTCACGGCGCCTTGGGCATCTGGCGGCAGAGCGGCGAAACCAGTTATAGCAGCGGTAACACGCTCTTCGACACGCTTTGCCACCAGCGCAGCGAATTGTTCAAATTCAGCGGGGAAGGGGGGCTGGCTGGTCTTGCGATCGGCTGGGAGCAACTCGCCGGGACCAGTGTTCTCGGCGGCGTGGTCGATGGATTCTGCAGATGTATGAACCGCTGTAGTGGCGCAGCTGGGAGAGGTTGATATGGGATGGTCCACCTGACCCAAGAACTGGGAAGATTAGGCTCCTAAGCGGATAAATGGGCTGCGGCATCAATTCTCGGTTACAGAAGTTCGGCTGAACGTGAATCCGGCCTAATGATGACCTGATAGATCACTGCCCCTCTGAACCGTGAATACGCACTGCCGCCACTGTCGTCGGTGGCGTAGCGCTCAGCCCGAGTGATCCACCCCGGCTGGCATCATTCGTCATTTAAGGTGTTCGCGATGATCAGTTCAACGGATCACCGTGTCGCGTCCAATGCGCTCGCGACTAGCAGTTGCGCTGCAATCGTGGTCAAGCTCGATGGATTGACCGTGCCCAGCGTGTGGCCGGGCCCCGGCAGTGGACACCAGCTTTTGCTGTATACAAAAAAGTTGGTGGCAGCGCCATAAGGGACAAGCCCAGTTGATGGGGCGCTCGAAGCGCAGATGGATCAAGCGCGGTTGTCAGGGTGCCACGGTTCGTTCCCAAACTCGGTCTGCAACGCAGGCTACAGTGGGGGCGCATTCACGCAGTGAGTTTCCAGTTACGTTGCGCGGGAATCGTCCTCTTCGCGATGAATCCTCGTGTACTGCTAAATATAATTTTAGGTGTATACAGTATAGGATTATGATTATCATTTGCATCGGTTTCTGTTTACACTATAAATGTACCGTCGCTGGAAATATTGTGACAAAAAGTGTATTTCGCACTTGCTTTCCACATCGCCGAGTACTTAGTAGAGTTCACGCTAAAGCATAATCATTGTTCCACGGCTAATATTTCGGCATTAAGCCACGCATCTGCCATATTGAACAACTCCCTGATAAATTTAGCGTTCGTCGCAACATTAGAATCTACTACTCGCCTCAAAAATGGGCTACGCCACAAGTACTTGGTCTCCACATGCGAGACTGCAACCCTTGGGCACCCGGGCATTGAGCATCATAGCACGAGAGCCGTAAAACCGGACTGATAGGACATAAGTAGTTGAAGTCCATAACTTGATGCCGAGCGCACCCTGCGGCACAGGAAAGCTACCGCTTCAGCTACAGTGGTCTGCAAGCGCGAATCAGGTCATGGTTAACCCCGCTGAGTCGCCCCAGCTGCCTAACTGAGGCAGCTTATGATGCTCCCTCGCCCCTTGGCAGCGCCTGCTTGCATGGGCATTCCCCCGTGTGCGTAGTCGCGTGCGCGTCCCGAAACAGGGCGAGGTGCGCCAGCATAACCGAAGCCCAGTTTGCGGCGAGCTGTCATTATACAACCATCAGTAAGAAATTAATTTCTAAGAACGCTAAGGTGATTGCGGGTAATGCAATGTTCCAAAAGGTGATACAATCATGGGAAGAGTTGGGCGAGCAGTTCTCCTAGAGATATGCCACTACCTGAATTCTGTTACCGCTGTCACAAACTCAAAGACCGAAGCCTTGGTGAATTTATCTGGCGACACAAGTGGGACCGACGCGCTGTGTTTCGGTGTTTCAGCTGCAAGGATCCGGTGCACATCACTCGCCACCGGCGTAGAAGCCGTAGTCCACTGGAGCAGGAAGCAATCCAAGTGTTGATCAACTACGGCATGCCATTTGATCAGGAGAAACCACTTGAGGGCTTCTTCTTCGATTTCGGGATCCCGTCGCTTCGGCTACTGATCGAAGTGGACAGTCGGTACCATGACCACGAGCGGAAACAGAGGATCGATCGCATCAAGGATGCGGTGGCGAAGCGGAATGGCTGGAAATTGGTCCGCGTGAGGGGTGGGGACATCGCCGGGAAGGTGCAGGCGGCACTCGACATACGTTTCAGCGAGCTAGGCCGTGAGCCATGCGAAGGCGGGCACCGGGTCAGGCTTGTGGACCCGTGATGATAGTCAGCGAGGGACACCTCGGCGGAACCTGATCTGTGCCGGGGGGTCACATTTCGGTAGGTTCTTTAATTCATGAAAAAATATTTCGCTTCCTTTGCCGCAGTGGCTTGCCTGCTGCTTGTTGGTTGTGAAACCCGTTCCATCTCAAATTCCGGCTACAACGCTGGCTACGCCTACGGTTACCGCCCGGGTCCTACCGGGGGTTACGCTGGCGAATTATCAGAGTTCGACGTCCTTGGCGTGGATGCTTCTGGCACAGTGACCGACGCCGAGATCAAAGCGGCGCTGGATGCTAAGACTGCCGTACGGCTAGCCCGGAACAGCCACGTGTTGCTTATCCAGTCCGGGGCCGACTTCCCGGACAACGCGATGCAGGAAGACCTTAGTGCACGCTATACGGTCGGCCCGTTCTCCGGCAGGCCGCGCACCTTGAAGGATGCCACTGTGTCGTACTCCAAGTCGCTGCGCCTTGCGGCGGCACGGGGCGGTTACGATAAGATTCTTTGTTACTGGGGTGTCCTCGAGTCCCAGCGTACCGGTGAAGTCACCAAGACCGTCTCGTGGGTGCCCATCGTGGGTTTTTTTGTGCCAGATGAAACGCAGTCGATGCGCATCCGGCTCAAGGCGGTGCTGATCGACACGGCCACCGGGAACTGGGTGATGCTGCAGCCCGAGCCGGTCACCGACAAACAGATCAGCTCGGTGGTTTCGCGGGTATCCGCTGATCAGGGTTTGGTCGAAAAGCTGAAAGAGCAGGGATACCATTCGCTCACGACCCTGCTGACCACGGGATACGCAGAGTGAAAGCCCCATGGATCCATTGGGGGCGTCCCTGACCAGTATGGGCGCAACAAGTGAAAGCGGAAGTGACCGCGACTGGGGTCAACCCAATCGGTAAAGCGCTGCGGCTTACGCATCGAAGATAGCAAGTTTGAAGCGGCGGATCCCCGGTCCCGGCACTGCGAAGCCGGTTGGTCGAGCCGGTGTCATTGAATCCGGGTCGGTAGGGGAGAAATGCGTAACCCCATGGAGCGCCGGGGATGAATCTGATAGCGAAGGTTCTGGCAAGTTTACGAAGGGATCAATGGCGCTGAGAGTGATGCGCTCATACGCTGCGCGGCATCCGCCATCGCTGAAGTTCAGCACCCTCGGCTGTACCATGCTCGTAGTCATCGTTGGTCTGCGATGAAAGTGGTGTGCTGGCGGTGCCCTGTGCTAGCGCTTCGCCTCTGTGCCTGCTGGACTGGCGGTCGCCGGTGTAGGTGGCAGCGTTGGATTGTACACGGGTGCTGGCGCGGGAGCTGTATTCTCCTTGAGCTTTCGTTGCTCCATTGCGAATGCCCACCACTCATCCACTTCATCGATTGTGGATAATGTAAACATTGTCCCAAAGTCCGGATCGCCGTGCTCGATTAGCTCTCGCCGGATGTGCCAAATGTTGGGCTGCTTTTCCTTGCCGCTTACCTCCGCCAGCGCCCGCAGGTCCCGGGCGCATTTGCGGCTGTAGCATGCGGTTGACTCGTGAGCCGAGTCCGCGGTCCACAACCAGCTTCCGAGAATCGCCAGCACGATGTTCGCCGGGGTCCACCCATCACATAGGAACTTGGCGATCATCTGCTCAAAATCAGGCACCGGCATGTTGGGTTGGATCCCAAACCACCGTTTGTGCGCGGCCCCGATGCGCCACCGGATGACCTTGGCGATCTCGGCCTCACTCATGTGCCCGTTGTCGACCGGTGCGGGCGGCGGCTCGAGCCAAGCACTGTGCGTTGAGGTTCCACCTACAGGCTCAGTCACCCCCGGGCTTGTGGCGGCTGGCGTCTGCTGGCGCGGCGTGACTACTGGCGTCGCCCTGTCGCAGACCAGTCCGTGATCCGTCAGCGAGCGGTCAGCGAACACTGCGAGTGGTGCAATGAGTGAGGGTGTCGGCTTATCGACGCGTTGGCTCTTGGCGAAGTTCGTCACCAAACCCACGGCGCGGCCATCCTTGGTCGTGCCTAGCCGAATGTAGCCGCAAGCCGCGAGTTCGCTGAGCGCTCGCGGAATCGCTGGAGCGTCGGCAGCGAAAGGAAACAACGCTCCGCGTATCAGCGCGGGGTTGGCCGTGAAGAAGCCCTCGTCATCACTCAGGCTCAAGAGCCCTATTGCCAGTAGTCTTGTGCAGTCGGGGAGCCTCGCTAATCGCTCGTCGCTCCAGAACTGGGGCCGAAGATCACGTTTACGCATTGAGAAGGACCCCCACGGCGACAGCGTATTGAGTCCAACCCGGCTTGAGGCCGAGCTTACGATGGGAACGCCGTGGGAGAAAAGTTTTGGTGGTTGAGCGGTGGACGATCATGGAAGTGTGGACTCGCACCGGCATGCAGTGGACTGCTCTAACTACGGCCCGCAATTATTGCGCTCGAACTGTGGGATCGCCGACGGTTCGCGCCCAGCACAGGCTTTGTGAGTAATTGAAATTCGTAGATCCATCGTAGAACTCCTCCCGGTTATTTAGGACGTGCAACAAAAGTTTTACACGCGGGAGATGACGGTGGCCAAGCTGCAGGCTCCCTTGCTCGCCGTGCGCCGTCATCGCCGCGAATATTTCCGGCGCTTGACGCCGCGAATTGCACCGGCGGAAACGCGGGCCATGATCGAGCACGAATTGGCGATTCTGTGGAGCATCGAGGACAGCCCGCGCGGCTCAGTGCCGATGTGGCGGACCCTAACCAGCTTGGCGAAGGCGTTTACGCGTAGCGATTACGTACAGACCGTGCATCCCGAGCGGCAGAGATTCCTCGGTGTCCTTCAGCGCTTGATCGGCGAGGAGAAAGTATATCGATTCCGCTATCGACGCCGGGACATCCGGGTAAATGACATCCTGTTGACCGACCATGGCCTGCAGCAACTTTACTGCCTGCGAGGGATCGCTCCACCGGATAAGTGGGCTGCTAAGCCGCGCCAGCAGCAGGGGCCTACCTTGGATGAATTTCTCGCTGCTCCGGAATATTACAAGGTTCCCGACAAGTGGTCCGCTCTGTCAGCTGGTGAGGCCGGGGGCATCGTGAATGTGGCCACTGTCGATCTGCTGCCGCAACCAACATCAGTGCCCACGCCGGAGCCAATCAACCAGTTGATCAGGCAGCGCGTAGCACGGCCTGCACCTTGTTTCATTGTCTGAACAGCGGCGGTGGTGTCGGGGCCGAACCTCTATCTATAGCCAGTACGGTCCAGCTGGTGTCTGCTCGCTGCGCTACGTTACGGAATATCCCTGCTTGAACATGGAATCAGCTGCCAAGTGTGCGATTACGGGCATGGCGGTAGGGGTAAGTTGTGTAAACATTCAGGTTGAAGGGTAGGGTGGCCTTGCTCAAATTGTAGCCCGCAGCAGCCAGCCTGTGGCCGGAATTCGTACCCATGACTGCGCGGTAAAATGCTACCAAGCTCAATGAGGCTGGTGTTCAATTCTCTTCGATCATCCCCATCTCGTCGTCCGGTTGGTCCCCTTGATCCGCCCGGAATGATTGG
>CAVRNM010000318.1:0-9505 GCA_963722225.1 uncultured Verrucomicrobiae bacterium
ATGTTTCCCGTGGAATTGTTGGTGAGAACAACCTGGCCGGTGGCGGAGTTGTAGGTCGCCGTGACGCCGGCGGAAGAGGCGTTGATGCGATTCATCACGGTCGCCAGCGAATCCGTGTTGATGTTGTAGGCGATGCTCACGCCGTTGATCGTGAAGGAGCCATTGCCGGACCCGTCCACAGCGGTGATCGCGGTGCTCAAGTTCGCCTGGGCAAGGGGGGTATTGATGGCGACGGCGCCGAGCGGGTTGGAGCTGGAGACCGTATCGGTGCCGTTATTGGCCAGCTGCATCACCTGAAGGAAATTGCTCGAATCGTTGACGGCTCCGAGAACAATTTCTGATGTGCTGCTCGGGTCGGTGTTGGCCAGCGTGATTCCGTCGGTGGCCGGGTTGTAGCTCGCGGTCAGCGCTCCCCCGGTGGCGGTGGAAATCTTGTTGAACACATCCTGCAAGGAATCCGTCAGAGCGATCGTGACCGTCTGTCCGTTGACGGTGAAGGTGCCGGCGGTGATCGGGCTGGCGGTGGCCAGCGTGGCCAGCGTGAGCCCCGAGACGCCGAGCGAGCTGGCGCTGGAAACCGTGTTCGTGCCGTTGGTGGCCAGCTGCGTCGCCTGCAGGAAATTGCTCGAATCACCGACGGCTCCGAGGTCGATCCCAGTCGGATCGCTGGAGTCGGTGTTGGTCAGCGTGATTCCGTCCGTGCCGGGGTTGTAGCTCGCGGTCACCGTTCCCCCGGTGGCGGTGGAAATCTTGTTGAATACTTCCTGCAGGGAATCGGTCGGGGCGACGGTGACCGTCTGGCCGTTGACGGTGAAAGTGCCGGCGGTGATCGGGGTGGCGGTGGACAGCGAGGCCAGCGTGAGCAAAGGCGAGGCGATATTTGCACTGCCGATCCGGCTCGCGGCGGTGGCCAGATTCGTGACGGCAATCGTATAACTGCCGGGCGCGGTGGCATTCGCGGCGGTCGCCGTCCAGTTCGCGTCGCTGACCGAGGTGGTGCGACCGGTAAACAGCGAAGGACTTTGGAGCGCCTGGGCGTAGGTCTGCAGCTGGGTAAGATCCGTATTGAGAGTCGAAAGAGAGCTGATCTGTGCTTGGTTGGCGGTCTCCTGGGCCTGCAGGGCGGTCACGGGCGCGCTGTCCGCCTGGATGATCTGGGTGACCATGGTCTGCCAGTCGAAGGAACCATACGTGCCGCCGGTGATGGCGGAGACATTGATCGCAGTCGTATTGCTAGTGGCCATGATGGATAAGGGGAGTTTCCAAAGGGGAACTATCGACACGAAACCGTCGGCGGTTGAGCGGATAGTTTTTTTGCAGAATCCCGCTAAATTTTCCTCCGAGTGCGCCGTAGCACGCTTCATCCGCGGTGAAGAATCACCCGGGTGGCGCGGACCGGCGCCTCTCCCCCGGTCCCGTGGCGACAACGGAAGTCGCAGCAAAATCAAGGATAGATCATGTCACTATTCATCAATACCAACACCGCGGCTTCCAATGCTGCGAACAGCCTGGCGAATTCGAATCTCTGCTGCAGAGCAGCCTGAACAAGCTCTCGAGTGGTTCAGCGGATCGTCAAGGCCTCGGACAATGCGGGCGGACTCGCTGCCGCCATGGGTTTGACCTCTGCGGCCCTGAACGCCGGCTGCCAAGTATCGAAGGATGACGACGAGATCTCGTATCTGCAGGCGAGTTGACGGCGTCCTCAGGTCGGCCGGCGACATTGCTGACCCGCATGAGCCAACTGGCGTCGCTGGCGAGCGACCCGACGATGACCTCGACCGATACGGCAGGTTACTAGACGGAATTCAGTGGTTGCAGACTGAACTCGGAAGACTGATTGGGTGCGGCAGAGTTCAATGGCACCGCGATGTTCGGCACAGCCGGCGTCGTGTCAGGCGTCAGCGCGCTCTCCATTACCGACGCGGCCGGCATCGCGACTGCCCTCGCTGGAATCGCATCGGCGCGGGCTTCGAACGGTGCGGCCCAGAGCGTTGCCCAGTTCGACTCCCAAGTGCAAACGGTCACCCAGACCAACCTGCAGGCGGCTGCGAGCCAGCTGTCGAACGTGGACGTGGCTGCGGAGTCAACGAACCTCGCCAAATGGAATGTTCTGGTGCAGTATGGCGCGGCCATGCTTGCCCAGGCCAACCAGACGACCCAAGTCGCGCTGAAACTCATCCAGTAAGCGTCGCTCGGTCGCTCAAGGTTTGCCCAATGATTGGCCTCCGCCTCGCGCGGAGGCCTTTCTTTTTATGCTGTGCTCATCCCTCCGCTCGCTGGCGCTCGCAGCTGCGTGGCTGTCGTGGCTGCGAGTGCCGGCGAGCGGCCTGGCAAGAGAAACTGGCGGTTCTTGGGATAGGCAACCTCTGCCTAGTTGGGGCGGATCCTTATTGAAAGACGCTCGGGTCATGCATAGGTCGCTGAAATTAATCCTCGTTAAATATTGGTGATCAGATACTAAAAGATATTCGATCCGAGCTGGCGCAGGCTTTGCTGAAGAATGCATCATGCCCACGGCCATCGCACCTCGCCGCTCTCCCGCCGTGGCTTCGCTCCCGAAGCCATCCGCGTTGATCGAAATCGCCAAATCCGCTTTGGCTGACTATGCCGAGCACCCTGGCGATGCCCAAGTGTGGCAGACGCTGTTGAGCGTCCGTCGGTCCGCCGCGCAGGCGGTTGCGTCGCTCCCTCCCGCCCGGAAAGAAGGCGCTGATTGGATCGCAGCGCTCGAGTTGCTCCGGCAATTCTCCGCATCCGGTGCGGCGGATTATCCGGCAGCTGAGGGGGACCTGGTCTGGGTCCGGGCGCACGCGCGACCTGGCTGGCCTGGACTCCTGGCGGCGATGCTGCTGGTGCCGGCCTGGCAATGGCCCGAGGCGCCGCGGTTGGACGATGTGCCCACGTGGCTCTGGCCCGTCTACACGGCCTACATCTTTTACACGCCCCAGGGATTCTGTGCTCCGGGGCAGGCCGAAGCGTATGCGGCGCACTATCTGCGCCGTCTCACTGAACTGTTGCGCCTGGCCGAGAAGAACCGGGGCTCCACGGCGGTGCGGGCGGTGCTGGCGTTCTACGCGCAATACGGTTCGTGCATCCCGCTCTATTTTTCTCCGGAGTCCCTCCGCCGCCATTACGAACTGCGCGGTCGGATCCTCACCCTGGCATTCGGGGTGGATCGCCAGGAGGAGCCGGGCATGCTTCCTCGCGACGGCCGCCGGCTGCGCATCGGTTTCGTCAACCGCCACTTTTCCTCGCAAACGGAAACTTATACGACGCTCCCGACGTTCGAGCAGCTGGATCCCGATCGTTTCGAAGTGATCCTGTTCACCCATCATCAAGGCGGCACGGCCCTTGAAGCCTACATCGGCAACCATGCGGCGGAGTTTCATGTGCTGCCGTCCGAGCTGGAGGCGCAGGTGCGCGTCCTCCGCGAAGCGGCGCTCGATGTGGTCGTATTCGGGACCAATCTCACGGCGCTCTGCAACGAGGTTACGCGACTGGCCCTTTATCGCGTCGCGCCACTCCAGATTGCGAACAACTCCTCTTGCACGACCTCAGGGCTGCCGGAGATCGATCTTTATGTGTCGGGCGCCCTGACCGAATCGACCGAGGCGCCGGAGCATTTCAGCGAACGCCTGGGGTTGCTGCCGGGTGCGGCGCACGCCTTCGACTACGATGCTGACCGCCAGGATGCGACGACGAACTGGACGCGGGCGGCGCTGGGCCTGCCCGAGGATGTTATCGTTTTTGTCACGGCCGCAAATTATTACAAAATCACCCCTGAAATGCAGGACGCCTGGGCGCGTCTGCTGGCCGCGGTGCCCGGCTCACGGCTCCTGGCGCATCCGTTCAATCCCAACTGGTCATCGAGTTATCCGATCAAGCGCTTTTGCGCGGGATTCGACCGGGTGCTGGCCGCGCATGGGGTGGCGCCGGACCGATTGCTCGTCTCCACGATGCGTTTTCCGTCGCGCACCGATGTCCGCGGGTTGTTGGCGGTGGGCGACATCTATCTCGATACCTACCCGTTTGCGGGGGTCAACTCGCTCGTCGATCCCCTGGAGGCGGGTGTCCCCGTCGTGGCGTGGGAAGGCAGAACGTTCCGCTCGCGCATGGGCGGGGGACTGCTCCGGTCGCTCGGCCTGGAAGAACTAATCGCGCATGATGCGACGGCCTACCATGAACTTGGGGTGCGTCTCGCGATGGACCGCGACTGGCGCGGGTTCATGCAGACGCGCATTCAGAATGGGATGTCTTGCACTCCGCTCTTCCTCGATCCGCTGGCGGCGAGCGATTCCTTTGGCGCCCTGGTGGAAAAAGCCTACGACGGACTGTACGAGTGCGGGCGGGAAGCATTCCGGAGCGATCGCACCCCGCTCACCGTCGAACCGGTGGCCGATCCGGCAACTGCGCTGGCCTCGGCGGTGTCGCTGTTTGGCAGTGGGTGGTTCTCGGAGGCGGCGGACGAAGCCCGTCGCATCCTCGCCGCCCAGCCTGCCCATCCGGCGGCGCGGCATCTCCTCGCGGCGGCGCTGCTCCGGCAAGGGCGTGGCGACCGGGCCTTAACTTACCTGCTGGCGGCGATCAAGCATGCGGCTGGCTCCGCTGCATTCTGGCATGATCTGGCGGTTGCGCTCCATCACAACGGACGGACGGCCGAGTCGCTGCAGGCGTTGCAGGCCTGTCTCCAACACGACGCCTCCCGGCTCGACTCCTGGTTGATGCTGCACGAATGGGCGGTCGAGTCTGGCGACGCCGATCAAGCGGCCGCGGCGGCGAAATCGGCCCAAGGCTTGGCTCCGACGGATTCCCGGGTCGCCCTTTTGGGGGCGGCGACGGCGGCCGCCTGAATCGGCTTCCCGCGCGTAGGCATGAACCTGCCGCCGCCCTCCCAGCATGGTGGAGTCGCCAGGGGCGGTGCGCGGTTGCGGCGGTTGCCTTCAGGGCACCGAGCCTTCTCCTCGCGATGACGACCCGGCATATCGCGATCTACACGGACGACCCGGACAAGGGTGGTGTCGCCCAGTACAACCATCGGATCGCCATGGCGCTGGCGGCGGCCGGCCATCGGATCACGGTGATTCAAAGCCAGAGCGCCTGCGGCATGGTGGCAGAGCGGACCGCCGGCGGCATCGCGCATTGGTGGATTGCCTACGACACCGGAAAGGAATTTGTTCGCACCCTCTCCGATACGAGGACGGCCGAAGGCGCGTTGGATAGCCTGCGACCGGACCTGGTAATTTTTTCCGACTGCTGCCCGGTCTCGAATGTCGGCGCCAAGGAAGCCGTCATCCGGCGCGGGATTCCGTTCGTCGTGGTGGTGCATTTTGCCGCGCCCTATTTGGCCGAGCGGTTTGCCCGCTGCGTGCCGGTCCTCGCCCGGCAATATGCGCGGGCCCGGGGGGTGGTCGCGGTGTCGAGCGAGAATCTGGAGGAACTGCGAAGTCTGTTCGGCCTGCCGGCCGGCAAGGGGCGGGTCATCTTCAACGGGGTGCGTCCGGTGTTCTTCCGACCGCGATCGGCGGCCACGCGCAGCGAACTCCGGGCGCGCCTGAAGATTCCGGAAGAGGCCGTGGTCAGCTTGACGACGGCCCGGCTTAGTCCCGTCAAGCTCCACGTGCTGCAAATCCAGGCCATGGAGCTGTTGCGTTCGCAGCTGCCTCAAGTCCGGCTGATCTGCGCCTGGGTCGGGGACGGCGAGTTGCGAACGCCACTGGAAACCGAGATCGCCCGGCGCCAGCTCGAAGGCCGCTTTATCCTCGCCGGACAACACCAGGACGTGGAGCCGTGGTATGACATGGCCGACATCTTCTCGCTGACGTCGCAAAGCGAAGGCATGCCTCTCTCCATCATGGAAGCCATGGCCAAGGGCCTGCCAGTGGTGGCGACCGCAGTCAGTGGCATCCCGGAACAACTGGGAAAGGAAGGCGCATTGCTGGCCGATCCGGCGCGCGATGCGAAGGCGACCACGGTATGCCTAGCGAAAACCTGGGGGACCTGGGCCAGCCAGCCCGATACGCGCGACGAGGTAGGCCGCCGCTGCCGCCAGCGGGCGGGATTGCTTTTCCAAGAAGACATGATGATCGGAAGCACCAAAGCATTTCTGGAGGAAGCAATGGCGCTGACCGGGCCTCTTTGATGTTCGGCGGGCTCCGGCCGGGGCGGCGGCAGCCCCCATGTCCGGCCGCGGCCTTCCCGCTCAGCGTGGTGCCCTGAAAGTACGGGAGGGGATGTTCCGCGTTCACGCGGCTGACGTTTGCGTTCCCAACGCATCAACGGCGGCGTTGCGCCGCGGGCTGGCCATCAGGGCCAGAATGCGCCGGGCGTCTGGGTGCTGCGGATCGATCCGGAGCGCTTCATGGAACCGGCGCACGGCCTCATCCGGAGCATTCCGACGGAGCAGCACGCTTCCCAATTCACAATAGAGCGTTGCCACGCGTGGATGCTGCGCGATCGCGCACCGCAGGACCTTCTCGGCCTGGATGACCTGGCCGCGGCGGGCCAGCAGGACACCGAGGTAGTGCAGGAACTCGACTACGGAAGGGAATTCGCGGGCAGCGGCCAACAGGATTCTCTGGGCTTCGGCCAGGTCGTTCCTCTCTGCCGCTTGCTGGGCGCGGGCCAGCCAGAGCTGGGGCGGGTTGCCCAGCGGGATGGGAGTGAATGAGCCGTACGCCTGAAGATACTCGCCGAGTGAAAGCAACGCAGAGTGGTAACGCCATCTCATGTTCGGGTCGGTCCACGCGAGCCTGAAGTGTGAGATGATCTGCGGATGCAGCGGGGTCTCCTCTTCGCCCAAAACGTCGGCGGCGTTGGCGGGCCGCGGCGGATCGTCGGGTTCCGCCTGCTCCAGGAGCGCCGCCGCCACGGCGGCATAGATGCGGTGGAGAATCAGGAACGTCGGATGATTGACGGTCCCGAAGAGTTTCTGCTGCCGGAAGGTGGCCTCAATGAACGGCGTGATCGCGATATCAGATTGTTGGTCGTTGAAGCGCAGTTCCCCCAAGGCCATCTCGGTGAAACGGTCCAGATTGACGATCTGGTTTAGATCGGTGTCCACGTAGCGCTTCGGCAGATCGGCGACCGAGACGCCTTCCTCGAGCAACTTCATGACGAGGCGGTCGCCGTAGGGATAGCGTCCCCACGGGAAATTGGGCTCGGGCTGGTTGCGCGGGTCAACCGCGTAGGTGGGCCACAGCAGCTTCAGCCACAGGGTGGGGTAGCGAATCTGGCGGCAACCGGCCGGGACGGAACCTAGGAACCACGGCGGCTTGGAGGTGGAGGCGGTCTGCCAGATGACCACCGAGCAGGTGGACAGAAAATCCGGCTCGTTGATCGGATGGCCGGCGGGTCGCTCCAGGTAGTCGGACAGGTAGACGATTTCAAAACGCTCCGCGACCGCGGGCTGGACCCGCAATTGCTGCGCCAGCCAGCCGCCCTGGCAATTGCCGTAGACGAGCACGCGGCGGTCCGGTGTTGTCATGGCCCGGCCTTCAACTCGGCGATGAGATCGACCAGATCGCCGACCGTGTTGAGGCGGAGCACGCGCTCGATGGGCAGGCGCACGCCAAAGCCATCTTCAAGATTCATCAGGATCACCGTGTGGGAGAGTGAATCCCAGCCGCGCACCTCCATGGCGCGGGTGTCCCGGGTGATCGGCCCGGGTCCACCGCTCACGGAGGCGCGGATGATGCGAGCGGTTGCTTTCAGAATGTCGTCGTTGGCCATGGAGAAGTTCAGACGGCCTGCGCCCGCGTGTCGGCGAGCGCGGCGAGGTATCGGTTGAGGTTCTCGATCCGGCTGATTTTGCCGCTGGTGGTTTTCACGAGCCAGCCGGGATGGACCAGGTGCACGTCATAAACCTGCAGACCCGCCTCAGCGAGCACCCGTTGCTTGATCTCCTGTGTGAGGCGGGCGCAGTCGGTCCCCATCGACGGGTCAAATTCGGCGATGATGACGATTTCCTCGGTCCCAATCTCGGGGTGGAACCAGCCCGCCGCCACGTTGCGACCGGGATGAACGCCCGGTATCCCATTGATGATGTATTCCAACTCATGGGCGTAGTAATTCCGCCCGTGGACGATGATCAGGTCGTTCTTGCGCCCGGTGACGTAAAGCTGCCCCGCATGCAGGAAACCCAGATCGCCGGTATGGTACCAGCCGCCGAGCAGCTTCCGTCGGGTCTCATCTTCCCGGCGGAAATAGCCGGCAAAGACGCAGTTGCCGGCGACGGCAATCTCTCCAATCTCATCCTCCGGCAGCGGCGCCCCCTAGTCGTTCACGATGCGAACAGTCAGGCCGGGCAGGGGAATGCCGGTCGAAAGCAAGCGCTGATGGGGTGCGCCTTCCTGGGCAAGCGCGATGCGCCCTTTGTCCCGGCAGGCTTCCGGATCAACCGAGAGCACCCGCGGAACCGGTCCAGGCGGGGTTTGCGTCACGGCAAAAACGGTCTCAGCCATCGCGTAGCAGACTTGAAGCTGGTCAAGGCGGACTCCGGCAGCGCCAAAGGTCCGGGCAAACAGTCCAAAGGTTTCTGCGCGGCAAGGCTCGGAGCAGTCGATCCACGCGCGAATCGACGAGAGGTTCAGGGCCGGCGAGGGACGCACGGTGCGAATCAGGTGGTGGAACGCGAAGTTGGGCATCCAACAAAGCGTCGCGCGATACCGCTGGACGGAGTCGAAGAGCAGGCCGGGATTGATGACCCATTCGAAGGCATCGAGCAGCACGAAAGGCGTGCCGGTAACGAGTGGGAATAGAAAGCACGCGATCAAACCCATGTCGTGGTAGAGCGGCAGCCAGGAGACGATGCAGTCGTTCCCGGAGAGTGCGAGCACCTGCGAGTAGCTGGCGATCTGCTGGAGGATGGCCCGATGCGTGAGCGCGACGCCTTTCTTAAGGCCGGTGGTCCCGAGCTGTGCTGCAGGAGGGCAACCTGATCGGCCGTCGCGGCTGGCGCCGTGAAGTCCGCCGTGCAGTCGGCGGCGGCTTCGACGGCGAGCAAACGGATCGGGACCGATGGAAGGTGCTGCTCGATCGCCGGCCG
Organism: uncultured Verrucomicrobiae bacterium; assembly: GCA_963722225.1. GTDB lineage: Bacteria > Verrucomicrobiota > Verrucomicrobiia > Opitutales > Opitutaceae > Fen-1467. The sequence continues at coordinate 9,044 of CAVRNM010000318.1, forward strand.
GTTGTCGCGGGTGGTGAGAAGGGCACCCGCACCGATGCGCAGGAAGAGCTTTTCGTGGGATTTCCAATAGAGAAGTGGGTCCTGCTTGCCCGTAGCCGGAGGCATGAAGGACGGAATCGCGCCGGCCAGCATGGCCCCGACGAACGAATAGAGCAGATCCGGCGAATGGCGCAGGATGATCAGAATCACCTCGCCCGGGTTGATTCCGTGCTGGCGAAACAAGTTCGCGTAGCGCCGGGCCTCGCGCAAGAGATCTGCGTAGCCGATGGCCGTGACCTTCCCGGACTGGACGAAGTGGCAGATGGCCCCGTCCCAGCTGGCGGCGTGGGCCTCGAGTGCGGCGATGATGGTCGCCGCTGGCGGCGGCGCAGCGAACCGTCCGGCGTCCTGCCCGCGGAATGAACCAGGCGATTTCAACGACGATTCCTCGGACAGTAGACCGACTGGAGGTAGGCTGCCTCA
>CAVRNM010000319.1:0-23138 GCA_963722225.1 uncultured Verrucomicrobiae bacterium
TCGAGGCGGGCATTGAGAATGTTGAAGGGGAAGAGGGTGCTGACGGCGACGGCGAGACCGCAGGCGGTGGCGATCAGCGCCTCAGCGACACCACCGGTGATGCCGGCGGCCTTGGAGGCAATGTCGCCGCCGGTGCCGAGCGACCCGAAGGTGCCCATCATTCCGGTGACCGTGCCGAGCAATCCGAGGAGCGGGGCCGCGGTGACGACGGTGTCCAGCGTGGCCAGACCCTGTTGGAACCGGGCGAGCTCCTGGTTCGACGCGCGAATAAACGCGTTGGAAAGAGAGGTATCCTTGTTCGACAGCGCGTAAACGAGCACCCGGGCGACAAAGTCCTTGCTCTTTTTGCCGAGCGCCACCGCGCCTTCGATGTCGCGGCTCTCGACCTTCTCAAGCACCTTTTCCACCAGCTCATGATCGCGAGAGGCGTTCTCGCGGATGATGAACAGGACGCGTTCCACGACGACCGTCACCGCGACTAACGAAAGGGCGAGCATGGGCCACATCACAAAGTGTCCCGCTTTGAACAACTCCATCGGAGTTTTTCCCATGAGTAACTCGAAGGCCAGAGGCAGATGCATTGTGATCATGATCGGATGTTGGATGAATCTAAGGTTGGTGGGTGGTTAAGAAAGGGAAAGACCGAAAGAGCGGGGCAATCTGACGAGCGTTACGAATAAGAAATGGGAGGGTTCGATTGTCAAAAAAGGGGGATGGATAGCATTTATTTCGCCGATGGGGAGGAAAAAACGCAGCGGGGGTAGATTATTAGGAACGGAAAGCTGCCAAGGGGGGCTGGGTAATAACTCTGGGGGCGTCTTGCCAACCGAGAGGCCTGATCACGTCCGGCGGGGCAGATGACAACCTGCGCCACCAACGTCGGTCCGAAAGCCGGGGGATCGGGACTCTGCTGCTGGAGGGATATTCAAGGGTGAAGCGTGAGGAAAATGGTTTCAGAGGCTTGCGGCTGTCAATTCCCTTTCTTGAATTTGTGTGGGAGTGCCGGCTGACATTCAAGGGATGGCTGCCCGACTAGGACTCGAACCTAGACAAACGGAGTCAGAGTCCGTTGTGCTACCATTACACCATCGGGCAGTGAAACCCTTTACCTCCGCAACACAAATTTGCGCCGATCCGCACGGGTGACGGCGGCGCCGGTGCCGTCAAGGGCAAGCGTGGAGCCGGCGATGGGATTCGAACCCGCAACCGCCTGTTTACAAAACAGGTGCTCTGCCATTGAGCTACGCCGGCGCAATGCCACCGACAGTCGGAAAAGAAAGTGCAAACAACATATCCACCACAGCCAACCCGGGCTTGCGCAACAGAGGTTGGTGGCTCCCCGGGGACTCGAACCCCGAACCTACTGATTAAGAGTCAGCTGCTCTGCCATTGAGCTAGGAAGCCAGAGCGGAAGGGGCAACGCTCAACATCAGGGCGGCGTTGTCAACCCGTTTTCACCTCGCGGCGTCGGGAAAGAGCACGGCGCGCGCGCTGACGCAGGCGAATCGCGCCCCTGCGGGTGCCGCGGGAGGGCGGACGCGGCGTGCGCCCGCGCTTTCGCCGGGCCGGGGAGCATGTCCCGATTGACGGTGTTCCCTAACGTAGCGCAGCCATCCCTGGCTGCATCGGTTGCAGGCTGGAAGCCTGCGCTCCGAAACGCGCCCGCTCGTTAATCACCGATGGCGCAGGCTTGCCCGTTCGACGAGCTCAGGGTCCCGAGCTGGTCGAGGGACTGCGTCCCCTCTCCAAGGGCGCGATAAGATCGCGCCCCTACTTTCCCCTTGCCAAGCCCGAGGGCGTCGCATGTTCTGACCGGCTCCGCTCGTCGGAATCATCTCATGCAAAAGACCAAGAAGTCCGTTGCGAAACGCTTCAAGCTATCCTCCCGGGGAAAGCTGATGCGCCGCACGCCTGGGTTCCGCCACCTGCTCTCCGCGAAGACGAACAAGCAGAAACGTCGCGCTTCGAAGGACAAGCTGGTCGCGCCGGGCCATGCGGCTGCGCTCAAACGCTGTCTCCCGTTCGGCCTCTGAGCGCAGCTCAACCCTAACTTCGCCCGGCGGGTGAATTCTCAGGCGACCCGCCGGCGACTCTAACCACCCTAACCCAACATGCCTCGTACCACGAACTCCCCCGCGTCGCGCAAGCGGCGCAAGAAAGTGCTGAAATACGCCAAGGGCTATTTCGGCAACAAGTCCAAGCTGTTCCGCTACGCCAAGGAGGCCGTCCAGCATGCCTGGCAGTACTCCTATGCCGCTCGCAAGAAGAAGAAGGGCAACTGGCGCGGCCTTTGGATCGTGCGGGTCAACGCCGCCTGCCGCAACGCGGGCATCAGTTACAGCCGCTTCGTCGAAGGCCTGAAGGCCGCCGGCATCGAGCTCGACCGCAAGGTTCTGGCCGATCTGGCGGTCCACGATGAGATCGCGTTCGGCGCCTTGGTGCAAAAAGCCAAGGTCGCGTTGAAAGCCAAGGTCGCCGCCAGAGGCGCCTGAGCGCGCTCTTCGGCCCGGCACCCGGGGCGCGGGTTCCTCTCGCCTTCCGGTTTCCCAGCCATTTCACTCTGGACGGGCCTCATTGAGCGCCCGTCCTTTTCAATTTTGACGATGCAAGACCAACTCTCCGCCCTGTTGCACAAGGCCCGCGCTGAATTTGCCCGCGCTCCGCACCCGTCCGGAATTCGAGGCCGCCAAGGCCCGCCTCGTCGGTCCCAACGGCGAACTGACCGCGGTGCATGAAGCAGATCGGTGCGGTGCCCAAGGAGCGAGCGGCCCGCGCTCGGCCGGTCGATCAACGAGGCCAAGGCGCAGTTGCAGGCGCTTTCGACCTGACCCTCCGCGCTATCGAGGACGCCGAGATCGCCGCGCAGCTCGGGCCTCCCGTGGATCCTTCGCTGCCGTCGCCGGACGGCGGCCCCGGCACCTACCACCCGCTGACCCTCGTGCGCGAGGAGATGTGTCGCATCCTGCGGAAGGTCGGGTTCACCGTGGCCGACGGACCCGAGGTTGAGACGGAGTTCTATTGCTTCGACGCGCTGAACACCCCGCCCGGCCACCCTTCCCGGGAGTTCACCGATACGTTTTACTTCCCTGACACCGCCCGCTTCAGCAACGTCTCCCGCCGGGTGGAAGGCGAAAAATACCTCCTGCGCACGCATACCTCGTCGGTGCAGATCCGGACCATGCTGCAGCAGGCGCCGCCGGTGCGGATCGTGTCTCCCGGCCGCACGTTCCGCCGCGACACGACCGATGCGACGCACAGCGCGAATTTCCACCAGCTCGAATGTCTTTACGTCGACCGGAACGTCACCGTGCGGGACCTCAAGGCGCTGCTCGACTATATCTTCGCCTCGCTGCTGGGCCTGGACACGAAAACGCGTTTCCGCCCGCACTATTTCGGCTACACCGAGCCGAGCTTCGAGGTCGACCTGTCCGCGAAACACCTGCCCAAGGTGAACAAGGAGTGGATCGAGATCGGCGGCTGCGGCATGGTTGATCCGTCCGTCTACGAGGCGGTCGGCTATGATCCCAATGCCTGGACCGGCTACGCCTTCGGCATGGGCCTCGAGCGCCTCGCCATGATGCTCTACGGGATCGATGACATTCGTTATTTCTACCAGAACGACCTGCGGTTCCTGACGCAGTTTGCCTGAATTTCCACCACCGAGACACAGAGGGCACTGAGCAATGCTCGGCGCGGCATCTCCGTGAGCTCCGTGCCTCCGTGGTTCAATCCAATGAAGATTTCGCTTAGCTGGCTCAAGCAATACGTGACCCTCGACGCCCCGGTCGACGAGATCACCCACGCGATCACCTTTCTCGGCTTCGAGGTCGAGCAGGTCCTGCGCACCGGCGTTCCTCCGCTGTCGCACGTGGTGGTGGGCGAGGTGCTGACCCGCGAGAAACATCCCAACGCCGACAAACTGACGGTCTGTTCGGTCGACGTCGGGCCCGCCGGAGGCCTGAAGACCATCGTGTGCGGCGCGCCCAATCACCGGGTCGGCGACCGGGTGCCCGTCGCGCTGCCCGGCGCTGTCCTGCCGGGGGATTTCGTGATCAGACAATCCCGGATCCGCGGCCAGCTTTCCGACGGGATGATGTGCTCGCCCGACGAGCTCGGCCTGGGCGGGGCTCATGCCGGCCTGCTCATTCTCGACGGCCGCCCGCCACTCGGGGCGCCGATCAATGAAGTCCTGCCGCCCGGCGACGTGGTGTTTGACGTCGAGATCACTCCGAACCGGCCCGATGCCCTCTGCCACCTCGGCCTGGCGCGCGAACTGGCCGCCTGGTTCCGGCAGGACTTGACCTACCCGCCGGTGAAATTCACCGGGCTGCCGGCCGATGCGCCCGAGCGGCGCGATCTGCTGGAAAGCGTGACCGTCGAGTCCGGGGAGGATTGTCCGCTCTACACGGCGCACCTCATCACGGGCGTCCGGATCGGGCCGAGCCCGGCCTGGCTGCAGGAGCGCCTCAAAGCGGTCGGTTTGCGCCCCATCAACAATGTGGTCGATGTCGGCAACTTCGTCATGCTCGAAAGCGGCCAGCCGGTGCACGCCTTCGACGCGAAGAAGATCGGCGGGGGTCGGATCATCGTCCGCCCCGCCCGCAGCGGCGAGAAGCTCGTCACGCTCGACGGCAAGGAACGCCTGCTCAACAGCCGCATGCTCGTCATCGCCGATGCCGCCAAGCCGCTGGTCATCGCCGGAATCATGGGCGGGGCCAACGCGGAGGTCGACGACACCACCACCGACCTCGTGCTGGAGGTGGCCTACTTCAAGCCGTCGGGCATCCGCTGGACCTCGCGGAAACTGGGGCTCTCCACCGACAGCTCCTACCGCTACGAACGCGGCGTCGATCCCCACACGCTGCCCGAGGACGCGCACCGCACGATCGACCTGATCCTCGAAACCGCCGGCGGGCAGGTCGTGGGGCCGTGCTGCAAGGCAGGCGAGGACCGGCCGTGGAAGACCGAGATCAATCTCACCCCGGCCTACGTGCGCCGCCAGCTCGGTTTCGACGTGGCCGACGAAGAGATGAAGGCGGCCCTGGCCGCGCTGGAGCTGCCGGTCGTCCGGGAGGATTTGACGGCCGACGGCCAGCCGCAGTGGACCGTGTCAATTCCCAGCTGGCGGAGCGACCTCGATCGTCCCATCGACCTGGTGGAGGAGATCCTGCGGCTGCATGGCACCGATCGCATTCCGCCGGGCACGGTCTCCGCCCCGGGTCTGTTGGGCGACGACGCCCCCGTGGTGATTTTCAACCGCAAGGCGACCGATTACCTCGTGGGCCAGCATTTCCATGAATGCGTGAACTACACCCTGCGGTCGGCGACGGAAGTCGGCCAGTGGATGTCCGCCGCGGCGCTCCAGGAACTGGCGCTGGCGAATCCTTTCGTCGAAGACCAGTCGCACCTTCGCTCGACGATCCTGATCGGGCTGCTCCAGTCGCTCCAGCTCAACCAGTCGCGCGGCACCGGTGTCACCCGCCTGTTTGAGGTCGGGCGGATCTTCGTGGAAAACAACGGTCAGGTCTACGAATGTGCCGCCGCGGGGTTCGTGGAGGTGCAGACCAAGGAGCGCGCGCGCCAATGGCTCCAGCGGGCGCCGGCGGATTTCTACACCGCGAAGAACCGGGTGCAGGTTCTGGCCGCCCAGGCGAAGGTGGACCTGTCGGCGTTCCTCGGCGCGCCCGTCACGGGAGCCTACTTCGGGTGGCAGGAGGGCCATTCCGCCGCGGTGGGCGACCTGCCGACCCACGGCTTCGAGGCGCGGTTCGGGCTGATGAATCTGGCCATGGTCCGCTCGCTCGGCATTGACGGACAGGTCGTCGCCGGCCTGTTTGCCATCCTGCCCGAGAAACTCGCGGGGAAGGCGGGCCCGCGGCGCTATCAAGATTTCAGCCACTATCCCCCGGCGCTGAGGGACCTCGCCCTGGTGGTCGATGCGGCGACTCCGGCCGAGGAGGTGCGCCGGAAGCTCGCCCAGGCCGCGCAATCCGCGGTGCGCGGGTCTTTCGTCGTCGAACAGGTCGCGGTCTTCGACGTCTACCAGGGACCGGGTCTGCCCGAAGGGAAGAAGAGCCTCGCCTTCTCCCTCGTCCTCCGGGCGGCCGACCGCACGCTCACCGACCAGGAGGTCAACGCCGCGCTCGCCCGGATCCAGCAGGAGATCGCCGCCGACGGCACGATCAGCGTGCGGGCGTGACGGGTTTATTGGTTGAGCCTGCGCCCGCCGACCGCTTAATTCTAAGCATGTATCGCCGTTCGCCTCCCTGGTCCCTCCGGCTGGTGGTTTTCGCCTGCCTGTGCGCCCGGTCCCCCGCAGCCCCCGACAACGTCGCCGCCATCCGGGAGCGGATGCAGGCCTTCGTCGACCAGGGCGAGATCGCCGGCGCCGTCACCCTGGTGGCGACCAAGGACCGGGTGCTCGATCTCGCCGCCGTCGGCCAGGGCGATCTCGCGAGCGGCCGGAAGATGGCGACCACCGATTTGTTCTGGATCGCCTCGATGACCAAGCCGATGTCGGCCTCGGCCGCGGCCATCCTGGTGGACGAGGGCCGGCTGAGCTTCGGCGATCCGGTGGAAAAATACCTGCCGGAGTTCCACGGCCTTTGGGTCGTGCAGGAGGAATCCGCTGAACGCCGGGTGCTGGTGCCGGCGACACGCCCGGTCACGGTGCGCGATTTGCTGACCCACACGAGCGGAATGGGCGAGTACGTAGCGTATGGTCCGCACTGGACGCTGGCCGAAATGATCAAGGGAGCCGTGCGCGAGCCGCTGAAATTCCAGCCCGGAAGCAAGTGGAGCTACTCGACCGCCGGGCTCGACACCGTTGGCCGCATCGTAGAAGTGGTCGCCGGCGTGCCGTTCGGCGCATTCCTGCAACAGCGGCTCTTCGATCCGTTGGGGATGAAGGACACGACCTTCTGGCTGACGCCGGAGCAGGAAAAGCGTTTCGCGACGAATTACCGGCGCAATCCGGCCACGGGCAAACTCGAGCCGGCCCCCATCTATTATATGTATGGCGGCGCCTTCACCGACCGCGAACGTCCGCCGCTCGGCGGCGCCGGCCTGTTCTCGACGGCGGAGGACCTGGCGAAGTTCTATCAGATGCTGCTCAACGGGGGGGCGGCCGCCGGGACCAGGATATTGAAACCGGAGACCGTGGCAGAAATGACCCGCCCGCAAACCGGCGGCCTCCAGGCTGGTTTTGTGCCCGGGTCGGCCTGGGGATTGGGTTTTTGCCTGGTCGAGCAGCCGGGCGGGGTCACGGCCAGGCTTTCCCCCGGCACCTTTGGCCATGGCGGCGCGCACGGCACGCAGAGCTGGGCGGACCCCCGGCGCGGCGTGGTCTACATCATGATGATCCAGCGCGCCGGATTGCCCAATTCCGACGGTTCCGAGATGCGGCGGGCCTTCCAGGAGACGGCGTCCGCCGCCCTGGCGCCGTAAGTCCTTTTGCCGATTGCCAAGCAGCCGGGGGAAAACGTACCTTCGATGGCTCTCGGAAACTATTTCAACCACAGAGGCACGGAGAACGCAGAGACGAGCGATCGTAATCCTCCGTGCTCTCTGTGGCTCTGTGGTTCATCTAAGACCATGGCCTCACCGTCCGACATCAACATTGATTACGTGGCGAATCTTGCCCGGCTCGCGCTCACGGATGCTGAAAAGGAAACTTTTTCGCGCCAGTTGGGGGATGTGCTCCGCTACATCGAAAAGCTCAGTGCGGTGGACGTGTCCCGCGTCGAGCCCACTGCGCATGCGTTTCCGGTCTCGAATGTCTGGGCGGAGGACGTGCCCCAGCCGGGGCTGCCGGTGGAGGCCGCGCTCCGGAACGCGCCCGCCCAGCGCGACGACATGATCGTGGTTCCCGTCGTGGTGGAATGAACGCCGCCAGGAGCGAGAATCGAGAAGCGAGGAGCGAGCATGGATTCGCCTGCAAGGCCCTTTCGCGATCTGATCGTCTGGCAGAAGGCCCATGCTTTCGTGTTGGAGGTTTCGCGCCTTCTCCAAGCCTATATGAACGCGATGGAGCGATGACGTTTTCGCTCCTCGCTTCTCACTCCTCACTTCTTTTCTGTGTCCTCCGACCTCATCTACCAACCCGCCACCGAACTCGCCGCACTCCTTGAGACGGGGCGGATTTCCTCGGTCGAACTCACCCAGGCGTTCATTGGCCGCACGCGTGCGGTCGACGATCGCGTCAAGGCGTTCAATTCCTTTGACGAGGCCGGCGCCCTGGCCCAGGCCCGGGCCTCCGACGCGCGCCGCGCGGCCGGCCAGGGGAGGGGGGCGCTGGAGGGGATTCCGGTCGGCCTCAAGGACGTCATCGCTGTGGCGGGCCAGCCGCTGACCTGCTCCAGCCGGATGCTGGCGGATTTTGTTTCTCCTTATGACGCGACAGTCGCCGCGCGACTCAAGGGCGCCGGGGCGGTCCTCTGGGGTCGTTTGAACATGGATGAATTTGCCATGGGTTCCTCGACGGAAAACTCGGCCTTTCAGACCACCTCCAACCCCTGGGATCTCGAACGGGTGCCGGGCGGAAGCTCCGGCGGGCCGGCCGCGGCGCTCGCCGCCGGCGAAGTGCCGCTGGCGCTGGGTTCGGACACCGGCGGCTCCATCCGCCAGCCCGCGTCGTTTTGCGGCGTGGTTGGTCTCAAGCCGACCTACGGCCTGGTTTCCCGCTACGGGCTCGTGGCGTTCGCGTCGTCGCTTGACCAGATCGGGCCGTTCGCGCGCACGGTCGAGGACGCCGCGCTGCTGCTCGGCGTCATCGGCGGACCCGATCCGCGCGATTCGACCTCGTATCCGGCGGCCATCCCGGATTACCGGGCGGAGTTGAGCAGGCTCCACGGCCCCTGGAGGCTCGGCGTGCCGAAGGAGTATTTCGGACCGGGACTCGACGGCGAGGTCGCCGACGCGGTGCGGGCGGCGATCGAGTTCTACCGGGGCGCCGGCTGCGAGATCCGGGAGGTCTCCTTGCCGGTGGCGGCGGATTACGCGATCGCGACCTATTACATCATTGCGACGGCGGAGGCGTCCTCGAACCTCGCGCGTTACGATGGCGTGCGTTACGGCCACCGGTCGCAGAACGCGTCCGATGCGATCGATCTTTACTTCAAGTCGCGCGCGGAGGGCTTTGGTCCCGAGGTGAAGCGCCGGATCATTCTCGGGACGTATGTGCTGAGCAGCGGCTATTACGATGCCTTCTATCTGCGGGCCCAGAAGGTCCGCACGCTGATCCGGCAGGATTTTCTCAAAGCCTACCGGGAAGTCGACGCGCTGCTCGCGCCGGTGGCGCCGACGGCCGCCTTCAGGAAAGGCGAGAAATCATCGGATCCGCTCGCCATGTACCTGAGCGACATTTATACGATCAGCCTCAACCTCGCCGGCCTGCCCGGCCTCTCGATCCCCTGCGGGTTCACGCGGGCCGGCCTGCCCATCGGTCTGCAGATCATCGGCCAGCCCTTCCAGGAGGCCGGCCTGCTCGCCATTGCCCACGCTTATGAGCAGGCGCACGGGTGGATTGCCCGCCATCCAACATTGTGACTTGATTGAACCACAGAGGCACGGAGGCCACAGCCCAGGCAAACGGGGAACTATGGATTCGAAGGTCAACGAGATCACCGAGCAGATCATCGGCGCGGCGATCGAGGTGCATCGTCATCTTGGTCCTGGCCTGCTGGAGTCGGTATATGAAGCCGCTCTCGCCTTTGAATTGGCGAGCCGCGGAGTTGCGGTTGAAAGACAGAAGCAAGTGCCTCTTGCTTACAAAGGGCTCCATTTCGATGAGGGCTTCCGACTTGATTTGCTTGTGGCCGGCGAAGTCATCGTTGAGCTGAAATGTGTGGACGTGGTCCTGCCGGTCCACGAGGCACAGGTGATTTCCTACCTGAAACTCACGGGATTAAGGGTCGGCCTGCTCATTAACTTCAAGGTTCCGGTCCTGAAACAGGGGATCAAACGCCTCGTGAATTGATTCTCCGTGTTCTCTGTGTCTCGGTGGTTTAAACCCAAAACAGATGCCCTACGAAGCCGTCATCGGTCTTGAGGTCCACGTGCAGGTCAAAACCCGCTCGAAGATGTTCACCCGGGTGGCTGCGGGCTACGGCCAGCCGCCGAACACGCTGACCGATCCGGTGGTGCTCGCGCTGCCGGGCGCGCTGCCGGTGATGAACAAGGCCGCCCTCGACCGCATCGTCAAAGTCGGCTTGATGCTTGGCTGTGCAGTTGCGCCGGTCTGCAAATGGGACCGCAAGAACTACTTTTATCCCGACAGCCCGAAGAACTACCAGATTTCCCAGTACGACCAGCCGACCTGCCAGGGTGGCACCGTTGAAATCGAGCTGCCGGGTCCGTCGCGCAATGTCATGGGCGAGCATCGGCAGATTCCCCTGACCCGCATTCATCTGGAGGAGGATGTCGGCAAGCTCAACCACGCCGGCCGCGAATCGCTGATCGACTACAATCGGGCGGGAACGCCGCTGCTGGAGATCGTCTCCGAGCCCGCCCTGCGCAGCGCCGAGGAGGCGTTCGCCTATCTCACCGCACTCAAGACCGTGATGATCTATGGCGGGATCTCGGATTGCGACATGGAAAAGGGCCAGCTGCGTTGCGATGCCAACGTCTCCATCCGCCCGGTCGGGGCGACGGGACTCGGGACCAAGGTCGAGCTCAAGAATCTCAACTCGATCTCTTTTGTGCGCGACGGCATCGCCCACGAGATCAAACGGCAGATCGCGATCGTCGAGTCCGGCGGCACCATCGGGCAGGAAACGCGCGACTACGACGGCCAGACCGGGACGTCCCAGTCCCTCCGTTCCAAGGAGATGGCGCACGACTACCGCTATTTCCCCGATCCCGATCTCATGCCGGTGACGGTCGATGAAGCCTGGAAGGCGCGGATCCGCGCCGAGTGCCCCGAGTTGCCCTTCGATAAGCAACGCCGGTTCTTTGCCGCTTACCAGCTGCCCTATACCATTACGTCGGTGCTCGTCCCCGACCGCGAGCTCTGCGATTATTTCGAGGAGGCCGCCCGGCTTTCCGGCAAGCCGCAGGCGGCGGGAAACTGGATCGCCAACGATCTGCTGCGGGAACTCAGTGCCGCGAAGGTGGCGCTGGCTGATTGCCGGGTGCGGCCGGAGCACCTCGCCGGCTTGGTCAAGATCGTCAATGCGGGCGGCGTCTCCAGCAGCATGGCCAGGGAGGTGTTCATCGAGATGTTCGCGACCGGCGAGTCGCCCGAGGCCATGGTTGAGCGCAAGGGACTGAAGCAGTCCACCGATGTCGGCGAACTCGACCAGTGGTGCGCCGCGGCGATTGCGGCCAATCCGAAGTCCGTGACCGACTTCCAGGGCGGCAAGGAGAACGCGATCAACGCGATGAAGGGCTTCGTGATGAAGCAGTCAAGAGGCCGGGCGAACCCCCGGCTCGTCGACGAGATCCTGCGCGGGAAGCTGCGCGCCCCCTGAGCGGAACCTCGGCCTGCCTGTAACTGGATCCGCCTTTCGGGGCGCGCGGCCCGCCGCAGGTGGGGCGGATTTTGACACGCCAACGAATGCGGTCCAGAATCCAGGGGTTCGCGCAGTCAAGGCAAAAAGACCATGCGCCACAACTAAACCGGGCTGGGTTTGACTCGGCGAAGACATGTCCGCTAACTCACCGCTCTCGAAAAAACCCACATGAAACGCATCAGTATTATCGGCAGTGGCAATGTCGGCACGAACACGGCCTTTTTCATCGCGGAGACGCGCACGGCCGATGTCCTGCTGGTGGATATCAAGGACGGCATCGCCGCGGGGAAGGCGCTCGACTTGATGGAGGCCGGCCCGGTGCGCGGGTATGCCACCTCGATCCGCGGCACGGTCAAGATCGATGATATTGCCGGCAGCGACGTGGTGATCATCGCGGCCGGGGTCATCCGCAAGCCGGGGCAGCAGCGCGAGGACGTCTACCGGGACAATGCCCCGACCGTGAGCGCGATCGCCCGGGATATCCGCCGGCTCGCGCCGGGCGCGGTGGTGATCAACGTGGTCGAGCCCATCGACCTGTTGACGCTCCTCGTCCAGGAAACCCTCGGCGCCGACCGGTTCAAGGTCATGGGTGTCGGCGGTCTGCTCACGTCGACCCGCATCCGGTTTCTGGTCAGCAAGGCGCTCGGAGTTTCGCCGCGGGAGGTCACCGGTCTGATCATCGGGCCGCATCATCCCAGCATGATCTTCCTGAAGGACACGATTCGCGTGTCGGGCATTCCTGCCGAGGCGCTGCTCGGGGAGGCGCGGTTGGGCGCATTGATCGAGGAGGCCCGCAACGCCGGCGACGCCATTCTGCAGCTCGCGCAGCGTTCGACGTCGTTCTACGCCTCCTGCGCGGCGACCGCGGCGCTGGTCGAGGCCATCGTGTGCAATACGAAGGCGCTGCTGCCGGTCTCCGTCCGCTGCGACGGGGAATACGGGATCAAGGGGCTGGCGATCGGCGTGCCGGCCTATGTCGGCGAAGGCGGCGTGGCGGGCATCGCCGAGCTCAGACTTTCCACGGCCGACCGCGAAGCGTTTGACAAAGCGGCCGCGGCCCTCAGGACCGCGCACGACCACATCATCGCCGGGGCGGCATAAGGAGGCACTCATGTCGAAAAACAAGGTCAGTATCATTGGAGCGGGCAACGTCGGCGCGACGGCGACCTATTACATCGCGGAGAAGGTCATCGCCGACCTGGTCATGGTCGATGTCGCCGGCGGCATGACGCAGGCCAAGGCGCTGGACTTCCTCCAGGCCGGGCCCCTGCGCGGCTACGACGTGTCCATCGTCGGCACGGATGATTTCGCGCAGATCGCGGACAGCAACGTCGTGGTGATCACCGCGGGGCTGCCGCGGAAGCCGGGGATGGACCGGATGGACCTCCTCAAGGTGAATGCGGGGATCGTCAAGCAGGCGGCCCGGGCGATCGTCGAGCATGCGCCCAATGCCATCGTCATCGCGGTCTCGAACCCGCTGGACATCATGTGTCACGTCGCCCTGCGGTCGACGGGCTTCGCGCTCCGGCGCGTGGTCGGGATGGCGGGCATTCTCGACGCCACCCGCTTCCGCTATTTTGTCGCCGAGCAGCTCGGGTGCGCCTTGTCGTCCGTGCATGCCATGGTCCTGGGCGGCCATGGCGACCAGATGGTGCCGTTGCCGCGGCTGACCACCGTCGGCGGCGTGCCGATCACGGAGCTGATGGACGCCGCGACCATTGCCCGCCTCGTTGACCGGACGCGGAAGGGCGGGGCGGAGATCGTGGCGCTGCTCAAGACCGGCTCCGCGTACTACGCGCCGGCGGCCTCGGTCGCGGACATGGTCGAGGCGGTGATGACAGACCGGAAGCATCTCGCCCCGTGCGCTGCGTATCTGAGAGGCGAATACGGAATCGACGATCTGTTCATCGGCGTGCCGGCCATTCTGGGGAAGAACGGGGTCGAGCGCATTATCGAGCTCGATCTGCGGGAAGACGAGCAGGCGCAGTTGCAGACGAGCGCCGCCGCCGTCCGCCAGGGGGTCGAGGAGCTGAACACGTTCTTCAAGCCGACCTGACGGCGCGGCGCCGCCCGCTTTTCCGCCGCATCGTTGCCCGGGGCGAGCGCGCCCTGGAATGCGGCGGCAGTCCGACAGCTTCCTAGGGCGCGCGCGTTGTCATCGACTGACCCCAGGCCCTCCACCGCGTGCCGCGCCGCCCGGCGCGTTCATTCTGAGTGGAACAGCCGCGTCAGCACCCGGGCGCGTTCAAAGCGGTGCTCGGTGCCGGCCCGAAGCCGCTGGAGGTTGCGGCGGTGCGTGAACAGGATGAACGCGGCTCCTGCCGCCGCCGCGGCGGTCCACATCGGCCGGTGCGGTGCGGGGGCAAACCAGGCGGCGGCCGGGATCAACGCCACGCCGGCCGCCATCGAACCAAGTCCGACGAAACCGGTGGTGGTCAGCACCAGCAGCATAACCCCCAGCATCACGGCCAGCCCGGCGGGCCAGAGCACCAAAAGCACGCCGAGCACCGCCGCCACTCCCTTGCCCCCGCGGAAGCCGTAATAGAGCGGCCAGACGTGGCCGGCCGCGGCGGCGGCACCGGCCAGCAGGGCGACGGCCAGCGCGCGCCCGCCGTCGGCAATCCCATATCCACCGATCCACGACGCGAGCGCGGACTTGCCCACGTCGATCACGGCCACCGCGAGCGCAAACCACGGGCCCTGGGTGCGAAAGGCGTTCGTGCCGCCGGCATTCCCGCTGCCCTGCGCGCGAATGTCGACCCCGCGCAGCCGGCCGAGCAGCAGGCTGCCGGACACCGACCCAGCAGATACCCCAGCATAATCCTGGCGGCGTCGGGTATCACGGCAGCGGCGGTTCGTAGTCCTGCACTCCGATCACCAGCGAGCCCGGACCGGCGTGAGTCCCGATCGCAACGCCGGTCTCCATCAGCCAGATGCGGTCAATGCCGCGGACCCGGGCGCGCAAGGCGGCCTGCACGCGCTCCGCGTCCCCGGCGCAATCACAATGGCCGACGATCAGCCGGTAACGGCGCGCCGGATTCAGGCGGCGCGCAATCGCGCGGGCGAACCGCTCCGGCAGGTGGTCGTGCCCCCACAGCCCGCCCATGAAGCCGATGCGGCCGTCGGCCCGGCTCCGGAACAGGAGCGACAAACGCAGCAGGCGCGTCAAGGGCAGCGCCAACCGGGGCGCCCGCCCGCCGCGCACGGCGTAGTGAATGTCGCGGGCGACCGCATAGAGCGCCGTCCGCGGACGCATCCGGGTCAGACCCTCGAGGATGCGCGCCGCGCCGAGTCCCGCCTCGGCCGCCTCCGCGGCCCAGATGGCCAACAGGCCCTGGGCGCCGGAGACATGGCCGCTGTCGAACACGCTGATCCGGTCCGTGTCGGTGCGGAGCGCGGCCGCCGTGGCCGACTGGAGCGTGCCCGACAGGGCTCGGCCCAAGGAGACGTCAATCACGCGCTCGTGGTGGGACAACAAGAACTCGAACATGCGCCGGAAATCCCCGGGTGGCGGCTGCGACGTGCGCGGCGACACGGAACTGGTCCGCATCTCGTCATAGAACTCGCGTGAAGAAATCGAAACTCCGTCGATGAAATCGCGTCCGCCGATCGACAGCCGCTGGGGCACGAGATGGAGGCTCAGCCGGTCCAGCGCCTCGGCTGGCAGGTCGGCCCCGGAGTCGGTGACGATCGCCACCGGCGCCCTCCGCCCGGCCGGCGGCGGCGCGAGCACGTCGTCCGAATGCTCCCGTGACACCGCGCCGAACTGCGCCGCGGCGAGGAACAGCTGCGCCGGATCATCGAGGTGCGCGTGCAGGCACACCCGGCCACGGGAACCGGCGATCACGAGGCGCGAAAGCGGCAGCGCCAGGAGGGCTGCCTTCAAGGCTCTGCGATCCACGACCCCGGCGGTGATCACGCATTGGACGCAGTAACGATAACCGGCGTCAGGCGCGCTTCCGTGGGGCGCGTCGACCCCGGCGATGGAGAATTCCTCGGGCAGCTCGTCGTTCCACACCGCGCGTCCGCGTTCGACGTATTCGGCGATCCCCTCCAGCAGGCTGACGAAACCGAGTGCCCCCGCGTCGACGACCCCCGCCGAACGCAACACCCGAAGCTGATCGGGCGTCCGGCGCAACGCTTCCCGGGCCCGCACCAGGGCGCACTGGAAGCAGGCGCGGATGTCCCGCGCCCCCGTCCCGGCCTGGGCCTGCATCTCCTCGGCGAAGGCATCGATGACGCTCAGGATGGTGCCTTCGAGGGGCTCGGTCATCGCCTTCCGGGCGCGGGATGATCCGCCCACGGCGGCCCGGGCCAGAACCTCCGGCGTGGGCGGCAGACCGGGTTCCAGCACCTCCGCCACCCCCTGCAAGAAGGACGCCAGGATCGCGCCCGAGTTTCCGCGTGCGCCATCGATCGCCTCTGCCGCCGCACGCCGCAGGACCTCGCCGGCGGTGGCGAAACGCGGTTCCCTCACCCCCTGCAGCACCGCGCCCAGCGTGAAGGCCAGGTTGGTGCCGGTATCGCCATCCGCCACGGGGAAAACGTTGATGCGATTGATCTCCTCACGCTGCGCAACCACCCGCCGGATTCCCACGATGAGCGCCCGCCGTGATCCATAAACCGAGAGGAATTGGGCGCTCATTGTTGGCGGTCCCCGCTGGTTAGCCGGGAACCGAAGCGATTACCACCTGGCTTCGCCCGGACCGAGGCGGGGGTCGCCGGCCAGGTCAGCTCCAGGCGAGGATCGAACGGAGCCGCGGCGCGGGGGAAGGGCTGGAAGCGGACGGCACGTTGAGGTGGCGGCCCGGGCATCGTAGGAAAAGGCTGGCGGAGCGATGACGCCGCTACGAGCTCAATTCACCCGCGAGCTGACCGCTCGCGGTCCGGCGTGGCCGCGGTCTGAACGGCGGCGCTGTTTCATTGCGGCAAGGTCTGGCCGGGGCGGCCGGACTGCCGCAGAATCTGCGCGCGGAGCATCTGGGCGTCGGCGTAGGCGGGATCGGCCGTCAGGATCCGATCGAGTTCGGCCAGGGCCTCCGCTGCTTCGCCTTGCTGGTACCGGAGGTCGGCCAAAAGGAAGCGCACCTCGCTATTGTGCGGATCGATGGCCAGGGCGGACTGAAGCGCCTCCTCCGCCGCCGACCAGCGCCCGGCGTGGAAACAGATGGTCGCGAGAAGCCGCCAGGCGACCGGAACCGAATGGAGGGCGAGCGACCGCCGCACCAGCTGCTCCGCCAGGGCGTAGTCCCCGGTCGTGTCATGGACGCCGGCGAGCATGTAAAGCAAGAGCGGGTCCTGGGGGTTGAGGCGCAGCCCTTCTTCCAGCGCGCTTCTGGCGGCAGGCAGATTCTTGTGGTCGAGATAGTGCTGGGCCAGCCGCCAGTGCAGATCGGGTCGATACCGTTCGATTCCGGGCTGGCGGAGCAAGGTCCCGTAGAAGGCGGCGGAGTCGTGCCACCTGGTCGCCTGCCGCTGGCTGACGAGCGACAGCGCAACCAAGGCGCCGGCGCAGGCCAGCAGCCAGGCGGCGCGCACTCCCTCCGGCCTGGGCCGGAGCAGGCGTTGCAGCACGGTCGCCAGCAGCAGCGCCCAGCAGATGCCCGGCAGATAGGCGTAGCGATCGCTCGAATAGCTCTCAAAGGGAGATCCGAAACCGAGTATCGGTGCGAGCAGCGCCAGGTGGCAAAGCCATAGCGCCAGCACCCACGGATGGCGGCGCCGCAGGGCCCAGGCGAAACCGGTCAGAACGAGCAGGCCCAGCAGGCCGGCAACCAATGGCTCCGACCATGGTTCGACGTAAATCAGGGTGGTGTAGATCGCGGAGAGATTGACCGGCACCCAGGGGCGCCACACGTAATAGACCCAGAGATACGCGGCTGTCATCGCCTGCGATAACCAGGCGCCGGATCCCGGCGGCAGCGCCGCGGCGTTGGTCAGCGGCGGCGGTGGCGCCAGGACGAGGGGGACGCTGGTGCAGGCCAGCGAAATCACCCCGAAAGGAATCACGGCCCCGGCGATGCGGCGCCACCGCTGCGGCCCAGACGAGGGCGACCGGGCCCAGCAGAATTCCACCACGAGAAGCACGGCCGGCCAGGCGAGAGCGATCGGATAGAAGAGCAGCGACGCGGCGAATCCGCCCAGCGACAGCCCGTACCATCCGCGGGCCTGCCACCCGCCATCGCGTTGCTCGGACCAGCGCAAATAGAAAAACAGGGAGAGCAGCGCCAGCAAGGTCGCGATCAGGAATTTCTGGGTAATCGCCCAGGCGACGGGCTCGACCTGGAGCGGATGCAGCGCCCAGAAGAGCGCCGCCACGCCGGAGATCACCGTCTGCCACGCGCGCTCGCGGCCCAGCGCCGGCGGCGAGAGGCGACGCGACAGCTTGCGCACCAGGAAGAACACCACGACGGAGTTGATCGCGTGCATAGCCAGGTTGATGCCGTGGTAAACCGCCGGAGAAAGGCCGGCGATCCGGTTGACCAGCATCCACCACAGCCAGCTGCAGGGCATGTAAACGTGGCGCGGGTGGGCGCTGAAGTCGGTCAGCGCCCACCAGACGTTCTTCCACGTCAGCGCCTGCAGGTGCTGATTGGCAAAGATCATGCTGTCGTCCCAGTAGTCCAGAAACTCGTTGTGCCGGACTCCGGCAAAAGTCACCGCGACCGCGGCCACGATCAGGCCGGAGCAGATCGCCTCAGGCCAATGCCGGCTGAACCGGCCGCACCGGGGGCTTCCCGGTGAGTGCCCCGCCGGGAGGGGAGTTTCTGCGGCGCCGGCTCGACGAAGGGGCATGAGTTTGAATCCCGGTACCGCCTCGTTGCGCCGGTCAGGCCACCTGGCCTTGCGCGAACAATCCGTCTGGCGGGCCGATGCCAAAGGCGACGACTTTGTCCCGGCGTTCGAGGTGCACGTCCACCCACTCCACCTCCGGAGGAATCTCCTTCAGGAATTGGACCTCAAGATTGGGCGGCCGCGTCGACAGCCCGCTTCTGGCCAGGGCCGTTTGCAGGATGTCGAAATAGGTGGTGTTGTTGACGTGGCCGTTGCCGTCAAAGTCCGAATACCGGACGGACACCCGGCACGCCGGAGGCGATCTGCCGGCGGGAGCCGCCAGCTTGAGCTTTTCAAGATCGGGTCGAAACTCCTCTCCGGGCCGGCTGGGAAAGGTGCGCGCGACCTCGTCGGGCACGCGGAGGAGCGACTTGGTCTTCATGTTCACGTAGAGCCACAGGGATGACGCCGCCAGCACCAGTTCGTCGCCGCAATAGACGCGAAAATCGCGATAACCCTTGAAGGTGCGGATGCCGCTCGACCAGGTCACGATGCTGACCTTTTCCTCGTAGCGGGGATAGCGCTGAAGCGTCGCGGCCATCCGGTTCAGCATCCACGATTCTCCCCGGTTGGCCATCGCGCGAGTGCCCGCGTCGAACTGATCGGCATGCTTGATCGCCGCCTCCTGGAGAAACTTGAACACGGCGGGCAGCCGGAGCAGGTTGTCGCGATCGACGTCCCAGTAGGCAACGGTCGTGTCGAGGGTCAGTTCCGCGCTCATGGATTGGTGGTGCCCAGCTCAGGACCGGCTGCTCAACGCCCTCAACCACTCGCGGGCGCTCCGGGCCCCAAGTCGGTCCCGGGCTCGCTGGGCGGGCGGCCGCGCGCGCCGGCGGGTGGACATTAAGTTGAAGCTAGAACGCGGCATTGCCGGGCGTTCGGGCAAAGGGAATGACATCGCGGATGTTGGAGACGCCGGTGACAAACATGAGCATTCTTTCGAAGCCCATGCCGAACCCGGCATGCGGGACCGTGCCGTAGCGGCGCAGGTCCAGATACCAGCCGTAGTCCTTCGGGTCGAGCCGATGCCGGGCCATGCTGGTCTGCAGCACGTCGAGCCGCTCCTCACGCTGGCTGCCGCCGATGATCTCGCCGATTCCCGGCACGAGGACGTCCATCGCCGTCACGGTGCGGTCGTCGTCGTTCAGCCGCATATAGAACGGTTTGATCTCCTTCGGGTAATTGTAGACCGTTGTCGGGCATTTGAAGTGCTGCTCCGTCAGGTAGCGTTCGTGTTCCGACTGGAGGTTGGTGCCGTACTCGACGGGATATTCGAAGGGGTGGCCGCTCTTCGTGAGCAACTCGACCGCCTCCGTGTAGCTGACCCGCTGGAACGGCCGTTCGAGCACAAAGTCGAGCCGCTCCAGCAACCCCTTGTCCACAAACTTGGCGAAGAGCTCCAGGTCCTCGGCGCAATGCGTGCGGACGTCGCGAATCAGGGATTTCACGAATTCTTCGGCGAGGTCCATGTTCCCCTGGAGATCGCAGAACGCCATCTCCGGCTCGATCATCCAGAACTCGCTCGCATGCCGCGAGGTGTTGGAGTTTTCCGCGCGGAAGGTCGGCCCGAACGTGTACACCTTGGAAAGGGCGCAGGCGAAGGCCTCCGCCTCCAGCTGGCCGCTGACGGTGAGGTAGGTGGGGCGCGCAAAAAAATCCTTGGCGGAGTCGATTTCGCCGTCCTCGCGCCGGGGCGGGTTTTTCAGATCGAGGGTGGTGACGCGGAACAGCTCGCCGGCGCCCTCGCAATCGCTGCTGGTGATGATCGGCGTGTGGACATACGCGAAACCCCGATCCTGGAAGAACTGATGGATGGCATAGGCCAGCCGGCTGCGAACGCGAAAAACGCAACCGAACAGGTTTGAACGCGGGCGCAGGTGGGCAATCTCGCGCAGGAATTCCGGCGTGTGGCCCTTTTTTTGGAGCGGATAGGTCGCGTCGGCGGCGCCGATAATCTCCACCGCCGTGGCCTTGACCTCCCACTTCTGTCCCTGGCCCTGCGAGGCCACCAATTGGCCTCGGACGCTGACGGAGGCGCCCGTGGTCAGCCGCTGGATCTCAGCGTAGTTCGGCAGGGCCGCGTCCGCGATCACCTGCAGGTTCTTCAGGCAGGAACCGTCGTTGAGCTCGAGGAACGAAAACGTCTTGGCGTCGCGGCGGGTCCGGACCCAGCCGCGGGCGAGAAAATCATCGCGCGGCGACGAACTCGCCAGCGCTTCTTTGACGGAGGTCGTTTGCAGCATGGCGTCGACCATAGCAGCCGGGGTTCGCCCGCCAAAACAAAACTTACACGCTGCACAGGCGGACGGCTTCGCGCAGGGACGTGAGGGGGTCGCGGGTCGGAAGGAATTCCTGGGCGACGAAGCCGTTGAACCCGGTCGCCTTGATCGCGCGCATGATCGCCGGGTAGTTGAGCTCCTGGGTCTCGTCGATTTCGTGCCGGCCGGGCACGCCGCCCGTGTGGAAGTGGGCGATGCAGGCGTGGTGGTCCTGGATCGTCCGGATCACGTCGCCCTCCATGATCTGCATGTGGTAGATGTCGTACAGCAGCTTGAAGCGCTCCGAGCCGACGCGCCGAACCAGCTCGGCGCCCCACACGGTGTGGTCGCACTGGTAATCGCGGTGGTCCACCCGGCTGTTGAGCAATTCCATGCAGACGGTCACGCCCGCCTTCTCCGCGGCACCGGCGATCTGCTTCAAGCCCGTGGTGCAATTCTCGAGGCCCTGTTCGTCCGGCAGTCCCGCGCGGTTGCCGGAGAAGCAGATCACGTTGGGCAGGCCGGCATCGGCGCAGGCCTTGATGCGCTCGATCATCGAGGGAACGTATTTCCCGTGGTTCTCCAGGCGGTTGAAACCATTTCCGATGTTCGTGGTGCCGTTGGCCATCGCGCAGGTGAGGCCGGCCTGGCGAACCACCGGCCATTCGTCGGGATCGAGCAGTTCAATCGACTCCAGGCCGAGGTCGCGGGCGGCGGTGGCGAGAGCGGCGAGGGGAATTTCCGGATAGCACCATCGGCAAACGGAGTGACGGAGGCGACCGGGAGGCAGGCTGGCGGTTGCGGAAGGCATGGCGGTTTGGGAGTTTGGCGCAGCGGCGGCGTGCAGCAGCGGCCCGGCGGCAAAGGCCGCTCCGGCCAGGGTCGCCAGCGCCTCGCGGCGGGTGATGGAAGGGACGGGCATCATGGCGGGGCTCATACTCAATGCATGACAATCTCCTGACAATCTTCTTACGGCCGGCTGACAACTCGCGGAGCGTTTTGTGGTTCGATCGGGGCGTCAAACCCGAATCAACATGAAACTCACTGCTTCTTCCCTGTTCTTCGCGGTCGCGCTCCACGGCGCGATGTCGCTTTCCGCCTGTTCCGCCGAGTCGATGGACGGCGTTGTCCGCCTGCGCATCGATCTCGACCGCGCGGTGCTGCCGGCCGAATCGTCCGACCGGGCGATCATTAAGATCTGTCTCGATGGGCTCCGCCGGACGCGCCACGACGCCCGCCCGCCCGTCAATCTCGCGCTGGTCATTGACCGTTCCGGCTCCATGAGCGGCGAGAAGCTCGAGAAAGCGAAGGAGGCCGCGCTGGAGATGCTGCGCCGTCTTTCGTCCGACGACGTCTTTTCGCTGGTCACCTTCGAGAGCGGCGTGCAGACGCTGATCGAGGCGCAACCCGTCGGCAACGGTCGCGCGATCGAACGCGCGATCAATTCGATCGAAGCCGGGGGGAGCACCGCCCTGTTTGCGGGAGTGTCGCGGGGAGCCGCGGAAGTCCGGGAGTACGCCGGAAGCGGCCGGTATGTGAACCGCATCGTGCTGCTGTCCGACGGAATCGCCAACGTCGGCCCCAGTTCGCCCGAAGACCTGGGACGCCTGGGCGCCGCACTGGCAAAGGAGAACATCTCGGTCACAACCGTGGGACTGGGCCTGGATTACAACGAGGATTTGATGACGCGGCTGGCGCAGCGGAGCGACGGCAACACGTATTTCGTGCGAGTCCAGCGCGGATCTGCCGCGGATCTTCGCGGCCGAACTCGGCGATGTGCTCAATGTCGTCGCCCGGCGGGTCGTGGTGGAGATTGAGTTTCCCCTGGGCGTGCGGCCGCTCAACTTCATTGGTCGCGAGGGCGTGATTCGCGGCCAGAAGGCCGAGCTCACGTTGAACCAGCTCTATGGCGGGCAGGAGAAGTTCGCCCTGATCGAGGTCGAGGTCACGCCGCCGGAATCCGGAGCGGAATGTGAAATCGCGCGGGCCCACGTCTCGTACGACGACACGCTGACCCAGCAGAACCTCACGCTCACGGCCACCCGGCGGGCGAAGTTCAGCCGGGATCGCCAGGCGGTGATCGATTCGGCGGATCGCCAGGTGCAGGCCGACTACGCCCGCAATGTCATCGCCGTGACGAAGGACCGGGCGGTGGAGCTGGTGGACCACGGCCGCCAGGGCGAGGCCGCGAATGAGATGCGCCGGCGGGGCGCGGAATTGCAGCAGATGGCCCAGACTACGGCAACCTGAGCGTCCTTTCGGCCGCCGCCGCGATGCCCGCCGAGGCGGAGAGCATCGAGTCCGGCGGACTGGACAACGCGACGCGTAAATCCTACCGCGCGGAAAGCGCCCAGACCGTGAACCAGCAATCCTCAAAGTGAACCGCAGGGTCCCGTGGTGGGCCGGAATCGCCGCGCCCCGCCGCTTCCGCGACCACGGCGGGGTCAGGCGACCCCGCCCTCCAATACGCTCATGCTCCGCATTGCCTACGGCCGCCATCCTGATACGATGGACCCCGTGACCGGATAAGCGATAG
>CAVRNM010000320.1:0-25102 GCA_963722225.1 uncultured Verrucomicrobiae bacterium
GGATCCCGCCATTTCATCGGGCGCGGCGGGGTTCGGAGACCCCGCCCCACAACACCGCACTGAAGCCGCCAACGTTGTTGCGCGACCGCTGGCGCTGAAGGCTTCGGTGACGAAGTTGAATAACGATCCTTTGTCCCCCACGATGGCGATCGCCCGAGTCAGGGGTTTGCCCCTCCGTGGTTTTCTGCGCCTGCAGCTTGACTGCCCGATGGATGCCGGCTTCAGGGTTCGCGTGGATCTGGTCGACCGGCAGGGTCAGCGCTTCACCGTATGGGAGAATCTCGGCGCGAGCTATTTCGGACCGAGCGACGATGTGTGGCTGAATCTCGACGATTTTCACATCTACTTTTGGGGCCGGTGCAGCGAGCGCCCGGACTTTCGCCCGCAAGACATCGACGAGATCCGGCTGCGGTTTTTTTTCGCTCGGGCCCATGACCCGCGTTTGATCCGATTGTCGTTTGTCCAGAAGCGAGGCGGACCTGAGGTGGGCATTCAACCGGGAGATTTAAAGAGTCCGCCTCTGGTTGCAGGCAACAGCTTTGGGGTTCGATGATTTTTCCCCCTTAATCTGAATAATTAATGAGTATAATGAACAAAGTCCCTGTAGTTGACACCGGAAAATCGCGCCGTTGGCGTTGGCTGACTTGGCTGACCTTCGCCGGCATCCTATTGATTGGAGCAGCAGAATTGACTCTGCGCTATCTTCGCTACGACGAATTCCCGGTCTATGATGTCGATGCGAAGATTGGCTATCTCCCAAAACCGAACCAGGCGGGGTGTTTCATGGGACGCTACTGTTGGGCTCTGAATGAAAACTCGATGCTCAATGAACCCTGGGTTCCTGACCGAGAACACGGGATCCTGGTCATTGGCGATTCCCTGGTCTGGGGTGAAGTGAGGATGGCTCCGGGGGATAAATTGGGAGCCTGCCTGCAATCCCTCGTGGGAGGCCGATACCGGATCTGGTCCGTTGGGGCCGGTGGTTGGTCCAACCTGAATGAGGTTGAATACTTGAACCGCAACACGGATGTGACCCGGAATATCCACGGCCTGGTGTGGATCGCCAATGCCGGCGATTTTAGCTACCGTTCCCTCTGGGCTTCCGATTATACCCACCCCCGCCAACGGCCACCCTTTCTGCTGGGGTATTTGGCCGGCAAGATGGCGATCCCGCGGCTGAAACACTTTCTGCCGGCTTCCTTTCAGACCCAAGAACAGGAAGAGGGATCAGACGCAGAAGTATCTGCGGAGGCGGCTCAAGAGTTGCGGGGGTGGTTGAAGAGCGCACCACGCGATTTACTACAACATAGTCTGTTTGTGTGGTACCCCGATGCGGCCGAACTGAAAGCTCGAAGTCCGGCCACGAGTCATTTGTTGTCTGCAGTGCGAACGATCGTAGAGGTCGGAGGGCTTAAGTTCTTCGATTTGCGCGGTGAGGCCCGCTGGCGGAGCGACTGCTATCGGGACCCGATCCATCCTTCCGCGGAAGGAGACCGCGTCTTGGCCGCGGTGCTCCAGGCGCAACTCTGGCCAGGTGATGCGCCAGCCATGACACCCTGAGTCGAAAGCAGGTATCTCCACCGCGCACTAGGCGTTCCAGCGCTGATTCTCGATTTCCAGCCAGCGCCGGATGACCGGCCAGAGACAGCACCAGGTGATCAAGATCGCGGGGTTGAAGAAGGGGAAGTCGAACGTGGCGTGGACCATCGTGACCAGGCATCCCAAAGTCAGGATGGCCATCGGGGCGTTCTGCCAGAACCGCAGTCGGACCAAAGGAAAGAGGCAGGCGACTGCGCAAGCCAGCAAAAGACTGCAACCCGCGACGCCGTACTCAGCCAGGAACTCGAGGTAGTCGTCGTGCGCGTGTTCAAAGAACATACGTTTGTGGCTGTCGCGAGCGACACAGATCTCGGGATAACGCACCTGGTAGCCGGGCAGGCAATAACCATAGCTGCCGGCACCCCACCCCAGCACTGGCCGGTCCTGGATCATGTCCAACGTCGCCCTCGCCAGCACGAGACGGATGTTCTCGCGGCCGGTTTCGACCTCGTGTTCCAGTCCCCGCAGCCGTTCGGCCATCCGGTCGGTTCTCAAGCTGAACAGGCTCAGACCAATAACTGAGACAAAGACCAAGCCGATGAAGGCGACAGTGAGCAGCGAGCGGCTGGAATCGGGAGGGGAAAACAATTTTCGGCCGATCAGGCCCACGACTACCACAAGGAGCCCGATCATCAGCAGGGTGGCTCCGCGGGAATAGGAATAGAGCACGATCACCGCAACAAGCGCCGCGAAAAAGCCGAACAGAACGGCGGGACTCGATGGTTCGCGCTGGCGGACCTGGCGGCGATAAAACCAGTAGGTGAGCGCACACGTGAACGCCAACGCCAGATTGAAATAGGCGCCCGCGTGGTTGCGGTAGATGAAACTGGAAACGAAGTAATCGGCCGGGGGTGTCCAGGACCAGAAGATCTTGTCGGCGTGCAGCGCGCGCTGGAACAGACCCAGCACAGCGAGAAGAAAGGCGTTAACGGCAAGCATCACGAGCAGGTTCCGCAACGCCTTCCGCCGGGTGAAGCCGGTCCAGACCGCACAGGCCGACATCCAGGCAGAGCCGTGGATCATCGCCGTGCGCCAGGGGTTGCCCTGGGCGAACGGCGTGCTTAGGCCGGACGGCAACCAGGTAACGTGCGATACGCCCTGCAACCATGGTCCGTGGCCGGTCCAAACCAACTTCCACGCGGGGTTCAGAGCCTGGATGAGCGTATAGCCGAGAAACAGCCCTCCGAGCCAGAAAACGGGGAAGCGTAGAAGCGTGGGCCACATCCGAACCCGGAAGGGCAGGCCTGAAGCGCCCTGCCCCGGATAATTGCGAGGCCAAAGCGCAAGGCCAAGACTCACGGCACTAAGGCCGACGCTGATGCACTGGCTCCAGACGTGCATCGTGCCCAGGGCCCAGGGAAGAAACATCAGGTGCGCGGAGACCACCGCAAGCAGAACTGCCTCCAGTAGATGGAGCCGGTGGGCCATCGGTTTGTCGGCACCGGCCAGCATGGACAGCTGCCCGTTTTCACCGGGATGGTGGGAACGATACGCGCGCGGCATTGTGGACCCGGAATCTGGGCATCCTAGATAGGTTTACCAGCGCAATTCTCGACGCGCAATGTTCACACAGCTTCCACAAAACCGCCACATTGCTGAGTCATAATGCAAGGCATGTATGTGGCTGATCAATGGGTAGCCAGGTCGATTGTAGGCGACAGAGTGCAGCATATCGACGCCAAGGGGAGCGCCACGCGTCCGGGCCGCGGGGATGTGAGGGGCCAAGACTGAACGCAAGACGTTGCTCTATGCGAATCGTTCTGTGGGGAATCAATTATTGGCCCGAAGTGGCAGGCATTGCTCCGTTCAACCGCGGGATGTGCCGTTTCCTCGCATCGCGTGGACACCAGGTCAGCATGGTCTCAAGTTTCGCTTACTATCCGGCCTGGCGGAAGGCGGCGGGCGATCGGCGCCGCATATTTCGCACCGATGTTGTTGATGATATTCCTGTGCATCGTTGCTGGCACTACGTGCCGGAGCGGGCCACTGCTCTGCGTCGCATCCTGCATGAAATCTCCTTTGGGCTATTCTCCCTTCTGCGGGTGCTCAGTCTTCCGCGCGCCGACCTTTATATCGTCGTCAGTCCTCCCCTCCTTTTGGGACCGCTGGCCTGGCTGGCCTGTTGGCTGAAACGCAGCCAGTATGTGTTTCACGTTCAGGACCTGCAGCCCGACGCGGCATTGGCACTCGGAATGATCAAAAAGGACGGAATCCTGTCGCGGGTTCTTACCGGCACGGCGGCTTTCGCCTACCGCCATGCCGGGATGGTCAGCGGCATCTCGCGGGCAATGATGAAGGCATTCGCGGAGAAAGGGGTGCCGGTGCAAAAGCGATACCTGTTTCCGAACTGGGTCGAAATCGGGAAAACCGAAAGTCATAACGCGCAGCCTCAAGAATCGGTCAACGGAAGCTGGAAACAGAAGATCGACACACCACAGGAAGGTTGCGAAGAGCAGCGGGCATCTGCGATGACCGCCGTCGCGGAGGCCATCGAAGAAGGGGTGGAAAAACCTTTGGCGCAGAACGGAGATCAAAAGGCTGGAATGAACGGGTGGCGGGTAAGATATGGCATTCCGCAAGATGCATTTGTTGCGTCCTATTCCGGCAACCTCGGACGAAAGCAAGGACTGGAAGTGCTGGTCGATGCGGCGGAATTGTTGGGGAAGGAGCATCGACGAGCATCCCGCTTGATCATTATTCTGATCGTTGGCGACGGCGCCATGCGCCCGGTTCTGGAGGACCGTTTGCGCAAACACCCCCTGCCGAACGCACGGCTTCTGCCGTTGCTGCCCGAGGCGGATTACCGCGGGATGATGGCCGCCTCCGACATTTGCCTGATTACCCAGGCGAAAGGCACCGGGCAATTCTGCCTGCCCAGCAAGTTGCTCTCCATCCTCGTCGCGGGCAAGCCGGTAGCCGCTTCGGCAGAGGAAACAAGCGAACTGACGCGAGCCGTCCGGCAAGGAGATTTCGGCGTCGTTATTCCACCTGAGGACCCCGAGGCGATTGCCGGGGCGCTAGCTGACCTCGCGGTTCGGCCCGCCGAATTGGCTCAGCTCGGACTGCGAGGATCGAGGTGGGTCGCGCGATTCGAGGCCGGCACCGTTCTTGGGCAATTTGAACAGCAGTTGAAGGAGCTGGCTTGTAGCCGTCCGGTCGAAGCGAGGGCCGAATGGAACTGACGCAAAGACCCAGGCGTGGCGACCTTTTTCCTCCTGCGACAGTGACCGACCGGCTAGGAGGAGTTCGAATTGACAGTCAGAGTTGTCCGCGAGGCGGCGTGCTTCACCAAGAACGGACACTTAACGCCGTATGGTCTAAACCAGACATGGAGTTACGCACCTAATAACCTCTGTCATTCGCCGTGCAACAATTGTGTGACAGCCGGTATTTCACTGGCTACTCACGTTCTGAATTCCATACTTGAACTTCGTCCCGTGGAGAAGACCCCTGCGCAGAGCAAGCCTCAGAGAATCTTGGTCGTCGACGACGAACCGGATGTTGTGGAGCTCTTGTCTTATCACCTCAAGAACGCCGGCTACCGGGTGCGGACCGTTACCGATGCTACGACCAGCATTGAACGTGCGCGGTCGTTTCTGCCGCACCTGGTCATCCTCGACATCATGATGCCGGAGCTCAACGGCACGCAGATTTGCCGAATTCTGCGATCCGATCCGGAGATGAAGAACGTGCCCATCATCTTCCTCACTGCGCGAGGAGAGGAGGTCGATCGCGTGCGCGGATTTGAGGCAGGATGCGATGATTATGTCAGTAAACCATTTAGTGCAAAGGAGTTGGTGCTGAGGGTGAAGTCAAACCTCCGCCGAGCGGGCGAGCAGGAGATCGCGGAAGTCAAACATCTCCAGGTCGGGAAAATCATGCTCGACCTCGAACGGCACAAAGCAAGCGTATGCGGCCGGCGCGTCGACTTCACTCTCACCGAATTCAAGCTGCTGCAATTGTTGATGGAGCGACTTGGCCATGTGTTGACCCGCGAGACCCTGCTTGTGCAAGTCTGGAATTACCAGGCAGAAATCGAAACTCGCACCGTCGATACCTTCATCCGCCGATTGCGCCAGAAACTTGGAACCGAAGGCGCACGGATCGAGACCATTCGGGGAGTCGGATACCGGATGGTCGAACGCAAAGATCCCAATCGCCCCGCCTGATCGCGGGTCGTCGCTTGACGCCGGCTCGCTCGCTCCGCCAAAGATAATGCGAAAGCTGAAGAGCGACGCGATGGCTTCCGTAATGTTCTCCCATCGATTGTCGTCTATTCTCTCCCCAATGAATACCGATGTTGCAGCGCAGAAGGCGCTCGACCGGCTCGCCGAGGCCGGCTTTGAGAAGCTCACGGAATCGGACAAGATCCTGGCGTCGATCTGGACTTTCGAGGCCGGAGTCGCCAACCGCGGATTCGCCAGCTATTTTTCCAGTTCCGCAGGCAATATGGCCTTTTTTGTGCCGACCGCTCTCAAGACCATTGGCGCCGCGGGCATGGCCCAGATCGCCGCCTCGGCCAACGAAGTTCTTGGCGCCGACGGCCCGCCAAGGGACCAAAAGAAACGACGCCAACTCGTGCGCGCGTTTAGCAACGCTACGCGGAAGACGCTGACAACCCTTGAGAGCCAGTTCTACGATTCTCCGGAGGACGTAGACGATCTGCTCGAACTCTTTCTCGACATGAAACGATGATGGAGCGAGCGCCGGATTCCGCCCATCGTTACGCTTAATTCCCCTGGGACCGGAAACAGCACGCCACGCTAACTTGTCCCCGGAAGAAATCCGGCACCCTCACGATTCCAGCCTGCGCCGCACACCGGCAATAAAACCGGGCTGGGCAAACCGCTGCCACGCCGTCGCCAGTTGGGCGACGGCTTTCTTGCGGCGGTGCTCGAGCCGAAGAACCAGCAGGCGCGGAGGAGCCGGTCCCTCGCGCCGGATACGGGCGAATGCAAGCTCAGTGTCCCGCAGGCGGCCCAAGGTTTCTTCGACTCCGTGGATGCGTTTCACCAATGCGCCCACCGACGGTCCGAGGATTTCGGCAAACGCGGCGCCCAGGTACCGCACGCGCCGCAGGGCGATTCGCAGGCGATGCAGTTTTTCCAGGGAACGCGCGTGCCGAAAGTGCGCAAGGTCCAGGGCTTGGC
Organism: uncultured Verrucomicrobiae bacterium; assembly: GCA_963722225.1. Lineage (GTDB taxonomy): Bacteria > Verrucomicrobiota > Verrucomicrobiia > Opitutales > Opitutaceae > Fen-1467. The sequence continues at coordinate 6,750 of CAVRNM010000320.1, forward strand.
GGAGATTCTTCGCGAGGACCAGGCGGCTATAGAGCCCCAGCGAGCCGGCTGGCGAGGTCAAGGCCAACTGCGGCAGCTCGATCCTGAGCAAACGGCCGATCCGAACTTGAAGGGCGGCAAAGGACGCGCCGCCGAGGTGCCGCCGGACGGTCGCCTGCTGCAGCCGGCGTAACGCCACTTGATGGTCGATGTACCGCATCCCATATGGACGCGTGGCGAGTTGCTGCTGCAGAGTCTTGCCGGTCAAGAGATCGATCCAGACATCGAGGTCGCGGACATCACCGAGGACGGCATTCAGATGCTGCAGGTCGCGGTCGATCCGCGCAGCGGAGGTGGGCTTGAGCGGCTTGCGAAAGGCCCGCAGCACCGCCCGCATCCGGCGGATGCCCACGCGCGCTTTGTGCAACGCCTCGCGGTCCTTGCCGTCTAGCGCTCCATGCACATTGGCCAGCAGACTGATGAATCCAAGATAGAGCAACCGACGCGCACCTTCAATGGCCGGCAAATCTGGGGTAAGCAGGGGCGCCGCCCCGACCGGCCGGCGAGCAGAACGCACAAACCGAAGCTCCGTCGGAAACACCTGGCGCCATAGGTCGGCCTTGCGTTCCGCTTGGGCGAGCCCCGGCGAGGAATTATGGCAGGCGACGTGGATGCAGATTGTTAGCGCCGTCTGTCGGACGCCAACGATGGCGGCATCCTGCAGGTGCGCCGCATCCAACCCATCCGCGATCCGCAGGTAAGCGGCCAGCCGGCGCGCCCGGGGCAAAGCGCGGAGGCGACGCTCCAACAAGCGGTCCGCAGCGGCACCGGGCCGCGCGGGATGCAGGTAGATCGCCGCGGCGATATCGTTGCGCGCGGAAGTGGTGAAACCTTGGAGTCCCTCGCCCCGGACAATCTCATAACCCGCCCGGGCGTGGCGCCGCGGACTGACGCCGTAGCCGACCTCGTGCAACCGGCATGCCGCCTCCAGCAGCGGACGGTCCTCCGCGGGAACTCCTAGCAACCCGGCCGTCGCGTCAAACAGACTCAATGCCAGCACCGCCACGTGGGCGGTATGAGGCTGTTCGTCTCCGTGCATCAAGCGCAATTCCTCGACGGAAAGTCGGCTTGGGGAAGATGTAATCATGGTGCCGGAACGGACAGCGGAACAATGCCGCGCCTGACCGCTGGTCTTAAGAGGAGGGTCAGCTTAAGGCACAGCACGGTCCCGTCGCAATGATGAATTAACCTCCTTGTAACGCCCGGGAGTCGTGTGAACGCCACCTTGTGTCGACGCTTCTTATCCGAGATGACTGACCATCGTTTGCCCCAGGAGGCGCGGAATCAAGTCAACGCATCCGCAACTCTGCCCCCTGGCGAAGTCCGGACATTCTTGGAACCGCCGCCACAAGCCGGCCTTTCGGCTGAGGCAATTTCGTTGGAATCTCTCGTGCATCACCACTGGTCGGTGCTCCACGATGCCCCGTTCGACGCGGTCCATCGGTTTCTCCGTGAACACAACGTCGACTCCGTGGCGCTGATCCGGGACGGCCGCGTAGACGGGCTTTGTTCCCGGGGACAGCTCAGCTTTATGTTGGGCTCACGCTACGGCTTTGCTCTTTACAGCCGCAGCCCGGCGCATCTCGCGCAGGTTGCTCATCCCCTGATCTTCGTCCGCACAACGCCAGTCCGCCAGATCCTCGACACGGCGCTGGCGCGCAAAGGAGAGGAGTTTCACGAAGACGTGATCCTGGTCGATGAAGATCGCCGGCTGCTCGGTCTGATCCCGGTCGAGGCACTGGCTCATTTGCAGAGCCGGCTGGTGGATGAACAGCTCGGTGAATTACGCCGCCAGCACGAGCTTCTGCGGCGGCAGAACCTCGAGCAATTCCAGACGAATCACGCGCTGCGGCAGACCCAAGGGCTCTATCAGGGGCTGTTTGCGAGCAACCCGCTCGGCCTCGCGCTTCTCGATCCGCAGGGCATCGTGCAGACCCACAACCGGCGATTCGCCGAATTGCTGAACCTTGATGACAATCCCGGTGGAAAACTGTCCCTGCACAGCTTGGTATCCGGGCGGGAACGTGTCCTGTTCCAGAATCTCCTCCAAGCACACGAACGTCATCTTCCGACGCCCGCGGCCCATGAATTCACCCTTCATATCGCCGGCCGCGGCCCCCGCCTTTTCCGCTTCAATACCCGCTGGATCAGCGAGACCAGCCAGATTTGCGCCTGCCTGGAGGACATCAGCGACCAGCGGGCCGTCGAGCGACATCTGCGACGCCAGGAAAAGCAGATGCTCCTCGACACACTCGTCGGCGGAATCGCTCACGAGCTGAACAACAAGCTGACTCCGGTCATGGGTTTTTCCGAGTTGCTCGAACCAACCCTCGACGAGCGCTCCCAGCTTTATGTTAGTTACATCAACAAGAGCGTGGTTGAAGCCTCTAACATCATCGGCCAGTTGCTCCAACTCTCGAAGCCCGACTCCGGCCATCCCCAAGTCATCGATTTGCGCAAGATCGTCGAAGAATCGCTGGTCATGTTGAAATTCCAGCTCCGGGAGGTGGGCATTCGAGCCCAAACCACTCTTCCCCCTGCTCCGGTAAACGTTCTCGCCGATGGCGCGCAACTGAAGCAAGTGCTGATGAATTTAGCCATCAATGCGTTGCACGCCATGAATTCCACTCCCGAGCCGGAGCTCAGCATTGCGGTGGGTCAACTCGAAAATACCGCCTCGTTTATGGTCAAGGACAATGGCGTTGGCATTTCGCCCGACATCATCGGCCGGATCTTCGATCCATTCTTCACCACCAAATCTCCCGACAAGGGTTCCGGTTTGGGCTTGAGCATTTGTTTCAGCATTGTGCGGAAATATGGCGGCGACATCTCCGTCGCAAGCGAACCGGGTTCGGGCGCCTGTTTCACCGTCAATCTTCCCATTGCCTCGGGCATCGCGTCGGCCCCGGCGACCCAGGAATCCGAGCCTTCCGTTCAGTCGGGCGAGTGGGCTGATTGCAAGGTACTGGTCGTTGAAGATGAAGACGTGTTGCGCAAGCTGCTTCAAGAGGTGATCCGCTCCCACTTCGGTTGCCAGGTCGACGCCGCGGCGAACGGAACCGAAGGCCTGGCTCGGGCGATGCATGATCAGTATGACTTGATCGTTTCTGACATCCGCATGCCGGAGATGAGCGGCATTGAACTCTATTTGCGGCTGCGTGAATTGCAGCCGGCAACCGCCGGGCGCTTCTTCTTTGTCTCCGGCCGCGCCGGCGACGAGCAAATCAATCAGGAGATCCGGCGTTGGAATGTGCCATTGGTGGCGAAGCCGTTTACGATGGCGCGCCTGACAGCGGCCTGCCTGCCGTTCCTGAAGGCCGCCCGGCCCGCTGCCTTGTCGACTTAGCGGGTCATACGACTGCCTGGTTGGGCTCCGGACGATAAGCTCCTCTCCACAAGAACACCCGATAATGCGCCCATCCAAGAACTTGATCGATTTCAACAAGCAACTCCTGTTCGGGGAGACTGGTGCGGCAATCGGAACCCCGCTCGCCCCGTTGGTCGCTGCGCACTTTACAGCCGACCCATCGATCATTTCCTTTGCCGCGGTTGTCGGCGGACTCGTGGTCGGGTCTCTAGCTTGGCTCATTGTGAAGATCCGTGACGAGAAAAAGCATGACGCGAATTCGGTGCTCCAGCTCACCAGCCAAATCGCCCTTTTCAGCCCGGTGGCATTCATCGTTGGCCTGATGGTTTACCAACCCACGCTTTTCCTTGCGGCGCGCCACCTGATCAAGAGCGGCGAAAGGGTCGCCTATTCCGCGCTGATCTCGCAAATCGCGGCGTTCTCTTTGTTTCTGGTGGCCATCAATCTTTACCGGATTGCGCTGCACCGGTTCGCTGGCAAACGGATCTGACCACCCATCGTGTGAACATTATTTACGCATTGTCGGGTGAGGGCCGGGGCCACGGATCGCTGGCGAGAGCCGTTTTGCCCGTGCTCCAGAAGGCCGGCCACCGGCTGAAGATTGTCACCTACGGCCAGTCGCTCGGCCAGTTGCAAGACTATGATGTGCTGCCGATCAGAGGCATCAAACACTACTATAACCGCCAGAGCCGGCTCTCCTTGCTGAGGTCCGCCGTCAAGAACGCTGGCGTGCTGTCCTATTATGTCGCGAATTGGGTGTCCCTCAGGAGGCAATTGAGGGATTTCTCTCCCGACCTTTTCATCGTGAACTTTGAACCGTTCACCCCTCTCATTGCACGCTCGCTCAAAGTTCCCGTCCTGAGCTTCGATAACCAGCATGCCCTGCTGTGTCTCAAGGAGCGGGTGCCGAAAGGTCTGGAGCTGTCAGCGTGGACGACCAAGACCGCCATCCGATTGGTCGCACCGTGGTCGGAACATTATGTGGTCATCGCTTTTTCCAAGATCGAGTATGCGCGGAGCAACGTGCATGTGGTTCCTCCGGTGGTGAACGACGACATCCGCCGGCTGTCGCCCAACAACGGGAGCAAAGTGCTCGTTTATCTCAAACATCCGAATGTGCAGTTTCTGGAAACTCTCAAGCAGACCGATGAACAATTCCTTGTTTATGGTTATGACACCGCGGCCAAAGACCGGAACCTGACCTTCCGTGTCTTCAACAGCCAGATGCCCGCTGAACTGGCCGACAGCAAAGCCGTCATGGGGACGGCGGGACTGTCGCTGATTTCCGAGGCCCTGTGGCTGAAAAAGCCGTTTTTCGGAATCCCCCTGAAGAACGAATTCGAGCAGACCGTAAGTGCAATAACGATCAAGCAGCTGGGCTACGGGGATTTTTCCGAGGATCCCTCGAAGGAACAGATCCAACGGTTTCTCGCAAATCTCGGCGACTATCGCAGATCGTTGGAGCAATACCGCTTTGATCCTGATGCTGCGGCCAAGAAACTCCTTGAACTGATGGATCCACTCTCTGGCGCTCGCGGCCACAAGCAAAATGTTGTTTCTTAATCGGGCGAGGTTGCGGCAGCCGCAATTCGCGCAGGTGATCAATGCCGTCGATTGCGTCGCTTCCAACCACCCTGGCCGCGTCGGGCGGCTGCGATTTGCAGCCAATCTTCTGCCTCCGATAAGCCGTTGTGGGCAACGGCAGCGGGTCACTGGTCTCTTCGTCGATCAAGCCCCAGGGTTCTCCCCGGCAGAGACTTCCGAGTCGCTCCCATGCATAAGCCAGCTGCCATCAGGAACGAAGGCGATCGCGCGCTGAAAGACGCGCCGCTCGCCGCCTCCGGTCAACGAGATTGCACGCCTTTCGGGAAACGCTGCTTCAGGTCACCGCGCCGCCAAGCGGTGGCAGGTCCGTCCCGCGTGCTTTTTTGTTTGAATCGCGCAAAAAAGGGCTATGTTCCCCCTTCCCTATGCGCCCGACGATCACTGTGGATGGTCAAGTGGGATACCTCTTCGAGGGTGAGAAACTCGGCTCGTATTGTTTCGTTCCACAAGACCAGGTCCGTTTTGCCGACGACGGCAACGCCGTCATTGACGAGATTCGGTATTTCAAGAGTGGCTGGGCTCTCCGCAACATGCGGAGTACGGCAAGCGATAGTGCCGGCACTTATTTGTTCCCGAATCCCGGCCGATTGATCTCCAACGTCGATTCCGCCGGTCCCAGACGCTTCTTGTCCGCGGTGACAACACATTCCTCTCATCCGTTCGCCGCGCGCGTGGCTCTCTAGCAACGTGTCGGACTTCGTCCTCCGCGCTGCCAGGTGGCGTTAACCTGCAGCGGACTCGGCTGGCGACCGGAGAGTCGGCGCGTGATCGTTCGCAGGGCGATCCCGGCAACGAACTACATCAACTTTATGGCCGCGCAGGCCGCGACCGATTCAATCTGACGGATTCCAGCCGGAATAATCAGTGGCAATGGTTTCCACCCAGCGGAGAGGGCGACGGGCGCGGAACCAAGCCACGATTCTCTGATAAAAAGGTGACGTACTCGTGGTGTCTGGCTGGGAAAAGTCAGGCGTGATTGCTGGACGGACAGGCCGATACCGTTCCGCTCTTTGTGCATGGGCCGGCCGTCGCGCCGGCGTCATGGGGTGAAAACCAACCGAGGCGTTCAACGGTCGGGAATCGGCATGGATGGAAAGTGGCTTGAATGGGCCAAATCGTTGCATGGAAGGAAATTAAACCCGCCGTCGCGTTGCCACATGGAGGACTGGCGTGCTGTGGATACCATTACCTGCGCGGCGGCGGGGTTGCGGCTGGCCGCCCGGCTTGGTTGGCGCGGGCGGAATTGTCATGACTCGAACCCCAATGCCGGAAGAGCCAGCAGCGGAGCCGAGTAATGCGGCGCGGTGCCAAAATTGCCAGTGTGTCGATTTTATCGGAGTTCAATTGTGGGAATGGCGCTGAAGTGGCTGAGTTCGCAGGAACGTTCCCAGGAGAACGTCCTGCGGGGGAAACCGCCTGTAAACAGAGGGAGTATCAGCAATCACTGTCACGCCTCGCAGGAGATCACGTGACAATTCCGAAAATGTTCATGCCGTCCGGGTGCGAGGACGTGGTTGATTCCCGACATGGGGATTGCTTGCCCTCCTCAACGAAAGGCAATCGGGACCGTCCTTGCTCCAGCTTGCACCCTGCCGGATCGGGCCGCCAGCTGTTCCTCTCCGGCGTTGGTCAGGCCACTCTTGCGAGCACCTTGCCTTGTGGATTCCAAGCCGCTCCGACGGCTCCAAGAACAGTGCCGCCGAACAGGTCGAGGGCGACGTGCTGTTTCGTGGCCAGTGTGGAATACATAATCCCGATGCACCAGCAGACGTTCAGAATCCGGATGGTCGCGCGTCGGCTCGTTCGACGGAGGAGTCGATCGAGCCAGATCGCCGAGAAGACGGAAAAGGCGACGTGAAGCGACGGGCAGGCATTGCCGGCAGCATCGATGCTTCTCAAGAGCGAAAAGGCCGGATATTCCGACCAGTTGATAACGGGCGGGACGATCGCGGTAGGCCAGAAGGTGAAAATGCCCAGACCAACGACAGCGAGCCCTCCCGCGGCGATTCCGTAGGCGAAGAGCGCCCAGCGATCCTCGAGGAGCGACGGGGGAAGGGAGACATAGACCCACAGCGAGAGATACAACGGCAGGGCCCCCGCATAGAATGGAACCAGGCGGTCGAGGAGGGTCGTTGGCACGGTCGTCACCGGAAACAGGGGCGATCGGAGGGTCCAGAAATAGGCGGCAAAGAAAATTGCGATGAACCCAGAAATCCCGACCAGCTTAAGCAACCAGTGCGCGCATACCCTCGATCCGAGTGTGCGCAACCGTTCGCGATCCGCTGTCGATGAACTAACTAAGCCCGGTTGCTTACTCTGGTCGACAGGGGCGTCGTTCATTAGAGGGCGCGGGTTTCTGTTTGCAGCCTACGCCGGCCTCCGGGAAAGCATTTCTGGACCGGCCGGGAGCAAGAAAGTGATGCGCAGACAGGTCTCATAAAAGGGGAATACGACAGTGTCTGAAGCTGAAGCAGCCCCGCCACCAATGAGTGAGGATTACGTACATGATTCCGCAGACCACCCAGGCACAAACGGTCATGCGCTCGGAACAACGATTAAAGGCTTCGTCTTGGTCGTCAGTCGGATCCTCGGAGAATGGGCGATTCTTCTCCCACAATATCATCAACAGGGCAACTGCCAGAGCGCCCACGCCTCCCACCACTGCCGCGCTGAAAAGCACCTTGGCCCAATGTGCCATATCCATTCCTGGCTTCGCGGATTCTTATTGGGCTGCAATCGCAGCTGTCTCTGCCGACACCAAAGGCGGATTCTCCAGCTCGACCATAAATTGGGTTTCGCCTTTGACGAGGGAGGAACAGACGCGGCAGCGCTTAAGTGCGATAAGCACGAAGAGACCACGCTGGGCTCGGTGAAGACGATAGGGTGGGATATGCATGAAGATGAAAGGATCCGGGGTGGACGCGTCGAATCGAGCCGATCGCAGCTTTTTGTCATCGATAGTCTCCTCGCTCCAGACTGAAGCACGCGCCGCCTGCCAAATTCACTGAATCGTGACCAAATTGGCACAACCATCACTCCGGCGAGTTGCCAGTCTGGCGGCACTAGCTCGCTGCCATAGAACGACGGGGCAAAAGGTGAAGCGAAGAAATCAGGACGAACCCTAAAAGCAAAACCGCCCCTTTCATTGAGCAGGGAATATGATCCGATGAGCCAATATGAATCCAATTCGTGTAAAGATCGCCGAGATTCTGGCCGTTTCCCCGGGTTGGATTGGGCGGTTTTGCCAGTAGGCGGCTGGCCGGACGGAAGTCCGACAGCCTCCCAGCGGCTCCACCAAGCCGGCCAGCCTACCCAAAGCACGATAACCCGGCCCCACCAAGCATTCAACGAACTGCGGGCCTTATACGGCTTGGGTCAGCCAGCGGCGGAGTAATCCGAGCAGCCCAACCGCCACCGTCAGGGCCCCAACGGTGCTGAGCGAGTCAGGTACATTCGCGGGCGTATAGGTATAAACGACCGTCAGCGTTGCGCAGGAGTCGGTGTCCAATGAAGAAATGACGCCGGCTGAGCCAGAGAGTGTATTCGTGGCCGTCGATGAGGCGAGAAAACCTAACACACTCAAGCCGGAAAAAGCACCAAAGCCACTCGTCCAAGTATCGGAAAGTGAACCATCAGTCTGAATCGTCGGCCAGGTGAAACCTGATGTGCCGGCGAAATCGACAGTGCCGTCGAAAGGTCCGAAATTTTGCTGGCCGACCGCCACAAGAGAAAGCGTGAACAACGGGGTCAAGCCCAGGCCATCGACAGTCACACCGACAGCATCGTTGAACGCGACCGATCCCGGCATCGCTGCGAGATTCTCGGCGGCAACGTCGACAAAGGAGCTACTGTCAAGGCTCACTTGCACTTGGGTGAGGGTCCCCAGTGCGGGATCAAACTGAGAGAAAGAGAGCGGTGCGGACCAATCGGTGGGAAGAAGGCCCGTGGTGGTTGAATAGCTGATAACGTTCGCCCGAGCGACGCCAACCGTCAAAATGGCGAACAGCGCAATCAAACCACAAATATAAAACGCGGAGCCGGCTGGAGAAGGAGCCTTCATGAGAAAAGGCAGAATCGCATATGACAAAACTGGGCAGGCAGCATCAACTGGTGCAGGTTCAATTGCAAATGGATTTCGGTGAGCTTTGGCCGTATAAATGCGGCGTCAAGTGTCCACGCCCTTGGGTTGAAAAGTAACTCGGCTGTAACACGGAAAGCAATGGAGACGTGACACTATATTAACCCCCTATGGATTGACGGATCATTTGTAGCGTACCACGCTCGCTTTCGTTCGGGGTGTTCACTTTCCCAGATCTCACAGTCGCCCTGACCCAATTCTTCTCCATGAGAACGCGCGGATGCCTTTCAGTGTTTGCTGCCGGACTGCTGCCAATCACCGTGCTGCACGCACAATCGATATCGACCCAGATCATGCCTTTTTTTACGGAAGCCGGCAACTCTACGGTGAACTTTGTCGAGTTTGACCCGTCGCTCGGAACGCTGACGGGTGTCTCGTTGAATTTCACTGCCACGGAAAGCTACGTCATGGGCGCCTACCAGACCGGGGGCTCGGGCGACAACAGTTATTCGTACCAAATCGGAAGCAGCGAGATCACCGTGGCTGGCACGGATTTCACGCTGGGCGCATCATCAACGCTGACCGGTGTATCGCCAGGGACGACGACCTACACCACTACATATATCAATACTACGATAATCCCGACCGCCTATAGCGTGTTTGCTGCTGGCGGCGTCCCCTCGTTTCCAGGCGGCGTTATGCTCGTCGGTACAACCGGACCGATTACCGGCAGCGTAAGCCTGCCCCTGGATTTCAGCAGTTCGCCCGCTTTGGCCTACACTTTCACTCCCGGCTCCACCACAGTGGGGGCAACCGGTGGCAATAACGATTGGGCTACGATGGTGGGGATTTCCGGTACGGCAACATTGACCTACGACTACACGCCGATTCCGGAGCCGGCCACCTACGCGGCGCTGCTTGGGGTGGCAGCGTTTGGGCTCGTGATTCGACGCCGCAAACTGCTCGCTTGATGCCTGCAGCTGGGGTGGATTAGGAGCAGGCTGCTCTTTTCGGGTCTTGGGACAGTTGTGGACCCGAACAGTAGCGTGCGGGACGCGCCCACCAACGCATGGCAGCACGCCGGCCATGCGCATTTCCGCCTTCCTGCGAGCCCCGATGCTGCCCCAAGCAAACAAAACCCCTGGCAGGTGGGTTCTCGGGGGCGCTGCCGATGCCGCCGCCTCGGCACGACACACCTATCGGCTGTGAAGTCGGCTGAATTCGCGACATCGCTCAACGAACCTGTCACGACGTGCATTCCGCCCGCTCTGCTGAGAAAGCCGCCAGTTCGTCGGCGATCGCCCGATCGCTTCGGCAACGCGGTGTCTTGTGCTGGCCGCCCCACCTGCCGCCGGCTCGAAGCCAGCGCTCAAACGTCCTAGGTTCGACCAGCCGCACGAGCGGAGCATCGAGTCCCCCTCCCCGCCGCTTCGCTTCGTAATCATCGTTGCGGAGCGCGAGTTCGCGATCGAGCCCGGCCGCGATCAGTGCTTCTGTCAAGGCACCGGCCCCGCCACGTAGTTCCAACCACCATTCATGACGGCCTCGCCGCACACCCGCCGCGGCGTCGACGAAGAACGGGGCCACATGAAAATCAGCGACCTGCCAGACCTGCCCCTGCGCCACCGCGGCCAGCGCGTCCGTGAGCTCCTTCTCGATCACGTGCTCCCCGAATGCGCTTAACTGCAGACTTGTCCGCCCGGCGTACACCAACCGCGGAACATCGGTGGTGGTGAAGCGAACGACGTCACCAATGACGTACCGGCAGAGACCCGCCGGTGTCGTCAGGAGCAGCACGTAATCGACGCCCGGCTTCACCGCTTCGAGGGGCAGCGCGGATCCTCCGAGGTTCGCCAGATCGGCCTCGATAAACCGGCCAAAGGGCAGGAACTCGAAGAACAACCCTGATTCCGTCAGCAGCCGCAGCCCCGCGGTGTCGTCGAAATCCTGCGCGGCGATGAATCCTTCCGACGCGGGATAGACTTCGTGGAAGGTCACCGACGGTCCGAGCGCCCTACGCAGTTCGCCCGCGAACGGACCGACCGGCACGCCGCCGTGAACCAAGCATTGGAGATTCGGCCACAGTTCCTGCAAGTGCCTGATCGGCCTGCCGCCCTCGGTTGCCCGCCTCCGCAGCGCTTCTGCCAATACGAGCACCCAGCTGGGGATGCCGGCCATTAACGTGATATCGCGATGCCACGTGCGCTCGGCAATGGCTGCGATCTTCGCCGGCCAGTCATTCATCTGCGCGATTTCCCTCCCGGGTTCATACAGCGCTCGCTCGGCCCACATCGGGAGGTTCAGCGCCGTGATCCCGCTTAGGTCGCCTGCATGGGCTGGTTCTCCGCTGGCGCGTTCATGCAACGGCATGAGTGCCGACGAACCGCCGAGAAACAGGTGCCGGCCGAGAAACACGTCCGTCCGTCCGGTCCGCCTAGTATAATAGAGCAACGATTCGATCCCGGCCCTGCGAAAATGTGCCAGCAAGGCAGAAGTCACCGGCAGGTATTTGGTGCGCCCGGCAGTCGTGCCCGACGAGAGTGCGAAATAGGCGCAGCCTCCCGGCCACAAGACGTCGCGCTCACCCCGTTTCATCCGCTCGATCAACGGCGCGAATGACTCGTAAGGGCGGGGCGCCACCCGGCACCGAAACTTTTCGTACGTCATGCCAGCTTCGACACCCGCCTCCCGGCCATAAGTGCAGGCAGCAATTTTGCCAATCAGATTGGCGAACGCGGTGCGCTGTCCGGCCTGACCCGTGCTGCTTCTCCTTAGGCGCCGCCCAGCGTCAGCGGACAGGCCCGCCGCAATGGAACCGATTACCCAACGCGAAGCTATGTTCATGGATCTCTTCGGCCCAGGTCGCCAGCGTGAGCTTCTTCCGGCGGATCTGCCGATAGAAGCGGCCGAGGACAGGTCGGAAATTGGCACTGTGGAAGATCAGTGAGGCATGCTGCACTGGTCCACCGTCCGGATTTGTGATCATCCGGCACTCGCTGAAGGGAAAGTAGGCGCGGTGGGCCGCCGCGAACGCCCGCCGCGTCGGCGAACCGTCGGCGATTACGGCATCCTCCTTCTCCGCGTAGAGTATCAGGGTCGGCGCATCGCACAGCGGCAGCAGATCAAGCTGGAAATAGGTCGGGGGCGGCGGCAGACGACACAGCGTCTGCACCCGTTCGCAGGCGCCGGCAAAGTCGATGCCGCTGATCGTCGACATTACCCCGGCCCGCAATTCATCGAGCTCGTCCGCGGTCATGATTCCACGCAAAGCCGCGCGGTTCTGGGCGCCCGCTTCGAACATCTTGATGAAGATCGTTCGCGATCTTTCCACAAGGCGTGCATCAATCGCCGCGTGTTCGCCGATATAGGGTTTGACCGCGCGGCCAAGCAAGGTGGTCGGCTTGCCGGTCGCGTCGGGCAGCAGGTCTTCCACACACGCCACGGGGCTGACGAGCACCACGCCCCGCAACGTCGGCGGTCTGTCGGCCAGGCGATGACGCCGCAGCCATTCCAGCACCAGCCCGGCGCCGAAGCTCACTCCGAGCACAACGGGCTTCCGGCCGCCGCGCAAGGCAAGTTCCTCCACCAGGTCGTCAAGCTGGGCGTACAACAGCTCCAGGTGGAAGCCGTGACGCGAGTAATCGAAGCAATAGAGGTCTCCCTCGTTGAGAAAGAGATCGCGCAGGAGGAAAACCGCCTCACTCGAATCCGGCACAAAGCCCCCGAGGACAATCGTCGGCGTGACGCCACGGCCGGTGTCGCGGATAATCTTCGTCCGGTGCTGAGGACCGGCGGCACCGACGGCCAACATGGCTTCCTGACGCCACCGAATCCAGGGCGCGAGAAGCTCAGTGTGCCGCGGCTGCAATTTGCGGCTCGCCGAGCGGAGCAACGTCCGCCAGGCCTGCGGCGTTGCCAAACGCCCGAATTGAACCGACCAGGAAGGAACCGGTGAAAGCGTCAGGGTGGGCATAGGCGGTTGATGAAGTTAAAATCGCGGGCCGGCGGCGCGCGGCGCAAAAGAAAAGCACCCACGTCACCACAATATCACAGGTGTGCCACGCCGCCGTAACATGCCGGGAATTACCGAACGAAGGGCCATGTCTCGGCGCGGTGGAGTGCGGAGCCTCAGTCCGCCCATCTGAGCAAAGAATGCGCTGGCTGAAATTTCGCGCGAGGTGAAACCGGTCACTGCCACGATTGATTCTAAAGGCAACGAATAAACTGACTCTCAACCCGGAGACCGATGCCACGATGAGTCGGGACACCGCGGGCAGAATCAAGAAGGACAGCGGCACGGGCCGTGCGAGAAACAACCCGCCGAAAAGCGGCGGCCCTGCACCTGAATCGAGAGCTTGGCCATGACAGGGGGTTCTTCCGGAATTGCCCTGATTATCACACATCCGTCACTGAATCGTTGCCTGGAATTGCGATGCTGGCCGGAACCAAATCTTGAGTTTGAGCGAGGATGTGAAACTTGCCGTCGTTACCGAAACCTCCGTCCCCGAGATCAACGGTATCGCCATGACCTTTTGCTCGGCGCGATCCCCATCGTTGGGCGCATCTTTCTCCGCTCTCTTCATCAATCGTCCACCGGTTTGCGGGCTGCGCTCAGCACACACTATCGTCAAACGACCTGTGTCCGGATTTCTCCACGCGGATAGCGAGGCGTGCCGGACCGCCGCGATTGTTCAGGTGGAGGTGCGGCCGCAGAGGCTGCGCCGACAGGTCCAGGCGGGTGGCCGGATCGCCTCTTCTCTTCCACCCTTGAGTCCATTTGAACCATGGAGAAGCCCCGTCTCAGAGTCCGCACGGTGATCATTTCCGATGTCCACCTGGGCACGTCCGAGTGCAAGGCGCGCGAAGTGAATCATTTCCTGCGAAATTTGCGTTGCGAGAAACTTATCCTGAACGGCGACATCATCGACGGCTGGCAGCTCCGGCGCTCCGGCCAATGGACCAAGGCGTACACCCGGTTCATCCGCATCGTGCTGAAGATGCTGGAGAAGCGGGATACGCAGATCATCTATGTCCGCGGCAACCATGACGACGTGCTCGCGACCTTCCTGCCGCTCGAATTTGAAAACCTTTCCATCGTGGAGGACTACATCCACGAGGGTCTCCGCGGCCGCTATTTCGTGCTGCACGGCGACATCTTCGACACGGTCACGCAGAACTTTGCCTTTCTCTCGCACTTTGGCGACTGGGGCTACCAGGTCCTCCTGAAGATCAACCGCGCTTACAACGCATGGCGGGCCTGGCGCGGCAAGGAGTACTGGTCGCTCAGCCGGGCGATCAAGGCCCGCGTCAAATCCGCGGTCAATCACGTCTCCAAGTTCGAAGACCACATCTCCCGACTCGCCCACGATCATCAATGCGTCGGCGTCATGTGCGGACACATCCACACGCCGGCCGACAAAATGATCGGCGATATCCACTATCTGAATTCCGGCGATTGGATCGAGTCACTGACCGCGGTTGTCGAGCATTACGATGGACGATTTGAACTGCTCGATTACGTGACCTTCCTGCGCGAGTTTCCCCTTCCGGCCGAGGAGACGGCAGCGGAATCCGCGCCAGAGCTTGCCGAAGTTTGACGCCAAAGCACCAAGGGCATGGCCTCTGGGGAATAGACACTGCTTTCAGGTCATAAACTGGAATTACGGCCTTTGTGTCACCGCCTAGTGACGACCCGGTCAAATCCCGGTGTTCCCGGTGGTTCGCTCTTGAAGAGTAATCTTCGCTGGTTTTTGACAGACCTTGGGAATGCCCATGTCCCCGTTTCCACACTGACTCCCGCGAACATGAATGCTACCACACCCTGCTTCCTTAGAGTCCTTCGCAGATCCTCCGCCATCCCCGCGTTGTGGCACATCCTGATAGGACTATCCTTTTTCTTTGCTCCGATCGTCCGGGCCATCGAGTCCGGATCCACGTATAACCTTTCCGATCCCGGATCCACCCCGTGGAACTACGTTGGCTCGATTAACGGTGCCAGCGGAGTTTATCTGGGCGATTACGACGGGACCAACTGGGTGTTGACCGCTGCTCATGTTGGTTCGGGCAACTTCACGCTGGACGGCACGACCTATGACGCGATCAGCGGCTCCGCCTTCAGTTTTCTCAACAGCGATGGCTCGGCGGCCGATCTAAGCCTCTTCCAGATCAGCGGCACGCCCGGATTGGCCAACCTGACCATCGCCTCCCGCGCACCAGCCAGCGGGACCACGGTGGAGATGATCGGATTCGGCGGGGGAAAAAGTTGGGGCACCAACACCATCTACGGCTACTCAAACTATACCGTAAGCAGCGGTGCGTCGACGTATGGTGGATTAGGGATTGTGACGCTCGCCAGCGGCGAGGAGGGCGAGGGCGCCCAGGGAGTGTCGGGTGATTCTGGAGGCGGCCTGTTTTATCAAGCATCCGGAAATTGGGTTCTGGCCGGAACTCTGAGCGGCATTGGGGACTTAACAGACGGAGACGGCACCAATCTTGGCGAAGCCACGGTCTCGGTGGATCTGGCGGATTATTCGAGTCAGATCACCGCCGACATTGATAGCGTCGCCATTCCCGAGCCCCCCACCGACGCAGCGCTGCTTGGCTTGGCGGCCCTGGGTCTCGCGGCACTGCGTCGACGGTCGGCCATGGTGGCAGCCTGACTTATCGGTCCTCTCTTTCACCTCCAGCGATTCTTCATGCAAGTCCGACATGAAGAATAGTGTTAATCACCTGCGCTGCCTCCGGCTGGCTCTGATGTTTTCGGCCTTCTTCTTCTGTCTGGCTGGTCTGCCGGCTGGGCAAAGCATTGGTGGATTTAGCTATTATGATAATGGTTCGACTATCGCCATATCCGGATATGCCGGCGGCGGTGGCGCCGTAGACATCTCCGGCGAAATCGGGGGGAGATCCGTCACGACGATCGGCATTGGTGCGTTCCAGGGGTGTGCCGGCTTAGCCAGCGTCACGATCCCAAGCAGCGTTACCACCATCGGCGACCAGGCATTCAAAGGCTGTACCGGCCTCACCACTGCCCATTTTCGCGGCAACGGACCGGCCGCAGTCGGAAGAGATATATTCGATAACAACGCATCCAGTTTTGTGATTACTTACAATTATGGGGCTACCGGCTTAGCGTCACCGACTTGGAATGGATACCGCACTATGAAGATTGGCGGGCCGAGCCAGCCGGGCAGAAGCAACGTTCCCACAATGCCGCTGTGGTGGGTGTTGATCATTATTGGGCCATTGCTTCTTTTCATAGGGAGTTCGATTCCCCACAAGATGTATCAGGAACGGCTGAGATCATCTGCGGCCCCCGTAAAGGATCCTTTTCCATAGATCGCAATGCTTATGGTTGGGACATCTTCCGGCGGAAAAGTCCTGTCTTCATGAACCCTCCATGGGGTTGGGGCAAATGCGTCACCGCATAGTGACGGCTCGGTTAAGTTCGTGTGTGTACGCCGGTCCGATCTTGACCGAGATTCTTGCGGCGTTTTTTGCTATACAGAGGGGTGTCGATGTCTCGTTCTTTCTTCTGAACCACCTCGTCAGTTCACCTGCATTCAACCCGGATTTTTCGATGTCGGTCGCTCAGTCGTCGCTCTTCCTCCCATGCCCACCGCAAGCAATCCTCTGTTCGGACGGCCCGAGGCAAAACCCAACCTTGATCGACTACCGGGCTGGAAGCGCGCGATCGACATTGGATGCTGCCTGGCGGCGCTGCCGCTGTTTGCCTTGTCGACGTTGCTCATGGCGCTGCTGACGAAAGCCGCTTCGCCCGGCCCGATCTTCTTTCGCCAGGAACGCGTCGGGTATCGTGGCCGGAGGTTCATGTGTTACAAGTTCCGCACCATGAAATGCAGTGCGGATACGGGAGTGCATCAGGCTCACCTCACCAACCTGATGCGCTCCAATGCGCCGATGGTGAAGATGGACTCCCAGCGTGACACCCGGCTGATTCCCGGCGCCTGGCTACTGCGCGCTTCGGGTCTCGATGAATTGCCGCAGGTAATCAATATTTTGCGCGGCGAAATGAGCGTGGTCGGACCCCGGCCCTGTGTGCCGTACGAATACGAGCAATACCTGCCCTGGCAGATGGCCCGATTCGACATCCGGCCAGGCTTGACTGGACTATGGCAGGTCTCGGGCAAAAACCAGCTGACGTTTGAACAGATGATTCTGCTGGATATCCAATATGCGAGGACCAGGGCTTTGTGGTCGGACCTGAAGATCATTTTCCTGACCGTGCCTGCCCTCCTGTCACAGATCACGGACACGCGGAAACATCGGAAGGCAGCGGCGATGCCAACTTCCAATTTGCACGCCCAGTCGCCAGTGGCAGGAACAGTCCGCTGAGGGCCTCCAGCTCGGTCTTAAAACTGAACCCTTTTGCGCTCACAGTTCTTGCGCACCACTGCGCGGAGACCAGGCATGCGGCGAGCCATCGCCTGCCAATCCGCCCGCAGAAGGACCCGTGTGCGCCGGCCACTGTCGTCTTACTCCGCCCGCAAGGCTTCGGCTGGGTTGATGCGCAGGGAACGCCAAGCCGGCAGGCAGCAGGCCAACAGTGCCAAAGCCGCCAGCAGCAGGGGCGTACCAAACAAAAGAAAGGGGTCGCCGATGCTTGTTCGCATGATCTCTCCCATCGCCGACAGAGTCGACGACATCATCCGGATCGCGCTGAAGGCGACCGCGAACCCAAGCACAATCCCAACCGCAATGAGGACCACGCCCTCCCCGAGCACGAGTCGTAGAATATCCCGGCTCTGCGCGCCGAGCGCCCGGCGAATGCCGATCTCGTGGGTCCGGCGCGCCACCGCGTAGGCGGTCACCCCCGCCAATCCCACCGAGGCCAAAGCGAGACCGAACACACCGATCCCGCCGTAGAGCACCATGGCCATGCGAAATATCGATGACATGCGTTCGACTTGCTCGGTCATGCTGCTGACATTGAAGGTCGTCAGGTCTGGGAAGATGGCGCTGAGTTCGCGACGCACCAAGAGGGGGACGTCTGCGCCGCGCTCGGCCCGAACCAGCAGCGTCACACCCTGCGCCGAGGGCGCCGCATAGCCTCTGGGCACATCCGGGCGGTAAACGCACGGGTGCCGTCGGCCCAGGGCGAATCCCGTTCCGATGTCACTCACGACCCCGATTACCTCGTGCATCGCGCCGTCAGATCGAGCGTCTGGCCCAGCGCGTTCCGCCCCGGCCAGGTCTGCTCTGCCATGCTCTCGTTCACCACGACCAGCCGCGCAGTCTCACGCT
>CAVRNM010000321.1:0-10325 GCA_963722225.1 uncultured Verrucomicrobiae bacterium
AAAATCACAACTGCAAACAGCAATAGATATTCAAATGGTCTCATCGGTCTTCAGTCTTCGGATTTGGCGGTGCAATCATTAGACGTCGTTTTTTCAGAATTTGCGTCGTGCACACAAGATTATTTGGGCCCCCTCCTTCGGCTTGCGGCTGATGCCCCGCTGGCTGCGGCAGCAGGGCTACTGGATCAACCGCAAGCGGGTGCGCCGGTTGATGAGCCTGAAGGGACTGGAGGCGCTATACCCGAAGCCGAACCTCTCCCTCGCCAATGCGCAGCACCGTCGCTATGACCCCGGCGGATGGGGTCATTGACTGAAAAACGCGGCGATCATCTTCGAGAGTTATCCACCACTACGCCCCAGATCGCTGAAACTCTCAGCTGATCCAAAATCCGAAGAGCACTGCACCTACAACCACGGATGGACCGACGAGCACCAACTGACTGACTATTCGCGTGGGAGTTCTCATTTAACGCCGTCAGGTGATCTATCTAATCGAGGGAATCGAGCAACACTCCACGTCCACGCTCGAAGAACGATACAGCAGTAAGGATAAAGTCTGGTTGGAGGGGCGGGATCATGACTCGGTCGAGACGTGGTTAGCCGGTCCTGTCGGCGATGTCACCGGTGCAGTCGCCGCCGGTGTGACCGCCGCCGTTCGTGGAAATATCCGCAGCACGAGACCGTCAAAGCGAGGAGCTATGAACTCTAGCGGGGTACGGCGACAGAGGACGGCGATACCAGCGGTCCAGCCTGTGAAGATGAGGAGCGTGACCTGATTCTGCCAGCCAGTGAAGCTCCACGCGTGAGCCGAGTAGAACAGCATCGATGTAATCGCGACTCTTGCTCCAATAGCAGACAGCCACCCAATAGAAGGTGTGGCGTGCCCAATCGTCGGGTAGGTGCCTACAACCACCTCACTGCGCTCTGCCAGCTCAAGACGGTTGTAGTCAACCATTTCTGAGTACCTGACGGTGTTAGTTAGTGCTGCGTACTGCCCTAGGTTTTTGCTATAGAGCCGTTTATAACGCTCACCGGCAGGCTGGCACGCAAGGTGCGCAGAGAACACCAAACAAGTCGCTCAGTTTTGCCCGGATGTCGCCCCTTCCAAATGACCCCACCGCCTAGCGCCGTCTCTCGATAGGAACATCGCCGCCCCAACCATGGTCGTAAAATCACTTCAGCGAATTTCCTCAGGACACATAAACAAAGAATCGAACATGAAATTCAATACCACTGTCGCAGTTGGTGCCTTCTTTATCGGCATCGCGATCTCCGCATCTGCCCAAGATAACTTCCTCCGGCCCGAGGTTTCCTATGTCCTGCCGTCGAACAACGCTCCGCTCGCACTGCCGCGGTCTGTCTTTGGGATCTCGTCGACGCACGGGTCCCTCAAAGGGACGGCAGGCTTTGGGCTCGACGGTGGGTTCATCTTTGGCGAACAGGACGATCAAGAAATTGGCATTTCCATCGGCACCGCCTCGTCAAAGGGGTCCAATACAATATCAGGGCAGCCCACTCTCCCGGAGCCCGTCGGCTACAATATTCAGGAATCGGGTACCGATTCATTCAAAATGCGAGAGATCCCAATTCTCATCAACTATCGTTTCTATGTCGGCACCAACACCGATGCAGTACGCTTCTACATCGGCGTCTCGGGCGGTATCACCAACGTCAAGGAAACGGAAACGCTGGTGGGGGTGGAGAAGACAACTATCGATGGATCGCTGTCATCGCAGCAACAAGTCAATCAATCGTCGTCGAGATCAAGCAATCCTTGGACCCTCGGACCTTCGCTCGGCGTCACAATCAGGCTGGCCAACAAAATTGACCTCGATGTTGGCTACCGGTATCTATACGGCTTGAACGCGTTTCAAGGGACCCACGTCGGCACGTCCAACCTTTACGCCGCAGCAAATTTCAGGTTCTAGTCAAACCCGGTCAATCCCGCGTCCAGATTGGCCGGTTAGATCGCGCTGGAATTGAATTATAAGGGCAAGGGATTCAATTATCCACGGCCCAGTATCAGGTTGTTCTGATACTGTGGATCGTCGGGATCAGACTAGCCCAGCCACATTATAGGGAACAGATAGTCATAAACGAATGGCATGAGTGTTTTTTCTTTGGCTAACGTTTCAACGACCTCCAGCGCCGGGCGGCGGCGGGACCGGTGCGCCCGCTTTTGGCGTGCTGATACCGGGCACAGGCTCTGGCGGCTCATCAGGCGGTTTTGCGGTGTCTGAATCCGCATACCAGTATCCTGTCACCTGTGACCAAACGATCTGCCACTGGCCATCGCGCTTCTCGTACAGATCGGTGTGCCAGCAGCGGAATGGATGCCCCTTCTTCCCCTCCCACGCCATAAGCATACTAGACCGATAGCGAATCACCGCAGCGTTGCCGTGGAGACGAACCTTGATGGCTGAGACGGGCTCAAAAACGAAATACCGCAGCTTGCCGGAGGCGATGGCATCGAGATACTCATCGCGAGTGAACGTCATGCCACCCGGGCTGATCAGCTGGAAGTCGTCAGCGTGGTAGGGCCTTGCAACATCAATCTTGCCGTCGACTAGCGCCTGCAGCCGCATCTTCTCGATTGCCCGGATCTGGTTCATTTCACCGGCTGCACTTGAATCGTCGGCACGTAGTACTGGAACAGCACTGGCCAAGGTTACTGCGAGTAGCGCGATTGTGAAGACCGATGCGGTTTTCATGGAGGCGATACGCGGGAACCGTCACCGGCCTGCAGTCCCGGGCGGCGGCGGGACCGGTCCGGAAGCAGCGGGCGTGACAGCCGGGCCGTTGGATCCGGCGCAGGGTTGAACCATATTCTGATCGATCTGAGTTTCCTCTCTTGCTGCGAGCCTTCGGGTCAAGAGTAAGCGTTTTCGGTCGGCCATTCCGAAACTTTGATAGAGCGCGACAGCTCCAGCGTTAGTAGTCGAGGTCTCAACATGCACGGCCAAGACTCCACGGTGTTCGCATTCAGAAAAGAGCGCCTCAAGAAGCGCCTTCGCGAATCCGCGCCGCCGGTGCGTGCGCTTGACGAACAAGTCGTCGACAAATCCATCGATTCCGCCGAACTCCATGCTGTGTC
Organism: uncultured Verrucomicrobiae bacterium; assembly: GCA_963722225.1. Lineage (GTDB taxonomy): Bacteria > Verrucomicrobiota > Verrucomicrobiia > Opitutales > Opitutaceae > Fen-1467. The sequence goes on from CAVRNM010000321.1 coordinate 3,095, forward strand.
GAAGGGTCAGTACAATGTGTCCGACGGGCAAATCGTCATCGAAGGCGATCCACACTAAACCACGCAACGGATTCTCAAGCAGGTCGTGAAAGGAATTCCGGGCCCATTCGCTATCCAATGCGTAGTTCGCTTCGGCGTAAAAATCACGCATCAGATCAACGAGATGCGGGATGTCGGAAATCGAGGCAATGCGTGGTTTTTGCATATTCTGACGGACTAACGCTTGAAGGACAGTCGCGACCTACGGCTGGCGGGCCTCCTGCCCGGCTGGGGGCGTGGCCGAGGAAAGGGTCGGTCCCGACGTTTGGTTAACCCTTTGCAATGACTGTTTTCGAAACGACATCGCCCTATTCACCATACTTAAATTTCAGGATCTTGTTGGCCAAATCACGGAATGAATCAGCCGCTTCACCATAGAGAGTCTGAATTCGTTCGGGCTCATCCGCTAGCGCGCTCATCGCAAAGCCGTTCCTCGATGAGCCTGAGAATTTCCCGATTCGGACCGCCGTCCCATCGACAACCCGTATCGTAACCTCGACCACAACCTCGGCTGACATGACCGGATCGGCCTCTTCCCCTCTATTCTTTCTTACCAACCCGAACCGAACAATCTTCGGTTCCAAAAGATTTTTCGCGTTATCACGGATCCTCTGCGCGAGGAAACCATTCGATCTAACAGCGCTCGCTATCGAGTTGTCGATCGCTACAAACGGAGGCTTGCTTGCGTGCTCATTGATCATCGGCAGCAACGCTGCTTGGCTTTTGTCGAAAGCTTGCTGCTGCTCGCTCGTGACATGCTTATCGATTGACGCTCCGATGAGTACCGGAAGCAAACCTCCACCGGTATATCTTGGAATCGTCGACTCCATTTCCGGCGACCAAGTCGCATCCGGGACGTGATAGGCGTCGGGCGCAACCAGCGCTTTTGACACCGAAAACTCCGGAATCTTAGCTCTCCTCGTATCCACCGTCGATGAAGGCGTCGTGCAACCAACAGTGACTAGTGCGACGAAGGCGGCGACAGTCAGTGCAATTATTGAGAGGAGTTTCATAAAGTGCTGCGTTTTTTGCTAACGTTCAACTATCCGCCGCGCCGGGCGGCGGCGTGACGGGTGCTTCGGCAGTCGGAGCGAGGCTGGCTGGGATCGGCACTGATGGCTTGTTGGGCAGATCTATTTCTGCTTTAATCGTTGGCTGATATGCGCAAAGAGGAACTCCGGCAACGCGGGGGTGGCGAATGCTTGGATAGGAACAAATAATCCTCCCCCACGAGATAGAATGACCACGAGGCCGAGACTGTCGTACCGAGCCCGTGACACGTCCGAATAGTCAATCTCCTTGCGTCTTTTCTTCGGCTGCGAGCTCATTTTTTTCAGTCGACAATGTGACCGTTACTCGCGGGTGCTTTTCCAAATAGCTTGCGCTCGTTGTTGCGATGTCAGTGTGACCGAGGAAGGTGCGAGCTGCCTCAATCCCGTAGTTCGCGTAAATAATGCTACCAGCCTGCTTCCGTAGGCTGTGGATTGGCTTTGAGGAGGACACTCCTTTGCTCGCGAGCCACCCGCTCAATTGCTTCCACGTCCGGTGGGGTGGACAATCAGCGCGATAGTACTGAAATCGAAGCCCGGGTTTTGCTGGACCTCCTTTGAGCACAAACACGGGGTCCGGGTTCGGCATGGATTTAAAGCGCCGGAGCAGGTCTATTGCCTCGGGTGACAGGTCAATCTCTCTGTCGGCCTCTTCCGACTTAGGTGAGAAATACGGGGTCGAACGGATTGAAAGGCGCGCATTCTCAAGTTCGACTTGGTCCCATGTCAGGCAATCAGCCTCCGCCCGGCGCAGGCCAGCCAGCAGGCAGAGCGTCAGGGCTTTGAATTGCTCTGGGCGCGATTCCTCTAGGTCATTGCGGGCTTGGGCAAAAAGCCACGTAGCGGACACGTCAGCACGGAATCTTTGGGTCGACTTTTTTAACTGCAAACCAGCGAACGGAAGCGGCGCGGGCAACTCTACCGTTTTAGCGATCAAAGAGGCCAGTTTTCGACCAAACAGTCCTTTGGCACTACGGATGATAGAATCGGTGGAGATCTTGGCGCTCTTGCTCTCCTGTGGGTTCTTCTTAACCGCCACGCGTCTGGCGCTCCATTCCGCTATGGCATCATTCGTCAGAAGCGATAGAGCCACCGAATCGACCTTCGCCCGCCACTCAGTAAATGCCGGAGAGCGATAAGCGAAGCGAATGTCCCTAGATTTGCCATTCCTGTTGTCGGGGCTGTTCTCTTTTCCTGCAACTACACCGGCAATATCGGCGGCAATGTGGCGCAACGATGTGGTGTACTGCGCAAGCGTGCGGGGCTTTACGTTCGCAAGCTTAGCCGCGGCGGCAATCACTTCTCCTACGGTAGCGGATGCTTTCTTGACTTCGGGTTTTGGTTTGAACTTTGCGAGAGTCGCATCCCAGCCTGCCGAAACCAGCGACAGGTAAATATTGCGTGCCTTGATTGCAGCCGTGATCTGGTTCGCCGTGCCGAGATTGAACCATGACTCACGGTTAAGGTGAAACATCCGAACCTGCCACTCAGGGATCTTCACAGGCTTACCGTCCAAGCGCCTGTAACTTCGGTGCCGGAGCCTCGGTTTCCAGTAATCTTGGTGGGTCTTAGCTGGCCGTACGGCTTGTCCCTTCTGGATGGACTGTCCGGTTACTGTCCGGTTTGGCGAGTTCTCAAGAGCTTTCACGTGTCCTCAACATCGGAGCGTCTTTTCTCTATTTTACCTATGAAGAAAGCGTTTCAGAGAAAACAGATGAAGACAATGGTGGACTCCAAAGAACCCGCAACATTATAACTACGAATCTGGGGGTTGCAGGTTCGACTCCTGCTGGGCGCGCCACTTTATGGGCTGGCCTCGAAGTGGACCGCGCACAGATTGGTGGCGTGACAAAAGTCCCGGGGTTCACCCTGATTTTCCTGGCGGGCATCGCTGCCTGCCCGGCCGCGCTCGAGTGGAAAACCACCGACCTGCAACTGACGGCCCAACCCGGACAGCAGGCGCTGAGCGTGACGTTCCCATTCCGCAACGCCGGCGACCGACCGGTCCGGATTATCTCCCTTGATCCGAGCTGCCGCTGCGTGTCGGCGGCGCCGGACAAAGCGGTTTGCGCAGCGGGGGAGTCGGGCGAGATCAGGGTCGAACTCGCCCTCACCGGCTATTCGGGGCGCGTGCGGCGCAGCGTGACGGTGACGACGGACGCCGCCGATGGAAAGTTCGCCGAGCTGACCCTGACCGTGGAGATTCCGGAATTGGTTGCGATCACGCCGCGTTTTCTGTACTGGCGGGTGGGCGCAGTGCCCGAGGTGAAGGTGGTGGAGGTGGTGGTGACGGATCCGAAGACAACTACCCTTAGCCAGGTTGAGTGCGCCAATCCGCGTTTTCAGGCGCAACTCTCACCGGGCCGGTCCGGGGCATTTCGGCTGACCGTCCAGCCGGCGGACACGCGGCAACCCGACGAAGCCATGGTCCTTCTGAATGTGCTCGTGGGCGGACGGGCGCAGGAGTTTGTGATTTACGCCGCGATAAAATGACGCCCAGCCCGGAAGTCTTTCAGCCCCGGCAGTCGATCGCGCATCTCACGGAATGGAGGCGCGGCGGTGTTTCTGGAGGACGGGGCGCGGCGGCCGCCATTGGCCGATTCCCTGGCTCGGACGGCGCCGGGCCCTTCACCTCCGGTTGCGGCCCCGGCCGCGCCCAGAAATATGTGCGCCCGGAACACCATCGATAAGTCCGATCTCTTCTGGCGGCGCGGAGCCCGGCAGACGGGGTTGATCCTGGTGGTGGCATTGGTGCCCGCCCTTCTCGCCGCGTGGCTCCACTCCCGGCGGCCGGGGTGGTCCCGAGACCAAGCCGCGATTCCCGAGCTCGAATGGAAGTCGGTCCAACAATCGCCCGGCCCGGTTTTGTTGGTCGACGCCCGGAGCGCCGCGGCCTACGAGAGCGACCACATTCCGGGAGCCCTGTGGCTGGGCGCGAGCCCGGGAGATGACGGGATGATCGCAGTGGCCAGAGCCTGGCAGCCCGGAACCCGGCTGGTGGTTTACTGTGACAGCCCGCGCTGCGATGGAGCGCAGGCAGCAGCCCGGCGCTTGCGGCGCGAGCTGGACCTCGATGATGTCGTGGTATTGAAAGGAGGTTGGAGCGCATGGATCGAAGCGCGCAGACAGGGCAGGTGATGGGATTAGCCGGCCGGATCATGCTCGCCGCGGTTTTTGTTTACGCCGGCACGGCCAAGGCGCTCGACCCGGCGGCCTTCGCCGATGCGATCGACGGCTACCGGCTGCTGCCGCACGCGGCCGGGGCGGCGCTGGCGCTTTATCTGCCGTGGCTTGAGATCTTCGGCGGTCTGGGCGTGATCTGGTCCCGCACGCGGCTGGGGGCGCTCGCATTGCTCTTTTTGCTGTGCCTGGTGTTTGGGATCGCGGTCGCCTCCGCCTGGATCCGCAATCTCGAGATCGCGTGCGGATGTTTTGGCGGGGGCGCGATCGGCGCCGCGGCCCTGCGCGGAAGTCTGCTCCGCGACGCCGCGCTGGCGCTCCTCGCGGGGGCGTTGCTGTGGGTCGAGGAGGGAAAGTGCGTCAGTCCGGCTGACCCCACGGCATCCAGGTAGGAAGGCCGTTTACGACCGATCGTTGGCTGAATCCCTGGGCCTGGACATCAAGAACGTCCGGGGCGCATCTGCCGATTGACGGTGATTCCGAACGTAGCGCAGCTATCCGGGGCTGCATCGGTTGCAGGCTGGAAGCCTGCGCTACGAAATGCGACCGCTCGTTCATCACCGATGGCGCAGGCTTGCTGCCTGCTTTACCGTCAATCGGCAGATGCGCCCGAACCTCCGGGCTGATGGCACGAAAGCTTTGCCTCCGGCGCCGGGAACCCTTTCATGAAGTCACCGTCAACGACGGCGACCTGCGGCCCGAACTGAATCTCTCCCATTGAACACGCTCGACCGGCACATTCTCAGCGAGTGGCTCAAGACGCTCGGCCTCGTCCTGGCGGCGACGGTGGGTTTGCTGCTGTTGCAGGAGATGTATGACAATTTTCGCGACCTGCTCGATGACGGCGCGACTGGCGCCGACATCGCCGTCTACTATGCGGTGCGCCTGCCGAGTTATCTCACCGTGGTCCTGCCGCTGGCCCTGTTGGTCTCGCTGCTGTACAGCCTGGGCCAGCTCCACCGGAACAACGAGTTTACCGCCATGCGCGCGGCGGGGCTGAGCCTTTTCCGCCTCACGCGCGGGATTTGGGTGATCGGCCTGCTTTGCAGCGGTCTCATGTGGCAGTGCAACTCGCGCGTGGTTCCGTGGTCGGTGGAGGAATCCCGGCGGATCAAGGACGGCCTGGAATTCCGCCACCAGGCGCGCGTCGAGGGAGCGGAAAGCGCCGGTCTGGTGAAAAGCGTGACCTTCGACAACCGGCCGGACGGTCGCCTGTGGTACATCAACCGATACAGCCGGTTCACCGGACGGGGCTACGGCGTCACGGTTTCAATCCTCGACCACCAGCGGCGCGAGGTGACCCGGTTTCTCGCGCGGGAAGCGGAATTCGATCCGGTGAAACGCACGTGGGTTTTTCGCGACGGGAGCGAGGTCGATTTCGACGTCGAAACGGGTGAGGCGGTGCGCCCAACCTCGTTCACGGAGCGGACGTTCTCCAATTTCCATGAGAATCCGCAATTGATGCTGTTGATCGACCGCAATCCGATTGACCTTTCATTCCGCGAACTGCGGGTGCTCATTGATTATCTGATTTCGGACGGGAGCCCCAAGGTGACCAAGTACGCCTTGCGTTACTACAGTCTCATTGCCGACACGCTCGGTTGCCTGATCGTGATTGGGATCGCCATACCGTTCGCGGTTTCGGGCGTCCGCGTCAGTCCGGTGGTAGGCGTTTCCAAATCCATCGGGCTCTTCTTTTGCTACTATTTGCTGACCAACCTGGCGAATACGATTGGAGGACGCGAACTGCTTACCCCGGAGGCGGCGGCTTGGCTGCCAGACGTGGTCATGGCCGGCGTGGCCGGCTGGTTTTTCTTCCGCCTCCGCTAGGAGCTCGTCGGACTTCGTCCTCTGTGCTCCTCGTCAAATGGCTGGCGCCATTTGGGACGGACCAATGCCAGCAGAGCGGGCGACCGGAAAGATAGCTTCGTTGGGGCGGAGGCCGAGCAAGATCCAGTGGAGGGCGGACCTCCGTGTCCGCCGCGGCTCCCCCTTCGCCCAGGCTTCGGCGATCAGGCGGTGCGCCCGAGATTGTATCGGGTTCCGATGGCACTGCAGACCACATTGATGGTGTCGTCGCGATAGCCGATGAACTCCAGCACGCGGGAGAGGAAACGCCGCTTGGTCGCCGTATCGATGTTCATAATCGCCCAATAGTGTGTCTGGGGAATCGGCCGGGCCTGGTTGTGGCGACACTGGTCAACGATCTCCTCCCGGGACAGGCCGAGGTACCGCCGGCCGCTCGCGCTCGCGGACAGCGACAGGATGAATTCGTTGAACTCAGAGGAATATTTTATGGCGAGCCATCTGAGAATGGCGAGATACCTGTCGGCGTCGGTGAACTTGGTGCGGAATTCGGCGCCCAAGACAAATCCGATCAAGGGCTCGCCTGCGGCGTTTGGCAGGGGACCGACGTTGAGAAGCGTGGCGAGCACATCGTTCGGGCTCTGATGAAAGTCGGTGGTCAGCTTCTTCAGCGTGTCATAAACTTCATCAGTTACCTCGATCTTTTTCATGCGAACGGGTTAAACCGGTTTAAAATGTGTTGCAAGTCAAAAATCGCCCCAGTTTTTCTCCGGAACCGCCGGGCCGCAATTTTTGCGAATCCCGTTTGCCTGTACGGCCGACTTCGCCATGGTAAAGTCGACATTCCGCCATGAGCACACTCGGCAACGAAAACTCGGAGTCCGTCAAGCACAACTGGCCCTTGATCGGCGTCGGAATCGCCGCCGGTGTCCTGATCGCCAGCCTGGCGGTCGCCGCGATTGCGCTCTACATCGCCAACTTCAATCTGCTCGAGTGGATCGAATGACCGTCAGGTCCAGTTGTAGTTGAAACTGACGCTGATCCGCTCTTGTTCCGTCGGGCTGGCCGCGACTTCGTGACGGAGCCAGCTTTCGAACAGGATCACGCGCCCGGCTTCGGCCGGAGACAATATGTAATCGTCAAGGCGGCCGCCAATA
>CAVRNM010000322.1:0-4224 GCA_963722225.1 uncultured Verrucomicrobiae bacterium
CTGCCGCGCTGGTGGTTCTTCGTGACGCTGCTGTGGCGGATTCCTTACGAGACGGCGCGCTATCCGGCGATGCTGTGGGAACTGATCGTCAATGTTCTCAGTCGCCGGGCGCCGTCCGCGCTGAATTTCTGGGAGAACATGCTCGGGGCGGGTTTCACGACCTGTTTTGTCCACCGGTTCCGACGGGACCCGCCGGACGTGGTCTATGCGGCCTGGGCGGGCGGACCGGCCACCGCGGCCTGGCTGATCTGGCGGGTGCTGGGCATTCCGTACGGCACCGGGGCGCACGCCTACGATCTCTACGAACATGGCGGGGATTGGTGGCTGATGGAGAAGGTGGCGCTGGCGCGCTTCGTCCACACCTCGACGGAGCTGGGGCGCCGCACGCTCTTGGAGCGCGGGGCGGACGCGAAGAAGGTGGTGGTCATCCGCCGCGGACTGGACGTGTTTCCCGAATTCAAGCCGCTGCGCCTCCCCCGCCAGCCGCTGCGCCTCGTCTGCGTGGCGCGATTGGTGCCGAAAAAGGGGCTGGCGGAACAGCTCCGGATTTATGCGGTGCTGCGGGACGCGGGGCTGGAATTTGCGGCGCGAATCGTGGGCCAGGGCGAATTGCGGGGGGAATTGGAGGAAGAAGCGGCGAGGCTCGGCCTCGGCACGCAGGTGACCTTCACCGGCGAGGTCGCGCCCGCCGAGGTGTGGGAGCACCTGCGCTGGGCCGATGTGCTGCTGCACACCGGCGTGGTTTCGCCGACGGGGGATCGCGACGGATTGCCCAATGTCATTCCCGAAGCAATGGCGGCGGGCACCCTGGTGCTAACCTCGCCGGCGGCCGCCACCACGGAGGCGATCCAGCACGAAACGACCGGCCTGGTCGCCGACGTGGCGCGCCCGGAGGAATGGGTGGCGGCCCTGCGGCGCCTGGCCGCGGATGACGCGCTGGCCGGTCGCTTGCGGGCGGCCGCGCGGCGCTGGACCGAGGAGAACTATGATGCGCACCGGAATGCGGCGCGCTTGCAGGCCTGCCTCGAACAGGCGGCGCGCGCGCCGGGCGGCGCGATCGGCGCCGGGCGGGCGGCGGAGAAAAGGGGGAACGATGATCTACTTCGACGTGACCAAATCCAACCTGGCCCGCCATCAATCGGGCCTGCTGCGCGTCAGCGCCCGGTTGCGCGAAGAACTCGGCCCGCGCGCGACCGCGGTCGGATGGGACGCGCGCCGAGGCGCGTGGCAGGCGGTGGGTGCCCGGGCGCCGGTGACGCTGGCGGCGAACGACTGGCTGTTCACCGCAGAGCTTTTTTGCGAACGGGAGCGACCGGGCTTCTGGCGTTTTCTGCGCGCGCGGCCGTGCCGGTTGGCGGCAATTTTCCATGACGCCATCCCGCTGCGGCATCCGCAAATCACCTGGCCGGACAGCGTGGCGCGCCATCCGGAGTACCTGAAGATGCTCGCGGCTTTCGATCGTGTCTGGGCGGTCTCCGAGGCGAGCCGGCGCGAGCTGGTGGACTTCTGGCGCTGGCAGGGCGGGGCGGTCCGGTCGGCCGCGGAGGCGATCGTCCTGGGGGCGGATTTCAACCGGCAGCCCCGGTCAGTGCCGCCGCCGGATCCACCCGCGGCCCAGCTGCTGTGCGTGGGGATTCTGGAACCGCGCAAGAACCAGGGATTCCTGCTCGACGTGTGCGAAGCGCTCTGGGCCGAGGGCGTCGACTACGAGCTCCACCTCGTCGGCCGGCTGAACCCCCATTTTGGCCGTCCGATCGTCGCCCGCCTGAAGGCGATGCGGAGAACGCATCCCCGCGCGCATTACCACGCGGCGGTGTCGGATGCGCTGCTGCAGCGCCTTTATGCCGCGGCCCGGGTCACCGCGCTGCCCACGCTGGCCGAGGGCTGCGGCCTGCCCGTGCTGGAGTCGTTGTGGATGGGGCGGCCCTGTGTGTGCAGCGATCTGCCGGTCTTGCGCGAGATTGCGGATCCGGGCGGTTGCGTGGTCGTGGCGCCGAACAACCGGGAGGCGTGGGTCAGCGCGTTGCGAACGGCCCTCACCGATGATGGCGGCTGGCGGCGGCTGGCCGCGGAAGCGGGAGCGCGGCCGCTGCCCGTCTGGGCGGACACCGCCCGGAGGCTCGTCGATGCGCTGGCCTGATTTTCAGAAAGGAGAAAGGAAACTCCGTTCTTCGTGGGAGCCAAACGGCGCAGCCGTTTGGCAGCAGCATCTGCGAGGACGGAGTCCGATCACCTGCTATCGGTACAGCCAGACGATGTCCTGCTGCCGGACCCAGCCGGTCTGGCCGTTGTCGAACACCAGGCGCACCCATCCAAGAAACTCCTTGTCGACCACCCCAAGCGAACCCGCGGGAAGCGAGGAGGTCTTTTGTTGAGTGTCGGCCTCGGTGGGAATCGACCGAAGCAGCACCTGATGCCAGGCAATCGCGGCGCGAGGATCGATCGTCTCGCCGTAGAAATGGAGCGACATCACCGCGCCGAGGGCGAGCACCAGCGCCGCGGCCATCGCCGCCAGCGCGGTGGGGCGGGCCCAGGCGCCGGAGACGCCGCGATAGGCGCGGACCAGGAGGATCAGAAGCCCACCGGCGAATATCAGGCCCGCTCCGACGAGCAGCCACTGCCATTCGGCCGGCGAGGCGAGACGCGCCAACAGGTGCGGACCGGAGGCAACGGCAAACTCTCCGAGACCGGGCGGCGTGTAATCGGCGCGTTCGTAGCCCAGGCCGAGATGCCAGCGGACGGATTCGTTGCGCGGATTCAAAAGGAAAGCAGACGTCCATTGCGCGGCGGCCTCGGGCCAGTGCCCCTGCTGCGCGAGCGCGAGGCCGAGATTATGCCGGGCCACCCAATCGGTCGGGTTGCGGGTGATGGCGGCGCGCCAGCCGAGTTCCGCAGCCGAGAAGTCACCTGCGTCATACGCGTCGCGTGGGACGGCAATGTTGTCGGGGGACTTCGCGGCAGCGGGAGATTCTGCCTCGGTCCCGGCGAAGACCTTGGGTCCGAGGCAGGCCAGACAGAACAAGACGATGATAGCGGTGATGACCTGATCGTCGGGGCGTTTCCGGATGCCGTGTTGGCTGGCGCCCAGCCACGGCAGGAGGTTCCGCGGGTGGAAGAGGGATGACGCCTGCCAGCCAGGCACTCGCGTCGCTTCCAGCGCCGCTTCGGCCCGCAGCATCCAGTCGTCAGGCAGGAGGCCGCCGTTGGCATAAAGGGCCCGGTCTGATTCGGCCCAGAGTTTCTCCCAGTGATTGCCTTGCAGGCCGACCAGGAACTTGTCCCTCGGGTTCCGAGGCTGGCGGGCCAGGATGGTCGCGCTGGGGGCCGCATGGGCAACGCCGAGGAGCGCGGCGGTCTCGCGCTGCCAGGCATGAAGCGCTGGAATCCGCGCCTGCGGGGTGGTTGCCGCCGGCATGCCGGCCAGGATCCGGCTGAGACGCTCCCGCGCCTCGCGCTGTGCCCGCAGCGGGTCGGTCCGCCGGGAACGCAGCGCTGCCAGGATGAGCCAGGCGGGAATCAACCAGAGCAGGGAGGCCAGCAGCGACAGAGACCAGGGGCGCGCTTCGAGCGGAACCAGCCCCTGTTCAGCACCGACCAGCGGATCGCGGGGAATCCCGGCCGGCGCCGTTGGTGGCGCCGTCAGATGCGGCGTGAAGGTGCCGGTCGTCGCCAGGGGCGGCGCCGACGTGATTGAAGCCGGGGGGGTGAGGATCGACTGGCTGCTTGCCGCGGTCGCACCCTGCGGTGTGATCGTGACCGTGGCCTGGTAGGTCTGCACGGTCTGGTAGGTGCCTGAACGGGGGTCGAAATAGGAGTAGCTGACTGGCCCGAGCTTGTAGGTGCCGGGTTTGGTGGGAATGAGACGACATCCTCAGAGAGGGAGGCGTCGAAAAGTTTGCCTTCGGACGGCGTGCGCTTGGCCTGGGGCTGCAGGACGGTGAAGTCCTTCGAAACTTCCCGGGCGGGCAGCCCGTGCACATCAGGCCAGTTGCCGGTTCCGCGCAGCTCCAGTGTCCACGTGACGGGTTCGCCGACGGCAACCGCGGTGGGCACGACTTTGGAGGTCAGCGTGAACTGGCCGACGCCCCCCCCGAAATCGGCGGGGGCGCCATCGGGCAGCGGCTCGATGGTCAGGGAGGGCTCGTTGCTGGTGACTGTATGCTTCACCATTTCCGGAGCCGAGAACGGGAATAGCAGGGCGCCGTTCGAGTTGACGACCAGCAC
>CAVRNM010000323.1:0-19500 GCA_963722225.1 uncultured Verrucomicrobiae bacterium
GGTATCGCCGGCTCGCCGACGGCGAGGCCGATCTCACGCTGCGCCATGGCGAAACGGGTGACGGAATCGAAAAGCAGGAGAACGTTCCTGCCCTCCGCGCGGAACGCTTCGGCGATCGACGTGGCGGTGAACGCGGCGCGCAGACGCAATGGCGCCGGCCGGTCGGAGGTGGCGACCACGACCACCGCCCGGGCGAGGCCTTCCGGACCAAGGTCCTTTTCAATGAATTCCCGGACTTCGCGGCCGCGTTCGCCGACGAGCGCCACGACCACAACGTCGGCTTCCGCACCACGCGCGATCATGCCGAGCAGCGTGGATTTGCCGACGCCGGAGCCGGCGAACAGTCCCAGCCGCTGGCCGCGGCCCAGGGGGGCGAAGGTGTCGATCGCCCGGACGCCGGTGACAAAAACATCCTTGATGCGCTGGCGGCGCAGCGGGTGGGGCGGAGCGGCCGTCTGCGGGTCGCCTGGCTCCAGGCGGAGAAAGCCGAGCCCATCCATGGGTCGGCCCAGCGCGTCGAGCACGCGGCCCAGCAGCGCCGGACTCGGCGCGGGCACGGGCGGCCGGTCACACGCGGCGACTTCGCATCCGGCGTGGAGTCCGGTGGTGTCGCCCAGGGGCATCAGCAGCACCTTGTGCTCGCGAAAGCCGACGACCTCGGCGAGCACGGACAGATCGCCCCGACCCGAGCGCAAAAGGCAGAGTTCGCCCAAGCCAACGTTCGGACCTTCCGATTCAATGATGAGTCCGGTGACACCGGTGACGGAGCCGAGCCGCTGGGCAGAGGGGATCGCCCGCACCTGGCTGCGGAGGGCATCGACGAATGGAGCGATGGCGGACATCAGGAGGTGGCCAGACCGAGGGAAAGGGTTTCGAGCTTGGTGACGCGCCGGGCATCCGTGAGGCCGAAGCGACTGCGCACCTGGCAATCACCGGTGGCGAGCGAGGCGTCCTCCCGCACTTTCAAACCCGGGTAACGCTGAAGCCAGGCGGGATTGAGCTCCCCGAGCAGATGGGCGTCGCGCGGACTGAGGATCAGCTCCAGGTTTTCGCGTTCCGGCAGAAGCTGGTTGAGTGCCTCGCTGCAGATTCGTTCGATGATTTCAGGTCCCGGTTCGAATCCGGCCATGAGGCGGCGGGCGAGATCGAGGGCGAGGTCCGGCAGGGCGGCGCGGATCTGACTGACCAGAACCGGCTCGAAGTCGGCGAGCTTGGCGAAGATCCCATCCTGCAGATGCTGCACGTCGGACCGAATGTCGACCAACTGCCGGTCGGCGAACGCCTGCGCGGAATCCTGACCCTGGCGGAAGGCTTCCCGCCGGAGGGCCTCGACCTCGGCGTCCGTATACACGCGCGCCGAGCGGCCCGGAAGAAGAGCTCCGGCGAGCGGACGGTCGAAGTGCACTAGTTTGGTCAGCGGCATGATCAGGCGACGACGGCTTGCTCGGCATCGAGGGCGATCTGACCTTCCTCCTCGAGCCGGTGCACGATGTGGATGATGGCGTCCTGCGCGGTCTCGACGTCCTTGAGCCGGACGGGCCCGAGCATGGAGATCTCGTCGCGCAGGCTTTCGGCCGCGCGTTTGGAGATGGAGGCGAAGATCTTTTCGCGCAAAACTTCGCTGGCGGACTTCATCGCCACCGCCAGATTGTTGGAATCGACTTCGCGCAGAACCCGCTGCAGATCCGTGGGCTGGAGACGGTTGAGGTCCTCGAAGCTGAACATCTTCTTGCGCACAAGACCGCCGAGCCCCGCATTGCGCTCCTCCAGGCGGACCAGCAGGCCCTTGCTCATCTCCTTGTCCAGGCTGTTGAGCAAATCGGCCACCGCGCGAACGCCGCCGCTATGATGGAAGGTCGGGCGCGACTTGGTGTCGAAATGTTTGCCGAGGCTGCGGACGATCTTGCCCACGAGGTCGAGGGAGGTGCTCTCAATGGTGCCGAGCCGCTCGATGACTTCCTCCCGCATATCCGGGCTGAGCAGGCTGAAGATTTGGGACGACTTGGCCGGATCCAGGTAGGAGAGGACAAACGAAATCGTCTGCGGCTGCTCGTTCTTGACGAGGTTGAAAATCTGCCGGCCCTCCATCTCGCTGATATCCTTGATCACGTCGACGGAGGAGCCGACGGGGCCGACCCGGCCCATGATGGACGAGGCCTTAAAGTCGCCTTTGGCGATTCCCAAAGTGCGCTGGGCATAGGGCAGGCCGCCCAGCGCGGAGGTCAGGCTGGTGCCGATGACGGAGGAAAATTCTTCCAATGCCTGGCGTTGAATCTCCAAGGGAACCATGGAGAACGTTGACATTTCGCGGCACAGGATCTCGACCTCGTTGTCGTCGAACTGCTTGAGGATCTCGGCGGCAGCTTCCGGTCCGATCGTGATCAGAAGGAGCGCGAGCTTCTGCTGGCGGGTTAATTTGGTGTAATCAAGTTCGGCCATGGCAGACGAATGGGCACGCTGGTTTTAGTTCTTCTTCGCCGAGGCCCAGTCGCGCAGGGCGACACCGATATTGGCGGGCTTCTGGCGGATGAGTTCGTTCAGCAACTCGGGGGTGATTGCTCCCTGGGCAGGCAGGCCGCGCGGGCCGCTGCCGGGCGAATCGGTCAGCAACTCCATTGGCAGCGACTCGGGCTTCTGGTGTCCGAGCATCCGCCAGAACAGCGCGAGTACGCCCAAGGCGACGGCGACGGCGACGTAACGGCTGGCGGTCTCAAGCCAGGTTGCCACGCGCGTCTCCTTCTGGATCTGGGCCACTTGCGCCGAGATTGCCGGAATTTGGAACGGCATCTCCTGCAGGCTGACGATATTGTCGAGCGACTGGCCGGCGGTGGCGTGCACGCCCAACGCGTTGATGACGAGCTGCCGCAAGGCGTTGAGTTCGTCCGCCGTCCGCTTGGCCGCCTGGCCATCGGCGCCGGGCGCCCGTTGCGCGATGAACACCGCCGCCGTGAGGTTTTTCACCGCACCCGGGGCGCGGACGATATTGGTGGTGGTGCGATTGATCTCGTAAGTGGTGGTGCGGTTTTCCCGGTTTTGTTCGTTGGTCGACGTCGGTTTGGCGGTTTCGGTCGCCGCCGCCTTGTCGGGGACATTCGCGGTGACGCCCACGACGCCGCCGGTGCGGGATTCCGTGGTGTTGGTCGTATCCTTGGTAATGGTCTGGCTGCGCACCACCTGGCCCTCCGGGTCGTATTTGTCCTCGGTGAGGGTGGTGGCGTCCGTTTCGATCTCGGCCGAGACCCGCACCACGGCGTTGCCGGATCCGATGACCTGGGCGAGCATGGTCTCAACCTTCTTGGCGAGGTAGTCCTCGATCTGCTGGCGGTAACGCATCTGGCCCGCTGCGCTGCCGAGGGTCGGATCCTGCTTGAGGTCTTCGGAAAGCACGTGCCCTTGATTGTCGACGACTGCCACCTGGTCGGGCAGGAGTCCCTGCACCGAGTTCGCCACGAGGTTGCGGATGGCGTTGACCGACTCGGCCTCGAGGCGGCTGCCGGCGAGCTCGACGAAGACCGAAGCGGTGGGCTTGACGCCCTGGTCGGTCAGCAACAGGCGGTTTTCGGGCTGCACGATCATGACGCGCGCCGAGCGCACTCCGTGCAATTCCGAGATCGTGCGGCTGAGTTCGCCTTGCAGGGCCCGCAGGTAATTGGTCCGCTGGACGAAATCGCTCAGGCCGAACTGGCCCTTGTCAAAGATCTCGAAGCCGACGCCGTCCCCGCTCGGCAGGCCCTTGGAGGCGAGTTCCATGCGCAGATGGTAGACCTGATCGGCGGGCACATACACGGCGCCGCCGCCGGCGGCGACCTGATGAGGAACGTTCAGAGTCTCCAGCTGGCTGATGATGGCCGCGGCGTCCTTCTCCCCCAGCCGGCCATAGAGCAGTTGATAGTCGGGGCGGTGGGACCAGAAGATGAGCGCGACAAATCCGGCGACGACCGCCGTGGCAGCCAGCGCGAGCGAAACCCGCTGGTTGAGGCCGAGCTGTTTCCAGAGGGAAAGCAACGATTGGGAAAAGGCTTTCATGGAGAGTCAGGCGGGGGGAAAAGCGTCACACGGGCATGCGCATGAGTTCCTGGTAGGAATCGACGAGTTTGTTGCGCACTTCGACCATCAGGGAAAATGCGACGGAGGCCTCCTGCATCGCGATGACGCTTTGATGCAGCTGACCCTGGCCGCCAACCAGCACGTTTTGGGTGATGGCATTGGCCTGCGTCTGCTTGGATTCCACCGTCCCAATGAGCTGGTCGAAAACCTTGGCAAATCCCTCGCCGGAGGGAGCAGTGGTCGGAGCACCGACCTTAAGGGAGTCCGGGAGGACCGGGGGAGCCTTGTTCGCTCCGGCGATCTGCGCGTAAAGACTCGTGAGCGGGGAACCGACGGAAGATACGGGGGACATGGCGGAAGTCACTGGCCGATGCGAAGGGTGCGGTCGGCCATTTCCCGGCCGTTCTTCGCCACGCTGAGGTTGGCTTCGTAGGCGCGGGTGGCGGTGATCAGGTCGACCATTTCGTAGGCGAGGTTGACGTTGGGCATCGTGACGATGCCCTGGCTGTCCGCATCGGGGTGTTGGGGATTGTAGATGCGCTCACCGGGAGAGGGGTCGGAGGTGACGGAGGAGATCTGCACACCGTGAAGGGCCGGCTGGCCGTCGCCGGTCTGTTGGAGCAGCGAGGTTTCGAAGGAGATGAGCTGGCGCTTGTAGGGGCCGCCTGAGGGGGTCCGGGTGGTCTGAGCGTTGGCGATGTTCTGGGCGATGACGTCCAGCCGCGTCTTCTGCGCGTTGAGCGCGGAGGCGGTGATCTCGATGCCGGAAATGAGGTTCATGGGGGTCGGCGGGAGTCTGGGGTTGAACGGCGGTGCGTTCAGGGGGCCGAGTTGTTGCCGGTGATCGCCATCTTGAGCTGCTTCAGGTTGTAGGTGACGACCTGGGTGAGGTATTCGTGCTCGGCGGAATTCCGGTTCATCTCGAGCAGCTCATGCTCAATTTCGACGGAGTTGCCATCGGGGCGGACGCTGCGGGCATGGGTATCCTCCTCCAGCGATGGCTGAAGGTTGGCCGCGGTTTGCGCGAGGTCGCCGCGGGCGATGCTGGCGCGCAGTTCAGTCGCAAAGCCCGGGGCCAGGTCCATTCGCTTGTACCCAGGGGTTTCGGCGTTGGCGACGTTCGCTGCAATGGCCTCATGACGGAGTGTGGCGGCGTCGAGAAGCTTGCAGGCGACCTGATAGTTGTTCGACGCAAACAACGGTTCAATCATGCTCGCTGATTTAGCACGGGCGGTGCCATCGGCGCACGGCCTGACATTACTCGCTCGTGATCAACGCAATAATATGGGTCGGTGGCCGGTCCGAGCTTCGATTAGGCCGGCTGGTGTCGATCAGGCCGGATCCGGGGGCAAAAATTGCCGGTGGGTGGCATGGCATTGAATATCCGCAGTTCCCATCTTTACTTGGGCGGCGGCGGGTCGATACATGGGTGTACCCGTATGCGGGAAAGCGATTATCAATTTATCAGGAATCTGATCTACGAGCGTAGTCGGATCAATTTGGGTCCCAATAAACGAGAACTGGTGGCCGCCAGGCTTGGCAAACGCCTGCGGGCAATGCAGCTGGCGTCGATTGCCGATTACTGCTCGTTCTTGCGCACGGCGAACGCGCAGGACGAGATCGCCAATCTGATCGATGCGATCTCGACCAATCATACATTCTTTTTTCGCGAAGGTCATCATTTTGAGTTCCTGCGGAATAAGATCCTGCCAGAACTGGCGGGCCGGCGGCGCGCCGAGAGCTGGCCGAACCTGCGGGCCTGGAGCGCCGCCTGTTCCAGCGGCGAGGAACCTTATTCGCTGGCGATCACCCTGGCCGAGGTCCTGCCGATGCTGGCGGCCGACTGGGCATGGCGGATCGAGGCCACAGATATCTCGCACCGGGTGCTCGACCGCGCCCGCGCCGCAGTTTACAGCGAGGAGAGCGTGGTCGGCCATTTGCCGCCGCTGTTGGTGACGAAATATTTCCAGCGCGGATTCGGTCCCCAGGCGGGCAATTACCGCGTGAAGCCCTTGCTGCAGGAACCGGTGCGTTTTTCCCATCTCAACCTGATTGACGGGCCGTTTCGTTTCTCCGAGCCGTTTCAGTTCATTTTTTGCCGGAACGTGATGATCTATTTTGATCGCTCCACGCAGGAGGAACTCGTGGCCAGACTGGCCGGCCAGCTTGTCCCGGGCGGCTACCTGCTGGTGGGTCATTCGGAGAGCCTGACGGGCATCCGCCATCCGCTCACCTTGGTTGGGCCGGCCATTTACCGCCGTCCGCCGTCTCCACGACCATGAACGCAAACCGCATCCGGGTGCTGGTGGTCGACGACTCCGCCGTCGTGCGCAAATTGATCAGTGAAGCGCTGGCGGCGGATCCGGAGATCGAAGTGGTCGGGACGGCGGTCGATCCGTACGCGGCTCGCGACAAGATCTGTGGCACTCGCGCCGCACGTGCTGACCCTCGATCTGGAAATGCCCCGCATGGACGGGCTGACCTTCCTGCGGATTCTGATGGAACAGCGACCCCTGCCGGTCGTGGTGCTGAGTTCGTTGACGCGGACCGGGTCGGATCAGGCGCTGGAAGCGTTGCGCCTTGGGGCGGTCGATGTGCTGGGCAAACCCGGCGGCCCCTATTCGTTCAGCGACCTGGGGCCGCAACTGGTCGCCAAGGTCAAGGCGGCGGCGATGGCGCGGCTGCATCCCGCGTCAACCACGAACCCGGCCATGCCGGTCCTATCGTCGGCCCGGCCTCTGAACTCCGGGGGGACGCGCCCACCGTGGCCGCGGGGACCGCTCGGAAGTCCCGGTGCGCTGATTCTGCTGGGCGCTTCGACCGGAGGCACGGAAGCGCTGCGCCGCGTCCTCACCCGCCTGCCCGGCGGCCTGCCCCCCATCGCCATCGTGCAACATATTCCTGCAATGTTCTCGCGCGCCTTTGCGGACCGGCTCGACAAGCTGTGTGCTTTCCGGGTGCACGAAGCGCAGGACGGCGATTTGCTGGAGCCGGGCCACGCGTTTGTGGCGCCGGGTAACTTCCACCTGCTGGTCAGCCGCCAGGGCGGACATTATCGCGCCCGGGTCATCGAAGGCCCCCAGGTCTGGCATCAGCGGCCGGCCGTGGATATTCTCTTCAAGTCGGCGGCGGACGCGGGAGCCGGGCCGCAGGTGATCGCGGGTGTGCTCACCGGCATGGGCAAGGACGGGGCCGAGGGTCTGTTGCGGCTGCGGGAGCGCGGCGCCTCGACCTTCGGGCAGGACGAGGCCTCCTGTGTGGTCTACGGCATGCCGCGCGCGGCCTGGGAGAATGGCGCGGCCCAACGACAGGTGGCGCTTGAACGAATTCCGGATTACCTTTGTCATCAACTCGAACTTGCGGAAGCCAGTCATGCGGCTCCGCCCCAGGCCTCCCCATGAACCCGCCGGACTCCTCCCTGCCTCTCCTGATTGTTGACGACGAGCCGGCGGTGCTCCGCGCGCTCACGGAGACGCTGGAGCGGGAAAACGTGCACGTCGTGGCGTCGGCGAGCGCCAGCAAGGCGCTGGAACTGGTCAGGGAACGCGAGTTTTCAGTCATCATCTCCGATCAGCGCATGCCGGAGATGACCGGCCTGGAATTCCTCGTGCAGTGCAAGCAGCTGCAGCCGCACGCATCCCGCATTCTGATCACAGCGGTCCTGTCCCTGCCGACCATCGTGGACTCGATCAACCGCGGGGAGATTTTCCGCTTCATCGCCAAACCCTGGTTGCGGGAGGAACTCACCACCACGGTCAAGAACGCCGTGAACCGCTACGAGTTGCTCGTCAAGAACGAGGCGCTGCAAAAGGAAACCCAGCGGCTCAATGCCGAGCTTACCGGGGCCAACCAGACGTTGGAGATGAAGGTGCGCGACCTGGAGTTGCAGCGGCAGGCGCTGAACCATGCCAACAACGAACTGGCCGTGCGGTACGATCATTCGCTCGACCTGTGCTGCCGGATCCTCACGACCTATGACCCCCTGCTCGGCGGGCAAACCAAGGCCGTGGTGGAGATCGCGGACAAAATGGCGAAAACGGAGTATTTCAAGGATGAGGAACGGCAGGTGCTGCGCGCGGCCGCCTGGCTGTGCGACCTGGGTCTCATCGGTGTCCCGCGGGACCTGTTGCGAACATTCCGCTCCAATCCGAGCCAGCTGGGGGACCATGAACGTGCGCTCATCCGCAACCACCCGATTTACAGTCAGACGCTGGCTTCGAATGTCGACGCCCGCGCTTCGGTCGGAGAGGCGATCCGGGCCCATCATGAGCGGTTTGACGGCGAGGGTTATCCGGACGGTCTCGCCGGTTACGCGATTCCCTGGACGGCGCGCTGCTTGGCGGTGGCCGTGGCGTTTGTCGAAAGCAGCCTGCCGCGCCAACAGGCGATCGACCTCGTGCTCAGCCAGTCCGGCCAGGCCTTAGATCCCGAAGCGGTGCGACTTTTTCTCAAGGTCACCCATTTGCTCGAACTGCCGCGCCAGGTGCGGGAAGTCCTGCTTGATGATCTGCAGCCCGGCATGGTGCTGGCCGGCGGGATCTACAGCCCGCACGGCCTGCTGTTGATCAGCGAAGGAGTGGCGCTGACGCCGCCGACGATCGCCAAGATTCGCAATCACAACCTGATCGCGCCGATCAACCATCGACTGCTGGTCTTCTCCTGATCGAAACGATACCGGCTCCCCCGACCGCGTCTCCCCGCGGATTTCCGAACCTTGACCGTTGCCGCCCGCCGGGCCGGAGTCTGCCCGCGGGTGCCGTTTCTTCGAAAATCCTGCGCCAGCGTCCTATTCCCATGCTAGGAGGCGACCAGTGGTGGTGGAAGACGTCAGCTGGCCGGTGGTGCGATGAGACGCGCGGCCGCGGTTCGCCGGCTCAAGTTGGAATTCCGGTGTCCGTTTAGTAGGATAAGCCATTTCCCATCACTTTCAGCATGCCCGGATCACCCACCATTGCCTCGTTGTTCGCCCAACGCGTGGTCATCGGCGTGGGGGATGTGGCGGCGTCGAACAATCCCAGTGTGACGCTGAGCACCTACGCGTTGGGGTCGTGCGTCGCGGTGGTTGCCTACGACGCCTTTGTCCACGTCGGGGCGATCCTGCATTTGATGCTGCCCGAGTCCTCGATTGCTCCCGAGAAGGCGGCGGTGCAGCCGGCCATGTTCGCCGACACCGGTTTCCGGGTCCTGCTGGAAAAGCTCGTCGGTCTGCGGGCGGATCCCCGCCGGCTGAGACTGTTCCTGGCGGGCGGCGCGGCCGTGCTGCAGGGCAATGATCCGTTCAAGATCGGGGCGCGCAACATCGAAGCGGTGAAGCGGCACATCCAAGAACGGAGCTGGTGCGTGGTCGCCGTCGGTCTTGGCGGCGTGGTCAATCGCACGGTGCACCTCGATGTCGGCTCCGGCAGCGTGACCCTCAAGCTGCCCAACGCGACCGAATCGCTCAATTTGGCAACGGCGTAGGCCGTTGGAGGCAAAACGATTGCGGTGGTCATCCGCAGAAGGCGGGGGCAGAAGCTCGTTCCTTCCCGGGTGGTGATCGGACGGGTGGTGCAGTCGCGGGGCCGGCTTCCAGTCCCGGTGCGGGCGGCCGCTTGCGATTTGCCAATGGGTCTCCTATCGTTTCACGTGTCGGAAGAGCCGAGCGCGATCCTCCGGGCCAGCTCGCGCCGGATTCCAGTTCACCGCGCCTGAATTGTGACGAGTTATAAACGGGGCAATCGGCGATCTTGCGCTAGCCACACGGCGTCCAACTCCGCCGATACCTTTTCAATGTTCCTGCAGCGCTGATCCCAGACGATGGCCAACATCCTCCTGCTCGACGACAGTGAAGTGGCCGGCCGGGCCATGCGGGGAATCCTCGCGCGGGGCAACCACCGGTGCGCCGTCGTTGTGGATGGCGCCGCGGCCTGGGAATTCATCAGGGAGCACGTCAAGATCGACCTCCTTTTCCTGGAGCTGAAGCTGAAGGAAGAAAACGGCCTCCGGCTCATTCAGCGCCTGCGCGGCGACTGCTTGCTCAAGCTGCTTCCGATCGTCGTCTACAGCGGGGTGAGCGACCAACCCGTCGTCAAGGCAGCGCTCGGGCTGAAGGTCCAGAACTACCTGATCAAGCCTTACCGCGAAGACGCCATCCACGCGGAGATCGCCAAGGCCGGTGCCAATCCCTGGCGCAATCTGCATTTTGAGGAGGAGAAATCATTCTGCGCCCAGATGGGCATCACGCGGCAAGACCTGGGGAAGCTGCGCGGGGATCTGATGACGTCCATCGAGGAGGCTCGGCAGGCGGTCAAGGCGGTCGCGGACGGACACCAGCATCCCGAGCTGTTTGAGCGGATCGCGGCCCTGATCGAACAGGCCGAGGCGTCGGGCGTCTGGGGCGTTGTCGATTATCTCAACACGCTGCGCGGCAACCTGGAGTCGGGCTACTGGGACATGCTCCGGGCGTCGCCCGACAATCTGGCCTTCGCGGGCCGCCTCATTTTCTGCCAACTCGACCCCAGCCAGGTTCCCGACGGATTCACCTCCGAACAGGAACGCAAGGATAAGCGGGAGGCGCGGGAGCGCGACCGCTGGCTCGCGACGGACGTCGAAGCCAGCGGTCCCATCTTGAAGCAAAAGGACGTGGAGAACGAGCTGGACGTCCTGTCAGGCTGCCCGGTGATCGATACGGTAGCCGCTGCGTTCCAGATGACTGCCGACGGCCGGGCCGCGAGCCTCAATCATGTGATGGATCTGGTCGTGCGGGATCCCGGGCTGTGCGCGCAGGTGCTGGTGGCCGCCAACCGGCTGGAACGGGAGGACACGACGCCGATCGAGGATCCCCGTCTCGGAGTCAGCCTGCTGGGCGAGATCAGGCTGAACGCCATCGCCAAGTCCCTGCCGCTCGTCGAGGAACGGTTCATGCATTTTCCGCCGATCACTTGGGCGCATTACTGGATGTTCCAGGTCGGCGTGGCGCAGCTTGCCCAGTACACGGCCGAGTATCTCGAGTTTGGCAACCTGGCGGCGAACGTTTTTACCGCCGGCGTGCTGCATGACCTCGGCAAGCTCCTGTTGCTCCGGATCCATCCTTTTGCCTTCCAGGCGATGGTCGCCTATGCCCGGAAGAAGAACGTGACGCTGCCGGAGGCGGAGAAAAAATATATCAGCTGCACCACCCGCACCATGGGTGACTATTTTGCCCGGAAGAACGGACTGCCGCAGGTCTACTGCAGCGTCATTCGCTGGGTGGAATCTCCCGAGGAGGCCACCGCCGACGAGGAAACGGTCGCGATCGTGTCCCTGGCCCGTGACGTCTGCCTGCACAACCATGTCGGCTATTGCGGTGACACGGCGAAGGACCATTGTCCGCCGATTGCGGAGACGCCGGCTTGGCGGCGTGCTGCAAGACCGGGTGTTTCCCAGTTTCGACCTCAGGAAATTCGAGGCGCAGGCTCACGCTTATTGCCACGAGGTGAAACAGTCGCTGGCGGGGCGCGCGCAGTAGAAAAACCGCCCGGAGTCAGGACGGGGAGGCTGGCCGACGGACGGGCTCGTCGAAACGGCGGCATGAGCCGCGCCGGGAAATCAGCGGGCTAGAGCTTGACGGCGCCGGTGCTCAGCCGGTCGTTGAGGACCGTAAAGGCGCGTTCGAGGACGACGGGCAGGGCTTCTTCCAGCAGCGCCGACGTGAATCCGTATTCCGTCAGGAAGTTGCCGTCGATTTCGAAAAGGAAACCCTCTTCGGAAACCCCGGCGCCCATGGCGGTGGCGAGATACTGGGCGGCATGGAGCGTCGCCAGCAGCGGTCTCATTTCTTGGGGCGCCTGCGCCGGGTGGAGCTGGTACTGAGCGGACGCCACCAGAAGGGGCGGGAAGCGCCAATGCTGCAGAAGGTACGTTCCCGCCTCGGTATAATCATAGCCAAGGACGGCGTGCTCCGCCTGCAGCCAGGTGCAGTTCTGGGCGATTTGGTAAGCCCGGATGTCCGGGAAACAGCCGCTGCAGGCGAACGCGATTGCCAGCTTGCCGACCGTGCTCACCAGACCGGCGGTATAGGCGACATTGGGATCACCGCGCCCCGTGCGCTCGGCCAGATGCTGCGCGGCAATCGCGCGACAGAGGGAGTGGCGGCAGAAATCGCCCGGCTCCCACCGGTATCCATCGGCCTCGACGTTCATCCAGCGGCCGGTGAGCGAGAGCGCGGCGAGGCGGTAGGTTTCGCGCTGGCCCAGTCGGAAGATGGCTTCGCTGAGCGAATCCACGGGGCTCGCGGCGGCAAAATAGGCGGAATTGGCGAGGCGCAGCGTTGAACTCGCCAGGGCGGGGTCGATCTGGATGATGGACTCGAGCTCTCCGGCCGTGCTGTCTTCCTTGGCCAACACGGAGATCAGGCGGGGCAGCAACGCCGGCGAACAGGGCAGCCGCAGCGCCTTCGTGCAGACTTCGTCAAACGTGGGCGGCTTCATGGGGAACACCGGGTGACTGGAGGTAATGGGACGGGCCGCCGGGATTTGTCACGCCGATTTCGGGGAGGAGTTTCAAGCGGCTTGGAAAAGTGACCCCGGGTCGAGGATCAACGCGATGGCTCCGTCGCCGAGGATCGCTCCGCCCGCCACGCCGCGCAGTTCCTGGAGGAAGCTGCCGAGGTTCTTGATGACGACCTCCTGCTTGGTCAGCAATTCGTCGACCAGGAGCGCCTTGGATTTGCCTGATACCTCGACCACCACGACAATGCCCTCCCACGGGTTTTCAACTGCGTGGGCAATGCCGAACTGCCGGTGCAGGCGGTGCAGGGGAAGGATCTTGCCGCGCAGGTCGAGGGCCTCGCCGGTGCCATGCACGGTAATCAGCGCCTCCCGCGCCGGGCGGAGCGCCATCTTGACCGAGGTGCTCGGCAGGATGAAGCGATCGGCGCCGACCCGGACCACCAGGCCATCGATGATCGCCATCGTCAACGGAAGCTTGATCCGGAAGGTGGAGCCGGTGCCGACCGCGGTTTCGATCTCGATCTTGCCGCGCAGGCGCTCGATGTTGCGGCGAACGACGTCCATGCCCACGCCGCGTCCGGAGACGGCGGTAACCTGTTCCGCGGTGGAGAACCCCGGGGCGAAGATGAGATGGAGGATATCCTCGCGCTCCATTTCGACCCCGGGCGCCACCAGGCCGATCTTGCGGGCCTTTTGGAGAATGCGGTCCGGATCGATGCCGCGACCGTCATCGCTTAATTCGATGACAATGTGGCTGCCCTCATGGTAGGCCTTGAGATGAAGGGTGCCGGCCTCGGGCTTGCCGTGGGCGCGGCGGTCGGCAGGAGGCTCGAGTCCGTGGTCGAGCGCATTGCGCACCATGTGGACCAGCGGGTCGCCGATCTCTTCCACGACCGTGCGGTCGAGCTCCGTGTCCTCGCCGGTGACGAGAAAGGCGACTTTCTTGCCGCAATCGCGCGCGAGATCGCGGGCGAGCCGCTCCATTTTCTGGAAGGTCGGTTTGACCGGGATCATGCGCACCGACATCGCCGTGTGCTGCAGTTCCTTGGTGATCCGGGAAAGCTGGGCCACGTTGCGCTGGAGAGCGGAGGCACCATCGCCGGTGGTCGCGGCGCGCGAGCTTTCCCAAAGCTGGCTCTGCACAATGACCAGTTCCCCGACGACGTCCATCAGCGAGTCGAGTTTCTCCGTGTTCACGCGCACGGTGCTCGCGCTGGAGTTCTTGGCGGCGGGTCCGGCGGCCGCCGGACCCGCGGGCTTCGCGGGTTCGGCAGCGGGCCCGCTGGAAATGGGTGCGGGCGCCGAAAGCGCCGGTTGGGGCGGCGGCGTGGCCGGGGCGGGGAATTCGAGCGGGACGACCGGCGCCAGCGGTGGGGAAGGAGCCTCGACGGCCGCGGGCGCGGCAGCCGGTGGCGCGGAACCGTCGGTCGCGATAAAGTGGCGGACCTTCTGGATCAGATGGCTGACCGGCACGACTTGATCCGGCAGGCGGCCATGTTCCAGCGCGGCGGTGATCTGCCCCACCAGCGCCTGCAGGGCATCGCGGCTCAGGAGGATCTGGGTGATGATCTCGGAATTGAGGCGCAGCTTTTGGTTGCGGGCGAGGTCGAGCAGCGATTCCACCTCGTGCGCCAGCGTGTGCATGGGCACGAGTCGGAGGAATCCCGCCACTCCTTTGATGGTGTGAAACGAACGGAAGATCGCGTTGAGCGCCTCGGGGTCGTCCAGCTGGTGTTCGAGGGAGAGCAAGGCGGCCTCGATTTGCTGAAGATGGTCAATCGCTTCGGCGTGAAACTCGGTCAACAGCTCGCGGTTTTCGTCGAGGTTCAGATTCAGCAAGACATCGACGTTTTCCGCCCGCACGGTGGCGGCGGCCGGGGCGCCGGCGCTCGGGGCGGAGCCGGCGGCGGGAGCCGCGCCGGCAAACGGCGCGCTGGGCCGGCCCTCGCGTGCCGCCACGAGCGCGGCGGGCAACCAGTTGACCAGGCGGCGGAGAAGTCCGAGGGTCGGCTCGTCGAAGGGATGAGCTTCGTCGAGCAGGGCTTCGATCGGATGGCGGACGGCACTGATCGCGGCGGTCAGAACGGGTTCCGCCGCGCAAGCTTGTGCGCAATCGCTCAGCAGGCTGAAAACGGGGATCAACCCGTCATCGCGGCTCGTCTGAGCCAGCACGGATTCGCCCGCCAGGCGGCTGGAAAGGTCGTCAAGAACGCTGAAATCTTCAGCAGATAGGGCCATGTTGGTTTGGGAAATGCGGCAACCCAATCATCGGCAAAAAGGAGAGGAAATTAAGCCCGGGCGGGGCGCCGCCTCGTGTTCCGCTGTTTTTTGACCTGGCGGACTGCCGGCGGAGAGGAACCGGGGCAAACGCCCGGCTTGATGCCCGTTGCGCGGACGGCTCAGTGGAAGAACAGTTTCCTGCATTTGAGATTAATTTCGGTGGGAAAAGGCCGATACGAAGAGTCAACCCGCCTTCGGGCACCTTCGCATGCCTACTTCAGCCTGCATCACGGAACCCTTAATCCGGGACCATGTTACCCGCGCCATCAAGGAGGTGTTCTCCACGATGCTCAGTCAGCATGTTCAGCTGGTCGATCCGGCGAAACCCACCGGAGACCCGGCGTGGCCGCCCGTGGACGGCAAACCAACCCAGCACGAAGCCTATGTGGTCGGCACGGTTGGTTTCATCGGCGAGATCAACGGACTGATGTACCTCTATCTGCCCGAGAAGTTCGCGCGTTTTGTCACCTCACACATGCTGGGGATGACTGAATCGGAGGTCGTGGCCGAGGGCGATGAAGTGGTCAACGATGCCATCGGCGAACTCACCAACATGACGGTCGGTGTATTCAAGAACGCCCTGTTTGATTCGGGCCTCTCCTGCCGCCTGACGATCCCATCGATCCTTCGCGGTTCGAATTTCACCATCGAGCCAATCAGCTCCGCGGATCGCTTCATTTTCTATTTTGATTGTGCCGGCCACCGGTTGGTGACCGACATTCTCATGAAGTTTGGTGAATAACCTCCTTTCCTGCCATGCGTTATCGCATCCTGACCGTTGACGACTCGAAGACCGTCCGCCTCATCGTGCGGAAGTCCCTCAAAAGTTTTGACTGCGATATCCTGGAGGCCTCCAACGGGGTGGAAGGGCTCGCGATTGCCAGCAAAGAAACTCCGGACGTCGTCCTCCTGGACGTCACGATGCCGGTGATGGACGGGGTGGAGATGCTGACCAAGCTCAAAGCTGATCCGCAATTGAAGGCGATCCCGGTGGTCATGCTCACCGCCGAGGGCGGCCGCGAGAATGTTCTGAAAATAGCGAAGATCGGCGTGCGCGACTACATCGTGAAGCCGTTCAAGGAAGAGCTGCTGATTGAGAAGCTCGGCCGCATTATCGATCTCAAGCCGCTGACCGCCGGGCCGACGAAGGCCCGGTCGATCCTCGATCCGTGCGACATTCTTGTCGTCGAGGACAAACCGGTGATCATCCAGCAGATCCAGGAGGGCCTGAACCACACGCAGTGGAAGATCCAGGGGCTGAGCGCGCTGGGCGAGGCGACCGATTTCTGCCAGCGCCAGGTGCCCGATATGATTCTGATCAGCCTGTCGCTGCCGGAGGATGGAGCCTTCAAGTTGTTTCGCCTCCTGCGGACCAATTTAAAGACGAAGTACACGCCCATTTTTGCGCTGGTCGTGAAGACCGATGCCGTCGCGCAACAGCAGGCGCAGCAAATCGGTTTCTCCGCGATCATCACCAAGCCGATCGAGATCAGCGACCTCGAGGCCAAGATGGCGAAGGCCATGAATCTTGATACGTCACCCCGCTATTTCAGCATCGACAAGGAATTCTTCACCATGCGGCTGCCGGAGAACTGTTCGCCGATTGTCATCAACGAGGTGAGCAATCATCTGAAGACGAAGCTCGCCGAAGCCGTGAACGCGGGATTGTCGCGCGCGATCATCGACGTGCAGGAGGTCAAGAGCCTCAACATGACGATCATCAAGCTCCTCTTTCAGACCATGCAGACGTGCCGTGACCTCGCCATGCAATTCTCGCTGGTGGGCAACACCCAGATTATCACAGAATGTCGGGGGTTTGAGGACACGCGCAATTGGACGTTCTTCGAGTCCATGGCCGAAGCCCGCGCCTATCTTTCGGCCAAGAACCCGGTGAGCCACGGTGACGGCGAAGGCCGGCCGGTGTCCGCTGCCGTCGGCGCGTAGGAGCCGGTCGGGCTTCGTTTCCAGGCTCCAGATAAAGGGCTTCCGGTCTTGGGGGCAGAACGGCAGCCTTGGCCCGGATTCGGAGGAGAAGTCTCAAACCCTGGCGTGGACGATGCCTCGGAGATGCCCATCCGCCCGCCAGGTGACCGTGGACCGGGAGCCCGATGCTCCCCCTTGTTCGAAGCCGAGGGAGCGCCTGGATGCGCGCCTAGCCCTCGTCAACGGGTGCGGGAGCGGGAACTCCGTCACGCTGCTAGAGCGCTTGGGCAATGCTCCGGACGGTGTCCGGTGCAACGACGCGATCAATATCCAGGAGCATCTTCACCTGGCCTTTCACCTTGGCCATGCCAACGATGTACTCGATGTTGATCGTGGTTCCGAACTCGGGAGTGGGCTCAATCTCGGCGTCGCTCAATGTGGCCACTTCTTCGACGCTGTCGACGATCAGTCCCATCTGGACGGTCTGTTCCGGGGATAGCGTCACCTGCACGACCACGATGCAGGTCCGCTCCGCCATGACGGCTTCAAGGCCGAACTTGAGGCGGAGATCAACGACCGGAATCACGCGGCCGCGAAGATTGATGACCCCTTTCACGTAGCTGGGCATCTGCGGGACCGGTGTGATTTTCTGCATGCGGATGATTTCGCGCACCTTCAGTACGGCGATACCATAGGCTTCACGATCCAATCCGACAGTGAGATACTTGCCGGCAAGATGGGAATTTGACTGCACGACCACGGTGGCAGCGGAACGCATGACCGTAGAATCGGCTCCCTGGTCACCGCACTTAAGCGGGGATTTGCGATTCCGGGTGTTGCCGGCGTGGCGGCCGCACGATTTGTTTGCCACCGCGAAAGCCCGCGGTGCGAGCGACACCGCGCCTGCCATTGCCGCTTCGAGATCTGCCGTGGTCGGCGGAACTGGCTAGATCCAAACGGGTTGGGGTATCGGCCATGCGGGTCTGGGATTGTTTCTCCCGCACTCCTTTGCGGCGGGCGATTGGGTCGAGAGGGCCTTGCGTAGGACGCCGCTCAGACAGCCAACCTCCAGCGGCTTCAACACAAAGCCGTTCAATCGCACCCCGGCGTAGTGTTTCATGACCTCGCCTTCGCTGTAGCCGCTGGTCAGAAGCACCGGCAGATTAGGGCGCCTGGCATGCAGCTGCGCCACGACTTCCCGCCCCTCGAGTCCGGGAATGGTGGCGTCGAGCAGCACGGCGCGGATGAGCTCCGGGGAACGCTGGAAGCAGCGCAGAGCGTCGTCGCCGTCCGCCGCCAGCAGAATCTGAAACCCGAGATGGGCCAGCAGCGTGGCCGCCGTGTCGCGGGCCGTTTGATCATCGTCGACGACCAACACTGTTCCGGTCCCGCGCCAGCTGGTTTCCGTGGGAGGAGGGTTGTTGGGCGGCCCGGACATGTCCGACGGGAGTGGCAGCAGAACCCGGATCGTCGTGCCCGCGCCAGGCGCGCTCCGGATCTGCAGCGCGCCATGGTGGCGACGGACGATGTCCTGCACGGCGGCGAGACCGAGGCCGCGGCCGCGGGGCTTGGTCGTGTAAAAGGGCTCGAACATCCGGTGGATGGTTTCCGGAGTCATGCCGCAGCCCGTGTCTTCGACCTCGAAAAACGCATACGACCCCTCCTTGAGTTCGTCCGCCCAAGGCACGCCCTGGAAGTCGGCGGCGTGCGCCTCGATGACCCCGGTGGTCAGCGTGATCGTGCCGGATTTCTGGTTCATCGCATCAGAGGCATTGGTGATCAGGTTCATCAATACCTGGCGGATCTGGGTGGCCTCCGCCTCCACGACCACCGGTGTCGCCTCGATTCAGATTCCCACGCGCTCGGGCGGCATGGTCCCGCTCTCCGCCGTCACGCACCTGGTCGCGGCGCAAGCGCAGGCGCCGCTCTACCGCGACGACTTCGAGAACGTCACCTACGTCGGCGCCGACATGGCGGGACGCAGCTCGACCTATGCGGTGATCGGCATGCTGTTCGCGCTGGCCGGCCACCCGTTGCCGGCGGGCTATCGAGTGGACTGGGGCGGCGAGTGGCATCTGACCAATACGGTCTTCGCCGACCTCGGCCGCGCCATGGGCGTCGCGTTCCTGTTGATCTACTTCGTGCTCGTGGCGCGCTTTCGCTCGTTCACCATCCCGCTGGTCGTGCTGGCCGCCGTGCCGCTGGCGGTGATCGGCGTCATGCCCGGCTTCGCGCTGCTCGCACCCTTCGGCGTCTACTTCTCCGCGACGGCGATGATCGGTTTGATCGCCTTGGTCGGGATCGTCGTGCGGAACTCGATCATCCTCATCGAGTTCATCGAGGACAAGCGCAAGGAGGGCAGCGGACCGCACGAGGCGCTGATCGAGGCGGCGACCACGCGCACGCGGCCGATCTTCCTGACGGCGGCGGCCGGCGTGCTCTCCTCGATCGTGATCGCCTCCGATCCGGTCTGGAGCGGGCTGGCCTGGGCGCTCGTCTTCGGCATGACCGCCTCGGCCGTGTTATCGGTGCTGGCGATTCCGCTGCTCTACGAGCGGGTCGTGCGCAAGGCGGCTTCAGCGAGCGGCGTTCCTCACGGCGGCCGGCCGGACGGAGAAGCGTTACCCGCGGTTCCGGGCGGAACGGCGCGGCCCGGCATTCCGGCGACGCTGCTCGCGATTGTGGCGCTGGCGATCGCGCTCTCGACCACGCCCGCCGCCGCGCAGACGGCGAGCCCTGGGCCGAGCGGCTCGGCTCCGCTTCCGGCCGCAGCTCCGGCCAC
>CAVRNM010000324.1:0-12840 GCA_963722225.1 uncultured Verrucomicrobiae bacterium
CCGCCATTTGCGGCAGAGCTACTGTTCTCGTCGATCTGACCATCATTGCTGCGTGCAGACTTGCCTTCCGAACGCCGACCGCCATGCCCATCCGACCCGGATCATGTTGGCGCTGGACGAGCTCAAGTCTTGGATGCCGCGGTCTGCGCTCCGCATTAGCGATGATGGCGAGGGCCTGAACCAGGATTTTCGTGAAGGCATTCGCCTATCGGGGATGCGCGAACGCGTCGAGGCCCTGAGCGGGATCGTTCGAGATTTTTAACTTTTCTGAAGGAACGACGCTCGCCATCGTTCTTCCGGTCGGGGCGGCGGAGGCATCTGCCGCCATGGACCGGAGAGTTCAGTTTGATGACCAGCGTCCTTCTGGTCGATGACCACCCCATCGTGCTTCAGGGCTGCCGTCGGGTGTTGCAGGACATGGGCGTCGATTTTATACCAGGCGACAAGCGTGATAGCAGGATATCGTGCATTCTTGCGGCATCAGCCCGACGTCGTGATCGCTGATCTGACTTTCAAAGAAGATGATCTGGGAGGTCTGGCGCTGATCCAGCGAATCACGTCATCGAAGAAAAAGCCCGCGTTCTCGTCTTCAGCATGCACAACGATCCGGCCATCGTGTTGCGCGCTATCGAGAGCGGCGCCTTGAGCTACGTCCTCAAGGACACGCCCCCCTCCGAACTCGCCGGAGCATTCGAAAAGGTGGCCGCGGGTGAGCCGCACCTCAGCCACAAGCTGGCAATACAGGTTGCGATGTTGCGATCGGGAGGCGCTGACCTGGCGACGAAGGCGCTGTCCACGCGCGAGATGCAAATTTTATCGCTTCTGGGAAAAGGCAATCATTACGACCAGATTGCGGACAAAGTCGGGATCAGCTACAAAACCGTCACGAACGCATGTTCGTCAATGCTCACGAAGTTAAATATCAGGACGTTGGCCGATCTGATCCGCTATGCGATCTCGAAGAGAGCATGATGATTCCTGTGCGCTCGCATATTTGGATTTGTTTTGATCACCGGCATCACCGGGTTCCGATGCCAAGCTTCATAGAGACTTTAACGGAGCTGAGATCCCAACCGAGTCCGGCGACCGCGCCAGCCGCCGCTCCACGGCAAGCCTGATCAAGGCGGCATTTGTCCGAACCCGAGCTTGCCGCGAATAATGTTCGTGACGTTCGCCACCGTCTTGTAACTTGCCCGAGTTCGTATGAAATCTCCGACAATGACTTCCCGTCTCCAAGCAATTCGATGATACGTCTGTCGCGTAAAGAAAGCTCGGCCACGCCGTTCTCGGCACTATTGCTGCTGTCCGCCTGTGACGCCAGATAAGGGCTGAGGAAAAAATCGCCTTGGCAGACCCGCTCGATCGCACGCAGCATGCACTCCGGGCTGTCGCTCTTCGTTACGAAACCTGCTGCGCCGCGTCTGGAGGAGTCTCCGTGCGAGCGCGATGTCTTCATACATCGTCAGCACGATCAGCAATACGTAAACTGTTGAAGAAGAGGAGATTACCCGTGGCCACGTTGGCAGGATCCGTAAAGAAGCCCACGACATTTCCCCAGTTGTTGATGGCGACCGCCTGGGTGGTGCCTCCTGTGAAATTACCTATGTTTACCTCATCAATTGGGCCCTGCGGGAGCACGTCGAGGATCGTGTAGGCATGCGGTCGATTGAAGTTGCAGATGCCGTTCAGAACGAAGCCTTGTTCGCCGCCGCCATTTTGAAACACCCCGGCGATCTGGCCCAGATCGTTGATGTCGTTAGCCAGCGATACGAAGGCACTGTCAAGGGGAACCACAAAGTTGGTGAAAGTCTTGGTGCGGCTCGAATAAACAAACGACTCATAAGGCGACCAACCGTTCCCACCGTCCCACGCCCACGCCGGCACGGAACCCGTCGTCGACATTTCCATACCTACAAAATCCCCGCAGTCGTTGAACCCGGCCCACAAGGTTTGGCCTGGAGTCGCGTTTGGATCGGTCGGCAAGGCGGTGTAGCTCTTCGTCTTGATATCGTAGACGTAACCGAGGTCGCCGAAGCCTGAATGCCCGGCTTGGACTAGAATCTGGCCATTGTTATTGATTTGGCAGACCCCTAGTGTATCGCCTTCCGGCATGCTAGGAGGAGGGGTCAGTGTCTCGAATTTGTAGGCCGCACTCACCGATGTGGCGCCTATGGTCAGAACGGTCGCCGCGACCGCGAACATCATCGTTTTCAAGTATTTAGATAATGTAATCATGTTGGTTGTGGTTCCTGGTTAGTATTCAGGCGGCTGGAAAATCGGTGGGTCTGGCGGATTGGCGGAGATTCTGCGCGATTGCAGAAACCGGGGGGGCATTGGGGATTTCGCGGAGACGATGGCCATCCCGGCCAAACGGAAGGGGAGCAGAAACGAATTTATGAAAAGCAGCATTTTGCATGCTATATATATCAGCTTTTAGAAGAAATCGAAAAGATCTCCAAGATGCAGTTTGTAAATTACTTAAAGTGTTTAGTGTAAATAATAGATAATATGCTATGGTCTAATCATGGGATAAAACGTAAACATTTCCGACATATCAACGGCTGATCTCAAAAAGAAGATTTCGCTTTGCGCTTATGAGCAATACCTTGGAATGCCTCCCCTCAGGGTGCCTGGCTGTAATGAAATCCGACGTGTCGGAGGAGGGCTCGGATTGTTGGCGGAGATGGGCATGCGCATTTCATCCCCTTGAAAAACGCGCATGATCCTCCAGGAGAGCGGATTTGGTGTGATTGAAACCGCGCTGGCCTAAAGGAATCCAATCGCCTGCCAGCTAAGATGGCTGACTGACTCGAATCCTGGTTGTTGCCATGGCCGCCGGTCGATTCTCTGGGCGGCGGCCTTAAGACTCTCGAGCCACAGCCGATTAGAGAATTACGGCGACGGCTGATTGGTGCCCCCGATCGGCTACGCGCTGTCCCGGTTCAATATGAAGCTTCAGACAAAGATTCTCGCGTCCATCCTCGGCACGATCGTGGCGATTGTCGTCGCCACGCAGCTCTACCAGCAGGTGCACAGCCGGGCAGTCTTGCAGCGGCTGGCCGCCCAAAGTCTGGACAACGCGCAGGGCGTTCAGTGGGAAGTGGCCGGGCGGGTGCTGCAGGCCAGCGAGGCGGCACTGATCGGCGCAATGTCCGCCGGGGAGATGGACACCGTCAAAAAACTGATCGCCGCCCAAAACGGCGTCAAAGGCGTGCTCGAGCTCTCGCTGCACGACCATCACGGCCGGGTGGCCTACTCCTCCGCCCCCGCGCGCTTGAAACAGGACCTGCCCGGCGAGCTAAAGGCCGGGCTGCTCTCTGCCACCGAACCGCAGAAGCGTCTCACGGCGGACGCCTTCGAAATCTATCATCCGATTCCAGTGACCGCCGCCTGCCTCGAATGCCATTCCGAGTTTAAGGCGGTGAAGGTCGCCGGCGTGCTCACCTACCGCTACAGCACGGCGGGGCTGGCCGAGGCGCGGCAGCAGTGGGACGGCGTGATCGCGGAGTTGAACCGCTCGCAGCTCACGCAGGGGCTGATCGGCTCCGCCCTCCTGCTGAGCCTGGTCGGATTGGTGGTCACTCTCGTCGTGCGCCACCAGGTTGCCCGGCCGCTCGACCGGATCTCCGCCGCGATCGGCGCGGAGGCGGCCGATCTGGAAAGGGCCGCGATCCAGGTCTCTGGCTCCAGCAAAGCTCTGGCCGAAGGGGCCAGCGGCCAGGCGGCCTCCCTTGAGGAAACCAGCGCCTCGCTGGAGGAGATGGCATCGATGACCAAGCGGACCGCGGAAAACGCCAAGGCGGCCAGCGAATCCGCCGGCCAGGCGTGCCGCTCCGCCGACACCGGCGCGCAGCGCATGGAAGCTCTGCAGGGCGCGATGTCGGGGATCAAAACGGCGAGCGAAGACATTACCAAGATCCTGAAGACAATCGACGAAATCGCGTTTCAAACCAATATTCTCGCGCTCAACGCCGCGGTCGAGGCCGCCCGCGCCGGCGACGCCGGCATGGGCTTCGCGGTGGTTGCCGAGGAAGTGCGCAATCTCGCCCAGCGCAGCGCCCAGGCCGCCCGCGAAACAGCCGAGAAGATCGAGGGCAGCGTGGCAAAAAGCAGCCACGGCGCCGAAATCACGGCCGAGGTCAGCAACAGCTTCACGGAGATCCAGACCCGCGTGCGGCGGCTCGACCAGCTCATCGGGGAGATCGCCCGGGCCTCCTCCGAGCAGCAGCAAGGGATCAGCCAGGTGAATACGGCGGTCGCGGACATGGACAAAGTCACCCAGCGCACCGCCGCCACCGCCGAGGAAAGCGCCTCCGCGGCCCTGCAGTTGAACACCCAGTCCAGCGCGCTGAAGGACACAGTCGCGGAGCTCGCGCACCTCGTGCGCGGAACGGGCCGGGCGCAAGCAAAACGGGGCGATCCACGCGGGTGACGGCAACCAAGACTGCCGGGAAACAGCCTCGGTGCGAATCCCGATGGCCCTTCGCGAGGAAGGGGCGGCGCAGCGCCCGGCGGGTTGCAGCGCGAGCCGGGCGGACGAATCCCCGGCCAACCCGCTCCGCCTGATCCGGCCGGCCCACCGGAGCGACGATCAACTGATTCGATCCGGGAGGAAAATGCCCCGGATCAATCGGCCCGCGCCTGACCGCTCGGAACCAGCTGCCGGTGGA
Organism: uncultured Verrucomicrobiae bacterium; assembly: GCA_963722225.1. GTDB lineage: Bacteria > Verrucomicrobiota > Verrucomicrobiia > Opitutales > Opitutaceae > Fen-1467. The sequence goes on from CAVRNM010000324.1 coordinate 4,671, forward strand.
TGGCGTTGAGGAGGGTCGTCAGTTCGTACGGTTTGGGGAGGATTTCCGAAAACCCCAGCTCGGCCAACTGGGCGGCCCGGTGCTGCTGGTCCATCCCCGACACGCCGATGATTTTCACCGTCGGCGCCAGGTTGCGCAGGAGAGGAACCAGGGCCGCCCCATCCAAACCCGGCATCATCATATCGGTGATCACCAGCCGCACCTCATTCGCTCGCGTTTTCAATGCCGCCAACGCGGCCTCGCCGTCGGAAACCGCCACCACCCGGTACCCGTGCTTCTCGAGGATTCTCCGGGTCACGGCGAGGACGGACTGCTCGTCGTCCACGACCAGGATCAACTCACCCTGGCCGGGCTGGGCGCGGATCTCCGCCTTCAACTCCGCGACCGGACTTCGATTCGTCGCGACCGGGAGGGAAACCCTGAAGGTGGTGCCGCGGCCCACTTCGCTTTTCACCGTGACGAATCCATCATAGCCTCGGACGATGCCATGGACGGTGGAGAGACCCAGCCCGCTGCCCTGGCCGACGCCCTTGGTGGTGAAGAACGGATCAAAAATGCGGTCGATGATCTCCGGCGGAATACCGTGGCCGGTGTCGGAGACAATCAGCACGACATGGGCGCCGCCTTGCCCCCACGGGTTCTGCGAGGAACGATTCCCGCCCAGGTCCAGGTTCTCCGCGCGCAAAGTGAGCGTGCCGCCGTTCGGCATGGCATCGCGCGCATTCACGCACAGGTTCAACAGCACCTGGTGCAGCTGCGTAGCGTCGGCTTCGACCAGCCGGAGGTTGTCGGCCGCCTCTTCGACAATGCTGATGTTGCGCGGGAACGTCTCGCGCATGATATGCACCAATTCCCGGATCAACTTTCGGGGCTGGACCAGCGTGCGCTGACCGGCCGTCCCCCGGCCAAACGCCAGCAACTGGTTCACGATCACGGCTCCGCGCCGGGCCTCGCGCTCGACCAAGGAAATCAATTCCAGGTCCGCGGGATCGGCCAGCTTCTCCTGCAGCATGCTGCTCGCCATGAGCAGGGGCGTGAGGATGTTGTTCAGATCGTGGGCCACCCCGCTGGCCAGCGTCCCGATCGACTCGAGGCGCTGGCTGTGCAGCAGCCGTTCTTCCAGGTCTTTCCGCTCTGTGACATCCTCGGCCACCCCGACGCAGCGCCTGGCCGGCCCGGCCTCGCCTTTCACCGGAAAGGCGCGGTCGCGGATCCAGCGCAGGGTTCCATCTGGCCGGACGACGCGGTAAACCTCGTCATAGCCATCCGTGCTCTGATGGCGCCGCACCACCTCGACCATGCGCTCCCGGTCGTCCGGGTGCAGCGAGTCCACCCACTGATTGGTCGAGCGATAAAGGTCGACTCTGGCCCGTCCCCAGATGCGCTCGTAACTGGGGCTGGCGTAGACCACTTGCCCCCGTTCCAGGTCAGTCACCCAGAAAACCTCGGCGATCGTCTCGACCACGAGGCGGAAGCGCTCCTCGCTTTCCCGCAGGGCCGCAACCGCCCGCCGGTTCTCCGTGACATCCTCCACGGTGCCATCATAAGACACGACGCGACCGGCTTGGTCCCGAACCGCGCGGGCATTTTCCCGCACGATGATCGGGGTTCCGTCGCGCCGCAGCCACTCCGATTCCATTCCCCGGACTTCGCCGTCGCGCTCGATCAAGGCCTTGAAATCCCGGCGGGCGTACTGCGGCGCATAGCCTTCCTCCTCCAGGTTGCGCGCCACCAGTTCCTCAAACGTGGCGAAACCGAGCATGGCGAGAAGGGCGGGATTAACCGCGACGATCCGGCCCTCCGGCGTCGTCCGATAAACCCCGAGTCGCGAATTCTCAAAGAGTTCGCGGTAACGGTTCTCGCTGATTCGCTGCTCGTCTGCCGCCGACATCACCTCGGCGGTGTGCTGGATGAACCATCGAATCGCGGTGTTCACCATCAACACGATGAGGATGGCAATAAGAACGACCGCGATCCCCTGTCGGATCCAGAGGTTGGCGAAATGGGGATCGAGCGAAAGGCGGGCATCCGACGCCGGCAGCAGGCCCCGCGTCCAAGCCACCGCGATGCCCGACCACGTCACCACGAGCAGCCCGATGGCTGCCAGACCGCCGGGCAGTCCCCACTGGAGCGTAGCCATCAGAATGGCCAGCACGAACAGCAACGCGCTGGCGGGAGTGGCCCCCGAGTAGCATAAGCCCAACAGCGCCGCACTGTAGCAAGAAACCAGGACGGCCAGCAGGCGCCACGTCAGGGGCAGGCGCGGCAGCAGCATCGTGCCCCAAACCGTGACCAGCAAGGAAAGGAAGACCACGCCGAAAATGCTCGCGCGAAGCTCCGGGGTGACGGCGACCGCCGCCAGGTACCACATGGCGCCGCCGACACCCATGAAGCGCAGCGCCCACTTCACGATCGTCTCTCGCCACACCTCCAGTGGATTGGAGGACGACGGAAGCTGGTCATTTATCTCGATGCCTGCGGGTGGCGGCATTATTGGAACGGCAGGATGCAAAAGGCGGGATGGCGAAGCAAGGGGCGATTTGGGGCAAAGCCCGCAGGATTTAAAAATTAAAAATTTGAACGAATGCCAGCAGCAAAAACTGGCGGATGGAATGAACGGTCTTCGATGGCGGCGGTTTTTCCCGCGGCCGCCCCCGGAAAAAACTGGGGACGGATGCCGGAATTTGTCGCATCGGATGAAGATAAGCGTATTTGATTCCTCGGCGAATTCCAGTTTCACCGGAAAGAGCGCCGAATCCCGGCGCCCGACCCACATTCCCCATGTCAAAACGCATCCCTTCCCGCAGTTTATTCACCGGGCTGGCCCTGGCCGGTTTGGTCGCCACCGGCGCCGGCCTGCTGCTGGCAGCTGAAGCAGTCTCCGGACAGCCTTCCGCTCCCGCTAATGCGCCGGCCGAGCCGGATCCGCTGCAATGGTTCCGGGACGCCCGCCTGGGCATCTTCATCCATTGGGGCATTTATTCGGAGGGCAAGAACAGCGAATCCTGGGCCTTCCATGACGGCGCGATGTCCCATGACGAGTATTTCGCGCAGGCGAAGACTTTTACCGCCGCCAATTATCATCCCGCGCAGTGGGCCGCCCTGTTCAAGGAAGCCGGCGCCCATTACGCCGTGCTGACGAGCAAACATCATGACGGTTTTGCCCTCTGGGATACCAAACTTTCCAAGCTGAACGCCGCGGACGGATCGCCCGCCGGCCGGGATCTCGTGGGACCCTATTGCGCCGCGTTGCGACAGGAAGGACTCAAGGTGGGCCTTTATTTTTCGCATCTCGACTGGTCCCATCCCGACTATCCGAGCATCCTGCCCCCCGGGGCCAAAACCCAGCGCCGGCCGGAGTATTCCAACCCGTGGGGCTATCCCCAGGGGCCCGAGAATCCGGAAGCGTGGGAACGTTTCCTGGCGTTCCATCGTGGCCAGCTGAGCGAGCTGAGCACCCGCTATCATCCGGATCTCTTCTGGTTTGACGGAGACTGGGAGCGCTCCGCGGAGCAATGGCGCTTCAAGGAACTCAGGGCGTCGCTGAAGGCGATGAATCCCAAGGTGGTTCTGAACAGCCGCATGGGTGGTTATGGCGATTATGCGACTCCCGAGCAGTACATTCCGCTCGTGCCGCCCGCCGGGCCCTGGGAGTTCTGCGTCACCATCAATGATTCGTGGGGCTACCAGCAGAAAGACCACAATTACAAGTCCGTGCGCCAGGTCGTGCGGCTCCTGGCCGAGTGCGCGAACATGGGTGGCAACATGCTGCTCGATATCGGGCCCAAGAACGACGGCAGTCTTCAGCCCGAGCAGGTGGCGGTCCTGAAAGGATTGGGCCGATGGACGCACCAGCAGGCCGAGGCGCTGTATGGCACCACCGCGGGCCTTCCCCCCGGGTACTTTCTTGGAACATCGACGCTCTCAAAGGGCGGCGATACGCTGTATCTGTTTTATTTCGACAAGCCCATGGGACCGATCGCCCTGAAGGGCATTCGCAACCAGGTTCGCCGGATGAGCGTGCTGGGCGGGCCCGCCCTGACGTGGAAGGTCAATGGCGGCGCGGCGTGGGTCAGGATGCCCGGGGTGATCTGGATTGATCTGCCTGAGTCCGCGGTCGATCCCGATGCCACCGTCATCAAGGTGGAACTCGCGGGGCCGCTTGACCTCGCGACCGCCCCCAAGGTCGAGGTTCCCTAGCAGCCGGTCGGGCTTCGAGCCCTTCATGTTCCCGGGAAGGGAGGCGCCGCCGCGAAGCCCGCCGCGTAGGCGGTGTCGAGGAGGGCGACGATGTTCTCCGGCGGGACGTCGGCCATGATGTTGTGCACCTGGTTGAAAACAAACCCTCCGCCGCGGCCGAAGATGTCGCTGAGGTGGCGGACGTGCACGGCGACTTCCGCCGGCGTCGCGCCGGTGAGGACGCGCTGGGTGTCGCAACCGCCGCCCCAGAAAACGAGCCGGTGGCCGAACTCCTGTTTTAGCGTGGCGGGGTCCATGCCGGCCGCGGAGACCTGCACTGGATTCAGGACGTCGATGCCGGCTGCGATCAGGGCAGGCAGGTAGGCGCGGATGGAGCCGCAGTTGTGCAGGAAGATCTTCAGGTCGCTGTATTCGTGGATGAACCGGCAGAGGCGCTCGTAATAGGGGAACACCATCTCCTCCATGAGCGCGGGACGCACCATCGGGCCGGATTGCATGCCCATGTCGTCGCCGATCGCGACCAGTTCAATGAACGGGCCGAGCTGTTCGATGATGCGCTCCGCCCGGCGGAGGTTGCGCGTGAGCCGGGCTTCGTTCTCCGCCTTCACGACCGCCGGCGCCTCGAGCATCTGCACCGCCTGTTCGAGGCCGGTGAAGAACGGCTCGAGCCCCCCGCCCCAGGCGTAGCCCACGAAACACGTGGCATAATCCGTCTCCTGGAAGATCCGCGCCGCCTCGCCGGCGTAGATGTTCATCGCAGCTTCTTCGTCGAGATCGCTCCAGTTCGAAAGCCAGGAGCCATCGAAGAAAAAACTGCGGGCCGGCATGTGCATCGACTCGCTGCCCCGTCGCACGGTCCATCCCCCGTCGTCCGCGGGCTCGGGGCGGAAGCTCTCCGGCACGGTGAAGGCGTAACCGTCGCGCGGATGCCAGACCCGCGTTGCCGGCCAGCGCGGCTCCAGTTCGATGCAGTCGACGTGGAACCGCCGGCGCACGTCGTCGTCCACGCGGGCCAGCATCTGCACACAATCGTGGACGTCGACCGTGTCGGCCGGCAGGCCGAGGTGGCGCCGCAGGCGCTGATAGGCGAAGGCCGAGATCCCGCTCGACGGGTGCATGCCGAGGTCGATCGGACGACGGTCCACCGGCTCGCGGCGCAGCACCCGCCGCACGCGCTCCCGGGAGGTCAGGGTTTCATGGAGCGGCATGACAACAATGGTTGGGTATGGGCATGGTCGACACAGCTTTAATCCACGGGTCGAGCGTCAGTGGTCCCCGGACGAGCACGCCGCGCCGGGCGAGGTCAGGGAAGGCGGGACCTGGCAATGGGAGCGGGTGAACCCCGGAAAGATTTGCCACAGGATGCATGGGGTGGAGGCGCTGCGTCGGGGATCAGAGCGCAAGGGGAGAAAACGCCGGGAAGAGATCTTATCACGGCGCACGACGAATCCGCCAAGGGCCAGCCGAGGTTTGCCTCAATAGTGAATCCGCAGGGTTTGTGGCCTGGCTGTGGCGAGGGTAAAATCGACGTAGGGGGAGGGGCCGGTCGTACTCAATTGGTGGGCAATGGCCGCGCCACCCGCCTCGACGGTCAGCGTTGAGGCCGGAGCGGCCGGCAGCAACAAGTGGCAGTCCACCGCCTCTCCGCTGCCGGTGACCGAGAGCCGGATTTCGCGGGCCGCCGGATCGTGCGCATAGGTGTAGGCCACATAGCCCTGCGACGCGGCGTAACGCACGATTGTCTTGACCGGGGCATCCGCAGCGAGGTCCCACCGCGGCGCAAGCTGCGGATGCGCGTAGGCCTGGGTCTGCGGACGATCCCGCACTCCCGCCAGACCTTCGATCAGCGCGGCCATTGCCGTCGCCGCCGCCCAGTCGTCAGGGCCGCCAAACGACACGGGACTGGGCGGCACATAGTGGGCGCGGTCGGCCAGCGTCAGACCGACCAGGGTGTAGATCCCGTCGTCATCGGGGCTCTGGAATCGGAGCGCGCGGATGGTCTGGTCCGGATGGGGATTGTCGATGGCGCACCAGGACAGGCCGACATCGTCGGCGACCGGGCTGGGCCCGTGCCAGGCGACGCCGGAAGCCTCGGTCTGGAGATGGGAGAACCACCAGTAGGTCAGGTGTTTCTCCATGATCAGGTACTGGGTATGGCGGGAGCCGCCGTCATAGAGGAAGGAGACGCTGCCGCAGACCTTCTCCGAGGTGGGCTTGGATGATGTATGCAGAAGATAAATACAGCCGGCCTGGCGGTTGATGGGGATGTCCGCGGAGGCGGCCAGGCCGGGTTGCCGGGAGATCGCGAGCACGGCCCGGCGCTGGTTCCGGGCGGGGTCGGTGACGTCGAACGGGATGCCCGCCAAGACCTGCGCTCCGGTGGGAAGTCCGCGGAGATCGTCCCCGGGCTTGCTTTGCCGCATCCAGGGCGCGGAAGCGGGGCCGCCGCGGTCCTCGAGGTCCATGTTGGCGAGGGCCGCCAGGCTCACGGACGTGAAGCGCGGCGGGGGCGGGGGCGGTGGAATCGCGCCGGTGTAGCAGAACCAGACCTTGTGGCCGTGCTTGGATCCGAGGTCGGCGAGACGCTCCAGGATGTCGAGCGCGTAGGACTCGTAGCCGTTTTCAAAGGCCCCGCGGGCGAGTTCGCCCGCCACGTGGCCGCCGACGCCGCCGTTCATGTATTGCCATTCCGCGTCGTGGCGGCCGAACCCCCGGCGGAAGGGCGGGTAGATCGCATACCATTCGCCGGGTGAACCGGGCGGCAGGTGCTGTTTGAGATCGAGGTAGGTCCTGATGATGGCCCCGGCGTGTTCGCGACCGATGCCCCGGTTGAGGGAGTAGGCGTTGCCTTGCGCAATCTGCGTCTTTTCGTCGACCCCCAGGTCCCGCTTCACCGCCGGGTCCTCGTCAATGAAATGCGTGAAGAACCGCCCGTTCCACGACAGCGCATCAAGGCGCGCCCGGATCTCCCGGGCCCGCGCGCGGTACCGGGCGGCGCTCGGGGCCTCGCCGGCCTGATCGAACATCTCCGCGAGTTCCTCGCAGGCGGCGGCGTAATGCGTGTTGTCGCCAAAGAAGACGCCAAACTTGGATTTCTCGGGATCGATCAGCATCGTGTCGGTGAGGCCGATCCTGGGCGTGTAGGCGTCGTCGACCTGGAAGTCCCAGGAATCAATCGTGTAGACGCGCTTCAGCAGCTGGAAACAGCGGCTCCAGCGGACGGGGTCGCTGATGCTGTAGTCCAGGGCGCGGGCCGCCGAGCGGAGATGCTGCTTCATCCAGGCGTCGTCACCCGCCGCCTTCCAGCACTGGTAGATGGAGCTCACGTAAATGTACTCCGGGTGGTTCTCGGTGGGCTGCCGGACGAAATAGCGGTCGCCGTAGCGGCGCACGTAGCCGAAGGGGCCGTAGCAGGTCTTGTAATACGCGGCATCCTGGCCGTCCTCCAGCACGCGGCTCCAGATCATGCCATCCTCGCGCTGGGCCTCGCGCATCATGTCGACAAATTCCGCGCCCACGGGGCTGAAATACTTCATGCCCTTCATGGTGTGGAAATGATCCAGGCCCCAGGACTCGAAGAAATGGTAAGTCCGGTTGTTCCAGTCGATGCGGCCGACTCCGGTTGGAAAATCCACCTGCATGCCTTGTCGAAAAAGCGTGAACATGTCCCGGAACCGCCCGCCATCGTCGATGGAGGTCTCGGCCTCGAGGACGAACGTCAGACGGCCGGTCTCGGCTCCGCCGGCGTCGCGCAGCAGCACCTGTTGTTCACCCAGGGCGCCTCCGGCCTGGAAGCTCACGTGGCCGGTGGAGTGCGCCTCTAGGTAGATTCGGCCCGCGCCATCTTTCACTTCCACGGTGGTTCCAGCCGGGGTCAGGACGGTCAGGTATTCCAACGGGGATACTCGCTGAACGGAGGCGGGGCTGCCGGCGGCATCACCTCTCAACAGGACGGGCCGGGAGGTCGGCG
>CAVRNM010000325.1:0-4078 GCA_963722225.1 uncultured Verrucomicrobiae bacterium
GATGCGGCCGCGGAACATGGTCGTCTGAGCGTACTCCTCGCAAAGGTGCACGGCGTTGATGTCGCAAGAGACGCCGGCATACATGATGATGTCCGCATCGGTGACGGTCTTGGCGAAGCTCGCCGTCATGCCGGGCTTGAGATCTTCGATGTCATAGCCTTGAACGGCGTTCATCACGTTCTCCCTTGCTTGCTTGCCGGCGCCGGTCGTCGCGTACGATGCGGTGCTGAGTCGAACCTCTACGCTCGAGAGTTCGCGAAAGCGGGTGAACGGTCGGTCGAATATTCAGGGCGATGCCGACAACGAGAACGACCCCAAGCCCGGCGACGCGCGGCGGCGACGCCCGGGAACTCCGAGCCGGGCGCCGGGTTGAAAATTGCCCGCCGGGTCGGGGTGCCCGTCGTCGTGCATTCGCGCGGCGCCTTTCGCGAATGCGTGGGGATGATTGATGAGAGCGGGGTCGACTGGAGCCGGGTGGTTTTCCACTGTTTCAGCGAAGGCGTGGAGGAGATGAACGCCCTCCTGCAGCGCGGTGGCCGCGGCTCGTTCACGGGCGTGATTACGTACAAGAAGGCCGACAGCCTGCGCGCGGCGGCCAAAGCCCAGGGATTGGCGCGACTGATGATCGAGACCGATGCGCCGTACCTCGCCCCGGTGCCCCACCGTGGCCAGCCAAACGAGCCGGCGTATGTGCGCTACACGGCCGGGTATTGCGCCGGCCTTTTCGGGGTGAGCGACGACGAGTTTGCAGCCACCACGACGGCCAACGCCAGAGCCTTTTTCGGGATTTGACCGAAGGTGATGAGTTGCTGGCGCAGCCAGGAACTCATGCTTCGTCGAACTTGCGGGCAAAGAGCTGATCCAGCTCGGCCAGCATCTGCGGGGCATCATCACCCATGGCAATGAACTTCACCTTCGAGCCCTTGCCGGCGGCGAGCATCATCAGGCCCATGATGCTTTTTCCGTTCACCTGTTCCTCGTCCTTTTCGACAAACACGTCGCAGCGGTATTTATTGGTGATCCGCACGACCATGGCGGCCGGCCGGGCATGAATGCCCATCTTGTTCTGCACGATGAACTCTCTGACGTGCTGCTGCGTGCTCGGTGTGGCTTCGGCTTTATCCATGAAGTTCAAGACTAAGGGCTGGAATCTCGACGGTCCGATACCTTGCTTGCAATCTTAAAACCGACCGGCTGGATTGCGATCAAGGGTTGCAAGACTTTGATTCAAGCACACGCCAAGCCAATCGTCCCAAGACAATGCCGCGCCTTCGGCGTTGCTCGCGGCCGGTGCCGGTGACATACGCAACACCATGTCCACCACCGCCATCATCGTGCCCTGCCGGCTCGAATCGACGCGATTTCCGCGGAAGTTGCTTCATCCGATCAAGGGAAAGCCGCTGCTGCTTTGGGTCGCGCAACGCATTGCGGCCGAGGCTCCGGAGTTCCCGTTGTATTTTGCCGTGGATCATGAGCGGCTGCGGGATGCGGTTGCGCCCCATGGATTCCAGGTGATCATGACCTCTCCGGCGCACGCGAGCGGCACCGACCGGCTGGCGGAGGCCAACCGCACCGTGCGGGCCGATCGAATCATCAATGTGCAGGCGGACGAGCCGCTGGTGACGGGTGGGCAGATCCGCGAACTGGGGCGCCTGATTGGCGGCGAGGTACCCATGGCCACGCTGGCCACCCCGTTCCGCCGCGTGGTCGATTTCTACAACCCCAACCAGGTGAAGGTTGTCATCCGCCGCGACGGCCGGGCGCTCTACTTTTCGAGGTCCCGGATGCCGTTTTCCCGCGATCTCGGATTGACCATCGACGATGCGTGGGTCGCAGCCAATCCCTGCTACAAGCATCTCGGACTCTACGCCTATCAGGCGCCGTTGCTGGAGAAACTCGCATCGCTGCCGCCGGGCCGGTACGAGCAGATCGAGAAACTGGAGCAACTCCGCGTGTTGGAGAACGGATATGACATCCTGGTTGGCCTGACCGAAGACCCGACCGTCGGCGTCGACACGCCGGAGGACGCAAAGAGATTTGAGGAATCGCTTGGCGGTGGCAATCAGCTTAAAGCTTAGCGCTTACAGCCTTCAGCTTACCGCTAGATCTTTCCCGCTTTTCGCCGCTCGATCAATCGGTAGAAATCAACGAAGAGCGGATCGGCATCATGCGGGCCGGGCGAGGCCTCCGGGTGGTATTGCACGGAGAAAACCGGCAGCGTCTTGTGGCGGAGACCTTCGACCGTATTGTCGTTCAAATTGACCTCGGTGACCATTGCACCCCGTTGTTCCAGATCCTCGGGACGCGCGGCGAAGCCATGGTTCTGGGCCGTGATGGAAACCTTGCCGGTTTCGAGATTCTTCACGGGCTGGTTCGCTCCGCGATGGCCGAACTTGAGTTTGAAGGTCTTGGCGCCGAGCGCATGGGTGATCATGTGATTGCCCATGCAGATCCGAAGGTGGGATATCGCTCAATGAGCCGGGCCACCGTGCGGTAGGCGTATTCGAGCGGCTCGGGATCACCGGGACCGTTGGATAGAAACACACCGTCCGGCGCGAACTCATCCACCATTTCCGGCGTGGCGCTTGCCGGCACCACCCAGACGTCGAATCCATGCTGGCGCAGTTTCTTCAGGATATTGCGTTTGGCGCCGTAGTCGATCGCCACGACTTTGTAGCGCTTCGTGGGAGTGGCCTCGGTGCCCAGGGTTGTTCCGGCCAGGGAGAATGGCTTGTCCCAGCGGCCTTCCGGGTCCCATTGATAAGGGTGCTGGCAGGTGACCTCCTTGACAAAGTCGACGCCAACCAGTCCCTCCCACGCTTGGGCACGGCGCACCGCTTCGTCGTTGGAGATCGCGGCGCTGCTCAGGCAGCATTTCATCGCTCCCGTCACCCGGAGTTTCTTGGTGATGGCGCGCGTGTCGACTCCTTGCAGACCGGGGATCTGATACTGGCGAAGGTAGTCATCGAGGCTCTGGCGGCTCCGCCAGTTGCTGGTGACGGGCGACAGTTCCCGCACGACAAATCCGGAGACCTTCGGGCCGCCGGCGGACTCCTCGTCGTCCGGGTTGATGCCATAGTTGCCGATCTGCACGGCGGTCATGGTCACGATCTGGCCGAAATACGAAGGATCGGTCAGGATCTCCTGGTAACCGGTCATGCTGGTGTTGAACACCGCTTCGCCGGTAATGGTGGCTTCGGCGCCGAAAGCCAAGCCGCGAAAGACCGAGCCGTCCTCAAGCGCGAGTACTCCTGAACGTAGCGTGGGCATCAAAGCGCGACGAAATGCCCTTTCTGCGCCTGTGCCAAGGGTTTTGTGGTGCGGGTGCCAGAGCGGTGGCAACGGTCATTACAAACTGGCGCAAACAACGAATTCCTAGGGTCTTGGCATTCAGCCTGCTTCGAAGCCGATTGACGGTAAGGGCTAATATCTATCTCTTGCCCGCCTGTAATTCAGCAGCCGAAGTCGTTCTGCGTTCCCGCAGGGCGGCGCGGGGAACCCAATTAGCCGTGTTGCGCCAGTGGCGCGGCTGGGGCGAATGGCAGCGGGAGACCGCGGCCAAGGCCACTTCTCAGGCCGAGCCCGTCAGCTAACCTCGCAGGCAAGGGGAAGGGCGATCCTCTGCAACGCGAAGTTCGCGTCGTCACGGTTGTCCCGCAGTGCAGTGCCGCCGGCGTGCGGCGAATCAAGATAACCGACATGAGTGACAATACCCTGATGCGGATGGTGAAGAATTTCTTCATCGGCCGCGAACGCGAACTGACCGACCGCGGCCTGTTCCACAAGCTTTCGCTCGTCGCGATACTCGCCTGGGTCGGGCTTGGCGCCGACGGGCTGTCCTCGTCGTGTTATGGCCCCGAAGAGGCGTACAAGGTGTTGCTGGCGCACCCGCCGCTCGCGGTGTTTGTCGCGTTGATGACTGCCGCCACCGTGATGATCATCTGTGCCAGCTACTCGCAGATCATCTCGCTGTTTCCGGCCGGCGGCGGGGGCTATCTCGTGGCCAGCCGGCTGCTCTCGCCAACGGCGGGCGTTATCTCGGGCTCGGCCTTGCTCATCGACTACGTGCTGACCATTT
>CAVRNM010000326.1:0-9744 GCA_963722225.1 uncultured Verrucomicrobiae bacterium
TGAACTTCGGCCGCATCCGCACCTCGTCGTAGATCCGCCCGATGTACTCACCGAGGATGCCCACGCTGATCAGCTGCACGCCCCCAAGAAAAGTGATGAGAATCACCATCGTCGGATTGCCCCAAAGGATCGGATAACCGACGAACTGAGGATCAGGTACGCGAGGGTCAGCAGCAGCGAAAAACCGGCGGTGAGAAAACCCATCACCGACTGAGCCGCAAGGCGGCCGTCGAGAAACAGAGCAGGCCGTTCAGGGCGATCCGCATCGAGCCGATCGCCGGGTAATGGGTCTTGCCGGCAAAACGCATCGGCCGGTCAAACTGCACCACGGCCTGCTTGAAGCCGACCAGGGAGACCAGCCCGCGCAGGAATCCGTGGCATTCCCTCAGCCGGTTGATTTCGTCCACCGCCCGACGGCTCAGCAACCGGAAGTCGCCCGTGTTCTCCGGAATATTCACCTCGGCTACCCGCCGGATCAGCCAGTAAGCCACCCGGGCGCCGATCTTCCGCACCAGCGGCTCGCCCTGGCGGGTCCGCCGCTGCGACAGGACGACGTCGTATCCTTCGCGCCATTTGGCCACCATGTCCCGCACCAGTTCCGGGGGATCCTGCAGGTCGACGTCCATCACGACCACCGCACCGCCCCGCGAGTATTGCAGGCCGGCGAGCGTTGCCATCGGCTGGCCAAACCGGCGGCTGAACGTGAGGAGCTTGACGCGCGGATTGCGCCCCCGCTCGTCGAGAATCACCTGCTCGGTTTGATCGGGCGAGGGGTCGAGGCAGAAGATGATTTCGTAGTCAAGGGAGAGGCCCTCCAAGACCGGAGTGATCTGGCGGAAAAACTCCGGGACATTCTTCTCCTCCCGGTAAACCGGGACCACGATTGAAAGATCCATGGATAAACGAAGCTACGCCGGCATTATCTTGCGCTAAACCCCTTCGGACCGTCGAGGGGCGGGAGGAATATGCGCTGACGTTGGCCGGCCGGACAAGCCTTTTGGCGCTTGTCTTCGGACTGGGGCCAATGCCTGCCGTTGGGAACAACGTGCATCGCGTCGAAATCAGGCCGCGGCCAGTCGCGATTGGCCCATGGGCTTCTTCTCGCCCCCTTCACGTCGGAGCGTTCTCGGGCAGCCAGGCCGCCAGAGCCGCCCACGCCCGGCCGCGGTGACTGAGTTGATTCTTCGTCGCGGCCTCCAGCTCCGCAAACGTGCGATCGAAGCCGTCCGGCACGAAGAGCGGGTCGTAGCCGAATCCGCCCGCTCCCCCCGGCTCCCGGCGCAGCCGGCCGTCGCAGCGCCCTTCAAAAACGTGCTCGTCGCGATCCGGCCCGATCAACACCAGCACGCACAGGAAGTGCGCCGCACGGCGTCCGTCCGGCACGTCGCGCATCACGGCCACCAGCTTCGCCAGGTTTTCCGCGCCGCTGGCCCGCGGGCCGGCATAGTAAGCCGATTCCACGCCCGGGGCGCCGGCGAGCGCATCGACGCACAGTCCGCTGTCGTCCGCCAGCGCCCACGCCCCCGCCGGCAGGCGGCCCTGCAGCGCCCGCGCCTTCTTGCGCGCATTGCCGGTAAATGAACCCGCGTCTTCGACCACCTGCGGCATGCCGCCAATCGCCGCCGCCGAAATGATCTCCACCGGCAGCCGCCGGGCTTGAGCCAATCCGTCGGCCAGCGCCTGGAACTCACGCGCCTTGTGGGCGTTGCCCGATGCCAGGTATAACGTCATCCCATGCTGAACGTTGTCTCGTCCACCTGCAGTTTCTCCGGATAGACCACCCTCCCGCGCATCAGTTGATCGGGTCCGAATGAAGTATGGCGCACGGATTGGAGCCGGACCGCATGGGCCAGCGTTTCCGTGCGCAGCCCCTTGAAGACCGTCTTGGCCCGGTCGTCGCCCAGCAAGATCGGCGCGCGGTAGACAAAGAGATAATCCAGCTGCCGGGTCTGGATGAGTTCGCTGATCATCTGGGCGCCGCCCTCGATGAACACCCCGGTGATGCCCGCCTCCACGCACCGCCGGCGGAATTCCGCCAAGGGCGCCCGCATCGTCGGCGAGTCGATGTTCCAGACCTGCACGCCCATCGCCTGCAGCTTCCGCACGTAGCCCAGCCCGCCGTGCGGCGTTGTCACGACGATCGTGCGGTCCTTGTATTCGTCCGAGTAGATCTTCAGCAGCTTCTTGTCTACCACCGTGCGCAGCAGGCCGTCGAAAACAAACCGCACGGGACACCACACCGTCTCCCCCAATCGGCTCGTGAGACTGGGATCGTCGCTCATGACGGTCCCCGCCCCGACGGCGATGGCGGGAAACAGCCGCCGCCAGCGATGCACGTCCTCCCGCGCGGATTCCCCGGTGATCCACTGCGAATCGTTGGCCCGGGTCGCGATCTTGCCATCCAGGGTGACGGCGGCCTTGGCGGCAATCAGGGGCGTCCGGCCGACGATCCAATGATTGAAGATCAGGTTCAGGTCCGTGCAATCGTCCTCGATCACGCCCGACGTCACCTGCACCCCGGCCGCCCGCAGGACCTCGAAACCACGGCCGGCATGCACGGGATTGGGATCGACCGCGCCCACCACCACGTGGGTGAGACCCGCAGCGATAATCGCGGTCGTGCACGCGCCAGTGCGGCCCTCCGTGCTGCACGGCTCCATCGTCACATACAGGATTGCTCCGGGTCGCGGCAATCGTCCGAGGTGCCGGAGCGCCATGACTTCGGCGTGCGCTTCACCAGCCTTCTCATGGAATCCCTCGGCCACGACCTCACCCTTTTCCACGATGACCGCGCCCACCATGGGATTCGGGTGCGTCGTGCCCCAGCCCTGGCGGGCTAGGTCCAGGGCCCGCCGCATGAAGCGTTCGTGAACCAATTGTTCGTACGGATCCATCTCAGTCATCGCACCGCGACACCTCCGATTCTCTCACCCCCGGCGAATAATTGCCAGCTTTCCGCCGCCTTTCCCTCTGCAATTCATTGACTTTTGATACTGGCGGCACCTCGGGCCCGGCCGCCGGGGCCTGCGGTATTGCTTTTAGCAGCCTGAAGGGCGCAAAGCCCGACAGGCTGCTAACCATGAACATAGGGATTGGTTTCCCGCTCCACGCCAATCAGGGTGTCGGGCCCGTGCCCCGGATAAACCACCGTATCATCCGGAAGCGAATAGAGTTGCTCGCTGATCGAGCGTTCCAAGACCGGGAAGCTTCCCCCGGGGAGGTCCGAGCGGCCGATGCTGCCGCGAAACAGCGCATCGCCGACAAACACTGCTTTCAAGGCCGCAAAGAAGAACGCCACGTTGCCGGGACAATGCCCAGGCACGTGCCGGACCTCGACCGACTCCCCCAACGCCGTCCATCGTTGGCCCTGGTCCAGAAATTCGTCGATCTTCATCGGCCGAAGGCGCAGGCCGGGAATGAGAAACTTCTCCATGACTTCAGGCGTTTCAATCAGCATCCGGTCATCGCGGTGCGCGCGCACCCGGGCCTTGGTCGCCGCCACGACTTCCGCTCCGCCCTGCGTGTGATCCCAGTGTCCGTGCGTCAGCCAGAGTTCGCGGAGGACGCATTTCTCCTTGGTCAGAATGGGTTCAATCTCCCCCCAGATCCCGCCCGGGGCGTCAATGAGCACCGCTTCCTGAAGATCCGGCGCGCTTAGCAAATAGGCATTGGTCTGGATTGGACCAGCCGGCAGAACGTGGATGTTCATCCCCCATTAGATGCGCTCTGCCCTTTGACCGCGCAACCGCGAAGTACGATGAGACAACCTTGAAACGGAGCAGCTCCCTCGGCCCCGCCGTCCGGTCCCTCCGCCGGGGCGCTCGCGCCCCCAGCTTCCTAGCACATCTTGGAATCTCATTTCCGTTCCGCCAAAATCTCGCCCGTTGGTTAAGCATAGCACCGTTGACGCCCCGGCCAAATCTGGCAGTTTTGCCCGGGACAGACGAATGTGGTGCAAAACCGAAGCTAAGAACTGTGCCCCCTTACCCCACGGCAGACGCTTCTGCCAACGTGCTCGCTGGCGGCAACGCGATGTGTCTTATTCCCGCTGATTGGTGATCCCTCATGATCCCGGCTTTAAGCAAGCACCGGCTGTTTCAGAGCAACCGCAGCTGGCAGGGTCCCAACGCCCTGGTTCCCGTCGATATCTGCTACACCCTGCTCGATCTGCTGGCGTGGACGGGACTGATCGCCGCGATCGTCTTCGTCGTGCTGCCCTCGTTTGTAAACCTTTTGGGTGCCTCCTCCTTTCTGGCCTCTTGGGCTACTTGGGCGTTAATATTGCCCATTGCCTGCGCCGCGATCTTTCGCGGGCTGCCGTTTTCTGCACGGTTCGCGCTCTTTGCACTGTCTGTTCTGATCTCCCTGGGCATCGTCGCAGTCCAGATAGGGATGTCGCCCAACAATGGCGTCGTTATTGTGCTGCTCCTGACTGCGCTCAGCCTCTTTTTTGGCTACAAGGCGGGATTGGCGGGCCTGAGTCTGATTCTGGCCTTGCACTTCGTGGCCGCCTGGGGCTGGACCCACGGACTTTTCCCCCTTGTTAAGTCACCGCCGGGATCGACTGGTCCGTACGTCGATTTCCGGTCTCCGGTGGCGTGGTTCCGCGTGCTGGCGATCATGGCGTTGCTGATGTTCGCGATGCTTATGGTCGTGCGTTTTCTTCTGCAGCGACTGGGAATTGCCCTCAACGAGGCCGAGACCTCGGAGCACAAATTTCGCACCCTGTTCGAAGCCGCCAATGATGCGATCTTCCTGATGGATGACCGGCCGGGGGCGGAGCGGGGATTTCTCTCCTGCAACCGTCGGGCCGAGATCATCTTCGGCTGCAAACAGGAGGATATTGTCGGGCACTCGCCGTTCAAGTTCTTGCCGCCTTATCAGCCGGACGGACGCGATTCCACCGAGATGGCCCGGGAAAAAGCCGCCGCCGCCCTGGCGGGCCGGCCCCAGGTTTTCGAGTGGCAGCATCGACGAATGGACGGAACCCTGTTCGACGCTGAGGTGAGCATGAACCGAATTTGGACCTGGGGGACCGGATGCTCCTCAAGCCATCGTCCGCGATGTCACCCCCCGGAAACAGGCGGAGGCCGCCTTGCAGGAGAATATGGCGTTCAATGAAGCCATCCTGGACAGCATTCACGGCCTGGTTTTTCTTTATGATGAGGCCGGCCGGCTTTGCCGCTGGAACAAACAGCACGAGCAACTGACCGGCTATTCTCGGGCCGAGTTAAACGGCATGCATGTGCTAAAATGGTGTCGCGGGTCTGAACCCGACACGTCGAGAGCGGTCGCCGCGCTGCGCGACGTCTGGGAAAAGGGCCAGGCCGAAATCGAGATCAACCTGATCACCAAGGACGGACGCTCGATCCCCTATTATGTCAGTGGCGTCAGATTGATGATTGCCGGGAAAAAATACTTCGCCGAAATCAGTCTCGACCTCACTGCTCTGCAGCGCGCCCGGACGGAAAAGTTGGGCCTGAAGTTGCTGGTTTTCCGTCCGGGCGCGCTGCAGAGCAGTGAGGTCGAGACCGATTCCGGTGAAGTATTTTTTCCCGGCAATCATCAATCTGACGCCACTGACATAATAGGGGATCGAGCGTCCGTCCTTGGTGATCAGGTTGATCTCGATTTCGGCCTGGCCCTTTTCCCAGACGTCGCGCAGCGCGGCGACCGCTCTCGACGTGTCGGGTTCAGACCCGCGACACCATTTTAGCACATGCATGCCGTTTAACTCGGCCGCAGAATAGCCGGTCAGTTGCTCGTGCTGTTTGTTCCAGCGGCAAAGCCGGCCGGCCTCATCATAAAGAAAAACCAGGCCGTGAATGCTGTCCAGGATGGCTTCATTGAACGCCATATTCTCCTGCAAGGCGGCCTCCGCCTGTTTCCGGGGGGTGACATCGCGGACGATGGCTTGGAGGAGCATCCGGTCCCCCAGGTCCAATCGGTTCATGCTCACCTCAGCGTCGAACAGGGTTCCGTCCATTCGTCGATGCTGCCACTCGAAAACCTGGGGCCGGCCCGCCAGGGCGGCGGCGGCTTTTTCCCGGGCCATCTCGGTGGAATCGCGTCCGTCCGGCTGATAAGGCGGCAAGAACTTGAACGGCGAGTGCCCGACAATATCCTCCTGTTTGCAGCCGAAGATGATCTCGGCCCGACGGTTGCAGGAGAGAAAAACCCGCTCTGCCCCCGGCCGGTCATCCATCAGGAAGATCGCATCATTGGCGGCTTCGAACAGGGTGCGAAATTTGTGCTCCGAGGTCTTGGCCTCGTTGAGGGCAATTCCCAGTCGCTGCAGAAGAAAACGCACGACCATAAGCATCGCGAACATCAGCAACGCCATGATCGCCAGCACGCGGAACCACGCCACCGGAGACCGGAAATCGACGTACGGACCAGTCGATCCCGGCGGTGACTTAACAAGGGGGAAAAGTCCGTGGGTCCAGCCCCAGGCGGCCACGAAGTGCAAGGCCAGAATCAGACTCAGGCCCGCCAATCCCGCCTTGTAGCCAAAAAAGAGGCTGAGCGCAGTCAGGAGCAGCACAATAACGACGCCATTGTTGGGCGACATCCCTATCTGGACTGCGACGATGCCCAGGGAGATCAGAACAGACAGTGCAAAGAGCGCGAACCGTGCAGAAAACGGCAGCCCGCGAAAGATCGCGGCGCAGGCAATGGGCAATATTAACGCCCAAGTAGCCCAAGAGGCCAGAAAGGAGGAGGCACCCAAAAGGTTTACAAACGAGGGCAGCACGACGAAGACGATCGCGGCGATCAGTCCCGTCCACGCCAGCAGATCGAGCAGGGTGTAGCAGATATCGACGGGAACCAGGGCGTTGGGACCCTGCCAGCTGCGGTTGCTCTGAAACAGCCGGTGCTTGCTTAAAGCCGGGATCATGAGGGATCACCAATCAGCGGGAATAAGACACATCGCGTTGCCGCCAGCGAGCACGTTGGCAGAAGCGTCTGCCGTGGGGTAAGGGGGCACAGTTCTTAGCTTCGGTTTTGCACCACATTCGTCTGTCCCGGGCAAAACTGCCAGATTTGGCCGGGGGCGTCAACGGTGCTATGCTTAACCAACGGGCGAGATTTCGGCGGAACGGAAATGAGATTCCAAGATGTGCTAGGAAGCTGGGGGCGCGAGCGCCCCGGCGGAGGGACCGGACGGCGGGGCCGAGGGAGCTGCTCCGTTTCAAGGTTGTCTCATCGTACTTCGCGGTTGCGCGGTCAAAGGGCAGAGCGCATCTAATGGGGGATGAACATCCACGTTCTGCCGGCTGGTCCAATCCAGACCAATGCCTATTTGCTAAGCGCGCCGGATCTTCAGGAAGCGGTGCTCATTGACGCCCCGGGCGGGATCTGGGGGGAGATTGAACCCATTCTGACCAAGGAGAAATGCGTCCTCCGCGAACTCTGGCTGACGCACGGACACTGGGATCACACGCAGGGCGGAGCGGAAGTCGTGGCGGCGACCAAGGCCCGGGTGC
The DNA here is from genome assembly GCA_963722225.1 of uncultured Verrucomicrobiae bacterium. Classification (GTDB taxonomy): domain Bacteria; phylum Verrucomicrobiota; class Verrucomicrobiia; order Opitutales; family Opitutaceae; genus Fen-1467. The sequence goes on from CAVRNM010000326.1 coordinate 7,488, forward strand.
CGCGCACCGCGATGACCGGATGCTGATTGAAACGCCTAAAGTCGTGGAGAAGTTTCTCATTCCCGGCCTGCGCCTTCGGCCGATGAAGACGACGAATTTCTGGACCAGGGCCACGATGGACGGCGTTGGGGGAGTCGGTCGAGGTCCGGCACGTGCCTGGGCATTGTCCCGGCAAGTGGGTCTTCTTTGCGGCCTTGAAAGCAGTGTTTGTCGGCGATGCGCTGTTTCGCGGCAGCATCGGCCGCTCGGAAGTCCCGGTCTTGGAACGCTCGATCGGCGAGCAACTCTATTCGCTTCCGGATGATACGGTGGTTTATCCGGGGCACGGGCCCCGACACCCGCGTGGCGTGGAGCGGGAAACCAATCCCTATGTTCATGGTTAGCAGCCTGTCGGGCTTTGCGCCCTTCAGGCTGCTAAAAGCAATACCGCAGGCCCCGGCGGCCAGGGCCCGAGGGTGCCGCCAGTATCAAAATCAAATAAATGCAGAGGGAAAGGCGGCGGAAAGCTGGCAGAGATTGGCCAGATGATGGGAGGGGAGGGCGTGTCGCGGTGCGATGACTGAGATGGATCCGTACGAACAATTGGTTCACGAACATTTCATGCGGCGGGGCCTGTGACGAGGCCCCCACAGGCTGGGGCACGAACGCACCCAATCCCATGGTGGGCGCGGTCATCGTGGAAAAGGGTGAGGTCGTGGCCGAGGGATTCCATGAGAAGGCTGGTGCAACGGCACGCCGGAGTCATGGCGCTCCGGCACCTCGGACGATTGCCGCGACCCGGAGCGATCCTGCTCATGTGACGATGGAGCCGTGCGGCGCGGAGGGCCGCACTGGCGCGTGCACGACCGCGATTATCGCTGCGGGTCTCGCCCACGTGGTGGTGGGCGCGGTCAATCCCAATCCCGTGCATGCCGGCCGTGGTTTTCGAGGTCCCCCGGGCGGCCGGGGTGCAGGTGACGTCAGGCGTGATCGAGGACGGTTGCACGGACCTGAACCTGATCTTCAATCATTGGATCGTCGGCCGGACGCCCTCGATTGCCGCCAAGGCCGCCGTCACCCTGGATGGCAAGATCACGACCCGGGCCAACGATTCGCAGTGGGGGAAGGGAATCCGCGCGGGAGGACGTGCATCGCTCGCGGCGGCGTGTTTCCCGCCATCGCCGTCGGGGCGGGGACCCGTGATCAGCGACGATCCCAGTCTCACGAGCCTTAGGTGGGAGACGGTGTGGTGTCCCCCGTTTGTTTTCGACGGCCTGCTGCGCACGGTGGTAGACAAGAAGCTGCTGAAGATCTACTCGGACGAATACAAGGACCGCACGATCTCGTGAACAACGCCGCACGGCGGGCTGGGCTACGTGCGGAAGCTGCAGGCGATGGGCGTGCAGGTCTGGAACATCGACTCGCCGACGATGCGGGCGCCCTTGGCGGAATACCGCCGGCGGTACGTGGAGGCGGGTATCATCGGGTGTTCAACGTGGGCGGCGCCCAGATGATCAGCGAACTCATCCAGACCCGGCAACTGGTATCTCTTTGTCTACCGCGCGCCGATATTGCTGGGCGACGAGGGCCAAGACGGTCTTAAAGGGGCTGCGCACGGAAACGCTGGCCATGCGGTCCGGCTCCAATCCGTGCGCCATATCATTCGGACCCGATCAACTGATGCGCGGAGGGAGGTCTATCCGGAGAAACTGCAGGTGGACGAGACAACGTTCAGCATGGGATGACGTTATACCTGGCATCGGGAGGCCCACAAGGCGCGTGAGTTCAGGGTGGCCGACGGTTGGCTCAGCCCGGCGGCTGCCGGTGGAGATCATTTCGGCGGCGGCGATTGGCGGCATGCCGCAGGTGGTCGAAGACGCGGGTTATTCCCGGCAATGCGCGCAAGAAGGCGCGGGCGCTGCAGGGCCGCCTGCCGGCGGGGGCGTGGGCGCTGGCGGACGACAGCGGACTGTGGGTCGATGCGCTCGCCGGCGCCCCGGGCGTGGAATCGGCTTCACTATGCCGGCCCGCGGGCAGCGGCGCGGAAAACCTGGCGAAGCTGGTGGCCGTGATGGGCGACGTGCCGGACGGACGCCGTGCGGCGCACTCCCTGTGCGTGCTGGTGTTGATCGGGCCGGATCGCGACGAGCACGTTTTTGAACGGCGGTGCGACGGCCGGCTGCGCCGGGAGCCGGGGGGAGCGGGCGGATTCGGCTACGACCCGCTCTTCGTGCCGGACGGCTTCGATCGCACGTTTGCGGAGCTGGAGGCCGCGACG
>CAVRNM010000327.1:0-5418 GCA_963722225.1 uncultured Verrucomicrobiae bacterium
AACGCCTGGCGCCCGGGCGGTGTCGCGGCCCCCGTCGAACCGGACCTTTTTCAGATCGACGCCGGCGGCAACGATCCGGTGACCGGGGAGTCCTTCGCCGCCATCGCCGGGCGCAGCCGGTCAATGCACAAAACCCAGGGGTTCGACGCTTTCAACAGTCCCACCTCCGGTCCGCGACCCAATGGTTCCGTCTGCTCGCCGGCGATCCCGCCACCAAAGACATTCTTGACGGCATCGACTCAACGTGGGCGCGTGTACCCGGGGGCGCCGCGATCGGGCAGGCGGTCGATGGGATTATCGGGAAGTTCGAACCGCAGAATCCCGCCGCGAGCGTCGCCGCACTGCTGACTGTGCGGAGCCAGCTGGCCGCCATCGTCAGCGATTCCGTGGTGGAGGAAAAGCGCCGGCAGCTGGACCGAATCCTCCAGGCCTGCCTCGGGCTTTCGGCTGCAACCGTGGTGCCAAACGCCGAAGTCGTTCCCGGCGAGGTGATGAACCTGCGCCACACCGCCACGGTGCAATCGCCGGTGCCGGTCCGCTGGATGGGAGTCCACTATCCCGGTTCCGCGCGGCCGGCCGGCGAACCGGTGGAATTGCATCCCGGCGAGCCCGCGATCCGCACCGCCAGCAAGACCCTGCCCGCCGGCACCCCGTTGGGCCAGCCGTACTGGCTGCGCTCCGAGCCGTCGACCGGAGTCTTTCGCGTCGACGAGGCCGGACTCATCGGCCGGCCGGAGAATCCCCCCGCCTTCCCCGTTGAGCAGATCTTCGAGGTCGGCGGCCAAACCCTCGTGCTTCCGGATGAGCCCGTGCAGATCCTCGGCGACGCCACACACGGGGAAACGCGACGCCGCCTGGAAGTGATCGCCCCGGTGGCGATGAAATTCGCCTCGGAAGTGAGGCTGTTCGCTCCGGGAGCGACCCGACCGGTGGAGGTCGACGTGACCACGTTCCGTCCCGCCGTGACCGGCACGCTAAGCTTGGCCGCGCCCGAAGGCTGGACCGTTGCGCCCGCCGGCCAGGCGTTCCAGCTCGCAGCGGTCGGCGGGCAGACGCGGCTCCGCTTCATGGTCACGGCGCCGGCGGGTTCCGCCACGGCGAGCCTCGCCGCCAGCGCCGAGATCGGCGGAGTCACCTTTGGCAACCAGCGCGTGGAGATTCATTACGCCCACCTCGCGCCCCTGCTCCTGCAACCCGCCGCCCGCTGCAAAGCCGTGAGCCTCGATCTGTCCATCCGCGGCCGGAATGTCGGATACGTGCCCGGCGCCGGCGACAACGTGGCGGATGCCCTGACAGAAATGGGATACGTTGTTTCCCCGCTCCAGAGCGCCGACCTGACGCCGGACCGTTTGCGGGGCCTGGATGCGGTGGTCATCGGCATCCGCGCGTTCAATGTCCGCAAGGATCTCGCCGCGCACCTGCCGGTTCTGTTCGCCTATGTTGAAGCCGGCGGCAACCTGATCGTGCAGTACAACAATCCGAATGGCCTGAAGGAGACCGCGCTCGCGCCCTATGCGCTGCAGCTGTCGGGTGAACGCGTCACCGACGAAACGGCGCCGATGACGTTGCTCGCGCCGGAGCATCCGGTGCTGCACGTGCCGAACCAGATTACGACGGCGGACTTCGCTGGCTGGGTCCAGGAGCGCGGGCTGTATTTTCCCAACAAATGGGATGAACACTTTGTCCCGATCCTCGCCTGCAACGATCCCGGGGAGGCTCCGCTCAAAGGCGGTTTGCTGGTCGCCTCTTATGGAAAAGGTCATTTCATCTACACCGGGCTCGCGTGGTTCCGGCAACTCCCTGCGGGCGTGCCCGGCGCCTACCGGTTTTTTGCCAACCTCGTTTCGCTCGGAAGATGAAGCCAGATCCTGCAGATGCGGCCCGCCTCTCCGGTAGCCGCGAGCGCCAGAAAGTGGACCCACCTACCCCCGTCGACGACAATTCGCCGGGCCTGCCTGGGCTGCAGAGCTGGCGCGCGGTGTATCTGCTCGTGCTCGGCTGCTTTGCGCTCTGGGTGGTGCTGCTGGTGGTCTTCGGGCGGCTCTTTGCATGAGCCCGCTCGACTACGTCGTGCTGTTTGGAACCATGGTCGGCATCGCCGCCTACGGCATCTGGCGGACGCGAGGTGCGCGCAGCCTGTCCACTTATTTCAAGGGCGACCAAACCACGCGGTGGACGGCGATCGGCATCTCGGTCATGGCGACCCAGGCCAGCGCGATCACGTTCATGTCGACCCCCGGACAGGGTTACGAGAGCGGCCTCGGCTTTGTCCAGAATTACTTCGGCATGCCGCTCGCGTTGATCATCGTCGCGGCGGTTTTTCTGCCCCTTTACCGGCGGCTGGACGTCTACACGGCCTACGAGTTCCTCGGGCGGCGGTTCGACGCCAAGACGCGCTTGCTTGGCGCGGCGTTGTTTCTGCTGATGCGCGGCCTCGCCGCCGGCATCACCATTTACGCGCCGGCGATCGTGCTCTCGACCGTCTTCGGCTGGCGGCTGGATGTCACCATCGTGCTGAGCGGGTTGCTGGTAATTGCCTACACCGTGACGGGCGGCAGCCAGGCGGTGACCCTCACGCAGAAATACCAGCTGGCGCTGATCTTCGGCGGCATGGTGCTGGCGTTCATCGTGCTGCTGGTGCGACTGCCGGCCGGACTCACCCTGACCGATGCCTTCACCGTGGCCGGCGGGTTCAGGAAACTGGAGGCGGTGAATTTCTCCCTCGACGTCCACCAGCGCTACACTTTCTGGTCCGGCCTGCTGGGTGGCTTGTTCCTGTCGCTGTCGTATTTCGGCACCGACCAATCCCAGGTCCAGCGCTACCTCCACGGCGCTTCGTTGCGCGAGAGCCGGCTGGGCCTGATGTTCAATGCGGTCTGCAAGATCCCCATGCAGTTTTTCATCCTGCTGCTGGGCGCGCTGGTCTTCGTCTTCTATCAGTTTGAACAGCCGCCGGTCTTTTTCAACGAAGTCGCCTGGAAGGCCCAGGCCGACCACGCTGCGGGCGCGCGGCTGCGCGCGCTCGAGGCGGACTTTGCCGCGGTCCACGCGGAGAAGCGGCAGTTGATCCACGCCTGGCTCGAAGCCCGGCACGCCGGCAATCCGCCGGCCGAGGCGGCGGCGCGCGCCGCCGCCGTGGCCACGCAGGCGCACAGCGAGGCCATCCGCGCCGAGACGAAGAGCGTGCTGCATGCCGCCGATCCGCGGACGAGCACCAACGATGCCGACTACGTGTTCATCACCTTTGTGATCGACCACCTGCCGCACGGGGTGATCGGCCTGCTCGTCGCGGTGATTTTTGCGGCGGCGCTGTCCTCCAAGGCCTCCGAACTCAATGCGCTCGGCGCGACCACCACCATCGATTTCTACCGGCACGTGGTCAGGCGCGCGGCCGACGATGCGAATTACGTCACCGCGTCCAAATGGTTCACCGCCCTCTGGGGCCTGGTCGCGGTCGCCTTCGCCCTGTTCGCCCATCTGGTGGAAAACCTCATCCAGGCGGTCAATATTCTCGGTTCCGTTTTCTACGGCGTGGTGCTCGGCCTCTTCCTGGTGGCGTTTTTCCTCCGGCGCGTCGGGGGAACGGCGGTGTTTTGGGCGGCGGTGGCCGGGCAGATCCTGGTGTTTGGACTCTATTTCACCCTCAACATCGGCTACCTCTGGTTTAATTTCATCGATTGCGCCGCCTGTGTGCTGTTCAGCCTGATCCTCCAGGCCGTCATCGGCTCCCGCGGGGCGGCGGCCCTCGTCACCGCGTCGTCATGAACCCTGTGATCTGCTTCGGCCAGCAACCGTGCGGATTCTTTCCCCGCCGGTTTCTGGTGGCCAAGATCCGGACCGCGCGCCGGCTCCAGGCGGAACTCGGCGGCGAAATCGTCTACTTCTGCCACGACAGCGACCACGACCCCCGCGAGACGCAGACCATCCTGCGCGACCGCCGGACCGGCGCGGCGGTGCCGCTGAATTTCTCCTTCGCGAACAAGCTCCAGCGGAAATTTTCGCCGCTCTTCCTGAAGCGCGTGCCTGCCGGCTGGCGCGACCACACCGCGCGCCAGCTGCCCGCCTATGTCGCCCCCTCCCTGGGTCGCCGCCTTCCGCGCCAATCCCGCCGGCCTCGTCGCCGACTTCTGCCTTGAGATGTACCGGTGCATGGGACTGCTCGATGGCATTCGGGTCGTGCGCTCGGGTGATCCGGCCGTCCGCCACACCGCCTGCGAGGTTGCGGACTTCTTTGTCGACGTGCCCCACCAAGGCGAGATCGTGCGCGCGCGGCTGGCCGCCGGCGTCCTGCGGCTGCACGAGGGCGGCGGGGCCTTTCTCGACCTGCCGCCCATCCCGTTCACCAAGGAGCAGGTCAGCCCCACCCGCGACACCCGCCTGCGCTGGATGCAATCCGTGGTGCATTGCACCCATTACATCGCCGGCCCGGGCGAACAAGCGTATTTGCATCCCGAGGAGGCTCCTGACATCATTTTCATCCCTCGTGACCCGATCGACCGCTCCGATGAAGCCTACACCGACTTCCCCGCCTAGCCCGAAGACGCTCCTGGCCTTGGGCGCGCATCCCGATGACATCGAGTTTGGGTGCGGAGGAGTGATCGCCCGGGAAACCCAGGCCGGCGGCATCGCCCACCTGGTGGTTTGTTCGCGAGGCGAGTCCGCCACAAACGGCACGCCGGCGCAGCGGACCAAGGAGGCGAAGCAGGGCGCCCGCCGGCTCGGCGCGACGCTCGAGTTCATCGACCTCGGCGGTGATGCGCATTTTGCGGCGGACGTCGCGTCCGCCCTGAAGCTCGCCGCCGTCATCCGCCGCGTGCGGCCGCAAATCGTGCTCGCCCCGGCCCCGGTCGAGAACCAACACCCCGATCACGCCATCCTCGGCCGGCTCGCGCGCGACGCCGCCCGTCTGGCGCGTTACGGCGGCGTGGAGGAACTCACGGTGCGGCCGGCCCACGCCATCGAGCGCCTCCCTTCTACGCGGTCACGCTCGAGGCCGAGCCGGCGGACCGGCCGCCGGTCTTCTTCGATCTCTCCGCGCCTGCCGTCATGGAGGCCTGGAAACAGGCGATGGCCGCCCACGCCTGGCAAGCCCAGACCCGGAACTATCTCGGGTTCCAGCTCGCGCGCGCGGCGCTGAATGGCCGGCGGTGCGGCGTGGATTTCGCTATGCCCCTGTTCCCGAACGATCCGCTCGTCGTCTTCTTCGCTGGCCCCAACTCGGCCGCGCCGCGCGGCACTTATTGACTATGCCGGCCAGGACCACTGCGGATTGGCATCACCTGTTATCCGTCCGTCGGCGGAAGTGGCGTGCTCGCCTCGGCCTTGGGGCAGGAACTGGCCGGGCGCGGCCACGAAGTCCACTTCATCAGCTACGAGCAGCCGTTCCGGAGCAATACGAACGGAACCAGTAGGTCACAG
>CAVRNM010000328.1:0-15316 GCA_963722225.1 uncultured Verrucomicrobiae bacterium
GGCATAGTCTGTCGCCGCGGCCCCCGCCGGCCGCCCCCATGGCCGGCCCCACGCATCTCCAGCGCGCCTACCAGCAGGGCGGAAAGAGCCAGCCGGATTAAACCCACCCGGGGGTCGCGACCTGCCGTTCCGCGGCATGCGATGATTCATCTGGAGGGCGGCGCGCTGGCGCCGGCCGTGAGTTCGAGGCACGGCCCGGACGGAGCCAGACCCTCCGCCTTGGCGCGGCAGCAGCCGTATTGGCGGATCGGCCGGCTGGCCGTCGGGAATCTTCTGAGGCCAGCGGATTGCTTTCGGCAGGAAAAAAGAAGGCGCCCCGCGATGGGGCGCCTTCGCTCGGAAACAGGATGGAACGGGAGACGGCTTACTGTTCGAACTGCTTTTCCATCTCCTGCAGTTCCTTCGACTCGCGCTTGCTCTGCCAGATCGCCCAGCCGATGGCGACCGCGCCCAGGAGCGCGACAAACAGACCGGTGATGCGGCTGGCGGAACCCGTGATCAGGTTATATTTCATGACCAGACCAAGGGCGAGCAGGCTGACCATGTTCATGACCTTGATCAGCGGGTTGACCGCCGGGCCGGCGGTGTCCTTGAGCGGGTCGCCGACGGTGTCGCCGGTGACCGCCGCCTTGTGCGCCTCGGAGCCCTTGCCGCCGTAGTTGCCGTCCTCGATCATCTTCTTGGCGTTGTCCCAGGCGCCGCCGGCGTTGGCCATGAACACGGCCAGCAGCTGGCCGACGAGGATCATGCCGGCCAGGAAGCCGCCCAGCGCGTAGCGGGCCGAGCAGGAAGCCGACCAGGAGCGGCGTGAGGATGGCCAGGAAGGCGGGGCCGATCAGTTCCTTCTGCGCCGTGGTGGTGCAGATGTCGACCACGCGGCCGTAGTCGGGCTTCTTGGTGCCCGGCCCAGATGTCCGCGTCGCGGAACTGCACGCGGCATTCCTTGACGATCAGGAAGGCGGCGCGGCCGACGGCGCGGATCAGCATGCGAGCTGAACAGGAACGGCACGGCGCCGCCGAGCAGGAAGCCGATGAAGACCATGGGGTCGGCGACCGTGAGCTTGCCGGCCTCGGTCAGGTACTGGTCGGTCGTCATCTGGCTGATCTTGTCCTCGCTGCCCACCGCGATGACGGCGATGAAGCTGGCGAAGAGCGAGACGGCGGCGATGACCGCCGAGCCGATGGCGATGCCCTTGGTCTCGGCCTTGGTGGTGTTGCCGACGGCGTCGAGGTCGGCCAGGATCTGCCGGGCGCGCTTGTAGCTGCCTTGCTCTTGCGCTCCATCTCCTCCTCGTCGTAGCCCATCTCGCCGATGCCGTTGGCGTTGTCGGCCACGGGGCCGAACACGTCCATCGAGATGGTGTTGCCGGTGAGGGTCAGCATGCCGATGCCGGTCATGGCCACGCCGTAGGCGACGAAGAGCGGCGGCGTGCCGGCGTAGCACAGCACCGACAGGAGGATGGCGACGGCGATGACGACGCAGCATGGCGACGGTGCTCTCATAGCCGACGGCGAAGCCCTGGATGATGTTGGTGGCGTGGCCGGTCTGGCAGGCCTTGGCCAGGCCCTTGACCGGCGCGTGCGTCGGTGTGGGTGTAGTAGCTCGTCACCTTGTTCAGAGCGATCGCGAGGATACGCCGATCAGGCAGGTGAGGACCGGGCGCATGTCGAGGTCCGGCGACGCCGAAGTTGGCCCAGACAGGCGAGCTGGCGTGGGATCGCCGTTCGGGAAGCCGGCGGCCACGCGCTGGCGGTCTTGCGCGAGGTAGGCGGCGTCGAAGCTGCAGGTAGGAGAGGCCCAGGACGAAGAAGCCGACGACGCAGATGATCGAGCCGATCCAGAAGCCGCGGTGCACGCTCTTGAGCGCGGTGTCCGACGTGTCGTTCGGCGCCGGCCTTGACCGTGTAGGTGCTGATGATCGAGCCGAGCACGCCGATGCCGCGGACCAGCAGGGGGAAGATGACGCCCTTGTGGCCGAAGGTGGCCAGGCCCAGGATCATGGCGGCGACGATGGTGACCTCGTAGCTCTCGAAGATGTCGGCGGCCATGCCGGCGCAGTCGCCGACGTTGTCGCCCACGTTGTCGGCGATGGTCGCGGCGTTGCGCGGGTCGTCCTCGGGAATGTTCTTCTCGATCTTGCCGACCAGGTCGGCGCCGACGTCGGCCGCCTTGGTGTAGATGCCGCCGCCGACGCGCATGAAGAGGGCGAGGAGCGTGCCGCCGAAGCCGAAGCCCAGCAGGGCCTCGTAGGCCTGCTCGCCGTAGACGATGAAGATCAGCGTGCCGCCGAGCAGACCGAGGCCGTCGGTGAGCATGCCGGTGACGGTGCCGGTGCGGTAGCCGAGCTGCATGGCCTCGCCGTAGCTGCGGCGGGCGGCGGCGGCCACGCGGAGGTTGCCGGTGGTGGCCAGGCGCATGCCGACGAAGCCGACCAGCCAGCTGAACACCGCACCGACCGCAAACGCACCCGCGCGGCCGAACTTGAAGGCCCCGAGATCACTCTGCGTGGTGAAGTAGAGGACGACCGTGATGACGAGGATCAACGGCGCGATCCTGCGGAATTGGGCGGCCAGGTAGGCGTCGGCGCCTTCGCGCACGGCGGCGGCGATGGCCTGCATGCGCGGCGTGCCCTGGTCGGCCGCCTTGACCTGCTTGACGAGCATCAGGGCATAGAGCAGGCCGGCCACCGCGACCCCAAGCACCACCAGCAGCGCGACGATCTCAAGCTGGGAGTACCGGGAATCAGTGAACAGCGCGAAGAACTTGAAGGGATGTTCCCCGCTGGCGGCAGCGGATCCCTCCGAGCCGGGCGTCTGCCCGAACAGTGGACGCGCGAAAAACGCGGCCCCAAACAAGGCCGCCATCGCGGCCAGATAAATCGTATTGGTGCGGCGGTGCCGCAGCCAGTGGGTGAGGGTCGTGAGCATGGGTAGTAGGTTACAACGGTTGAAGATAAAGGAGGTCAGGGCTCGATTCAGCCTCCGTAGGATGCCTGGGCGGAGTGCCACCATTCGTGGTGGGCCGCATCAAGGTCGGCGGGCGTAGGCATCGGATAGAACTTAATCTCATGGGCCTGACCGGCGTAAAAGCCTCCCTGAATGGTGCGGTAGAGCACATCGTCCCGGACATTGCGGACGGTGACCTTGGTCGGCTTGCCGGGTTTGCGATTCAGCTCGCGCAGGCATTCGCGCAGATGCTGCAGTCCGGGATAAGGCAGATTGCCGACCTCCGACGACTCGAGATCCACCGCCAGTTTGCCGAGGGTGAGTTCGGCAAAGACAATCCGCGGAACGCTGACCGGCTGGCTGTCGTCGGTGAGCCGGGCGCAGAATTCGGCGGGGTCAAGCGTGCTGACGACGCGCGGCGTCACCGGGCAGAATTCCTGGTAGAGGTGGAAGCAGCGGTCCACCGTGGGCACCAGGGGCGCTGCGGCGAGCCCGAGCACCCGGCCGTCGTGCGTGGCAAGATAAAGCCGTCCCAAGGCGGCCACGGGCACATGCTCGAGCACCCGATAGATCGCCAGATAGGTCGAGCGGCGCGGCGATCCGTCAAGATGGGGCAAACAGCGGGCCGCGATCCCCTGGAAGGGCGGATAATCGCTCTGGAACTCCGGGTCGACCTCGAAGAACATGGCCTGGCCGCGCGAGAATTTCTGGGTGCCGACCGCCAGGTAAGCGCCGAAATCTTCCGGGGGGAGATGGGAAGCGATGAGGGCCTCGGGGTTGAGCGTGAGATACAGATGGATTTTCATGGTGGTGGAGGTTGGTTGGGAAACGGGGAAGGAACGCCGGGTCAGGTGGACCAGTCGATGCCGCGCATGTCACCCTTCTTCAGGTACTGTTCGTGCATCCGGAAGACGGTGGACAAGGTTTGCGGGGTGTGGCCGCCTTTGGCCATTTCGAAATAGCGATGCAGGGAGTCGCGGAAATCCGGATGGGCGCAGCGCTGGATGATGAGCTGGGCGCGCTCGGTCGGGTCCTTGCCGCGCAGGTCGGCCACGCCTTGCTCCGTCACGACAACCTGGACGGAGTGCTCGCTGTGGTCGGCATGGCTGACGAGCGGGACGATCGTGCTGATCTTGCCGCCCTTCTGTGTCGAGGGGCAGGTGAAGATCGAGATGAAGGCGTTGCGGGTGAAGTCGCCCGATCCTCCGATGCCGTTCATGATGTTGCGGCCCATGATATGAGTGCTGTTCACATTGCCGAACAGGTCGGTCTCGATCGCGGTGTTAATCGAAATCAGACCGAGCCGGCGGATGATCTCGGGCTGGTTCGAAATCTCCTGGGGGCGCAGCAGGAGGCGGTGGCGGTAATCGGTGAGGTTGGCGTAGATTGCAGCCAGCGTTGCTCGACTGACGGTCAGCGAGGTGCTGCTGGCGAACTTGACCTTGCCGCGGTTGATCAGGTCGATGACCGAGTCCTGGATCACTTCCGTGTACATCTCGAACGGCGGGATGTCCGGGTGGTCGCCGAGGGCGCCGAGAACGGCATTAGCGATGTCGCCCACGCCCGACTGCAGGGGCAGGAGTCCGTGGCGCATCGTGCCGCGCTTGAGCTCGGTGGCGAGGAACTCGGCGACGTTTTCGCCGATGCGGCGCGTGACTTCGTTGGCCGGATCGAACGTGCCCGTCTCGTCTGGCAGGTTCGTCTCGACGATGCCGGCGATCTTTTTGGGATCGACCTTGATATACGGCTGCCCGGCGCGGTCGGATGGTTTGTAAATCGGCAGCGCGCACCGGAAGGGCGGATCATCCGGCTCGTAGATATCGTGCATCCCGAAAAGGCACGGCGGATGGTAGTGGTTGAGCTCGATCAGGATCTTGTCGGCCATCCGGCAAAAAGTCGGGGTGGCGCCGACGGATGAGGTCAGGACGATGGCGCCGTCGTTGTTGACATCGGAGGCCTCGAGGACGGCCCAGGAAAACCTGCCGAGGAAGCCGTAGCGCACATTCTGCGGCAGCATGCTCAGGTGCATGTCGAAGAAGCGGGTTTCGCCGGCGTTGATGCGCTTGCGCAGATCCGGGTCGGACTGGTAGGGGGTGCGCCAGGAAATCGCGTTTGCCCGCGCCAGCTCCCCGTCAAGCGAGGGACCCGTGGAGGCGCCGGTCACCACGGCAATCTGGAAGGGGCGGCCGGCATCGTGCTCTTCCCGCGCGCGGCGGGCGATGGCCTTGGGAATGACCTTGGTGGCGCCAGCGGCAGTGAAGCCGCTGAATCCGATCGTCTGGCCGTGGGAAATGAGCGCCGCGGCCTCTTCAGGGGTAAGCACCGGGAAGCCGGTGCGGTTGAATGATGGATTGGCTGGGGTTGTCATGGGATGACGTCAGGCAGGGAAAACTTCGCGCAGCAGTTCGACGCGGTGCGCCGGCAGCACGCGCACCTCGCCGGCGGCGTCCCGCACGAGCAGTGCTCCGGACGGATCGACTCCATCCAGGTGGCCGTTGATGATGCCGTTTCCACCGGCCAGGGTCACCTGCACCTGGCGGTGACCCCAGGCGCCATTGAGATCGCGGCATAATCCGCCGGCGTTGCCCGACTCCAACCGGTGGTGTTCGCCGGTCAGCGCAGCCAGCAACTGCACCATCAACGAGGGGAAAAGCGGAGGATGCGGCAGCAAATCGACGAGGCGCGTGACCTCGCCCCTCAGCGCCGGATCGGTCTCTGCCGGGTGGTTGGCGACGTTCAGGCCGATGCCGACCACCGCGGCTTCCGGCGAAAACCGGTCGACGAGGATTCCCGCCAGCTTGCGCCGCCCAACAAGAATGTCGTTCGGCCAGCGCAGCCGCGCATCCTTGAGACCCAGGCTGCGCACGACACTCAGCACAGCCCAACCGGCCGCCAGCGGCAGAAGCGACCACGGGGCGGGGTCACCGGGCGTGGGCACGACGGCGGAAAGCCACAATCCATCTTCGTCGGAGATCCATGGCCGGCCCGTGCGTCCGCGGCCTGCCGTCTGCACGACCGCCCGCACCGCCGTCCACGGCGGCAGATGCGCAGCCAGCAAATTGGTCGAGGTCACCTCCGCGAACTCATGCAGCGTCCAGCCGTCCGCAACCCGAAGGTCGGCTTCCTGGGTGGTGATGGAGTCAGGCGACATGGAAGAGTCCGGCTAGCGGATCCGGTGAGAGTGGTAGAGCTCCCGCCGCCCTTCGGCCGACCAGGCGCGCTGGGCACTGGTGTCGGGCTGGATGGCGATGATGCGGTGCGGCTGCCGGACGACCACGGCCACCGCGGCGGCGATGGCGGCAAGGATGCCTTCATCCATCACGTCGGCTTCGGGGGCTTGGCGAAGGGCGGGCGATGGCGCCGGAGGAGCGGGCAGGGGTGGGGGCGGGGGTGGCGCCGAACCAAGGTGTTCTTCGAGGCGCCGCACCGTCCGGTGCAGTCGCTGCACCGTCAACCAGAGGTAGATCAGCAGACCCGCCAGGACGAGCGTCGTGATGCTCTGCAGCAGAAAGAGGGTATTGATTTGAAGCATGAGAAGGCGGGCGCGCCGGACGGCTATTCGCCGGGGAAACGCAGGGCCGTTTTGTAGCGCGCCTTGGACAGTGTGGCAACGAACATCGGGAGGACCGCGGGGCCGCCCCTGACGGTGGCTGGGATGAAGTCGGTTTTCACGGGCGAAGGAGGCAAATGAGCGATTCGCTGGGCGACGCCATGCGGAAAATCCTACGCGATGCGCAGGATCACGGAGCCCTCATCCACGGCCTCGCCGGGGTTGACCTGCACCGAGGCGATCTTGCCGGCCTTCGGCGCGTAGATGTAGGTGTTCATCTTCATGGCCTCGACGGTGGCAACCCGGGCGCCTTCTTGGACGTCCTGGCCCACCGTGACCTCGAGCGAGACGAGTTTTCCGGCCAGCGGGCTGGTCACGTCACCGGCGCCGGGAGCCTGGGTTTTGGGAGCAGCAGCTGCGACCGGGGCCGCGATTGGAGCGGGGGCAGCCGCCGGAACAGAGGCCACGGGGGCTGGCGGCGCGGAAATCGGGGCGCCGGCGCCAGGGATCTCATCGATCACCTCGACGTTCACGTCGTATGCTTTGCCGTCAACCGTGACTTTCAGTCTTTTCATGATAATTGGAGGGACGCGGAGCTGGTTCCCGCGTCAGCAAATCAGGTGGAGCTGGGGAGTTTTTCGCCGGTCTGGGCCAACGCGCGGTGGATCACAACGGGATGTTGCCGTGTTTCTTCGGCGGCCGGGTTTCGCGCTTGGACAGCGTGTTGCGCAAGGCCATGGACAGGATCGCACGCGTCTGCGCCGGTTCGATGACGTCGGTGATCATCCCCTTGCTCGCGGCCTCGTAAGGCGAGGCAAATTTCTCGCGGTACTCGGCGGCCAGCTCCTTTTCCTTGGCCTTGGGATCGCTGGCCGAGCTGATCTCGCGTTTGAAAAGGATCTTCACGGCGCCCTCGGCGCCCATCACCGCAATCTCAGCCGTCGGCCACGCATACACAGCGTCCGCTCCCATGTCGCGGCTGCACATGGCGAGATAGGCTCCGCCGTACGCTTTGCGAAGGATGAAGGTCAGCTTTGGCACGGTGGACGCAGCATACGCAAACAGCATTTTCGCGCCATGGCGGATGATGCCACCCCGTTCCTGGGCAACTCCGGGCAGAAATCCCGGGACGTCCACGAGGGTGACGATCGGGAGGTTGAACACATTGCAGAAACGAATGAACCGGGCGGCCTTGTCGGATGAGTCGATATCGAGCGTGCCGGCCTTTTGCGCAGGATTGTTGGCGACAAATCCAGCCGCGATCCCCTGCACCCGGCCGAAACCGACCACGATGTTTCGCGCGAAGTCGCGGTGGACTTCGAGAAAATCGCCGCCATCGACGAGTCGCGCAATGATGTCGTGGACGTCGAACGGCGCCTTGGGATCGCTGGGAATCAGGTCGTTGATGGCGGGATCGGGCGACATGTCCACCGCCGGGGTGGGGCGATGGGGCGGATCAACCACGTTGTTGGGCGGCAGGAAGGAGAGAAGTCTGCGGGCGATTTGCAGCGCCTGGGTGTCGTCTTCGGCGATGAAATGCACATTGCCGCTCACCGAAGCATTGGCGCTGGCGCTGCCGATCTCTTCCATCGTGGCGGTCTGCCCGGTGGCCGCCTTGATGACCTCCGGCCCGCAGATGAACATGTTGGCGTTCTTCCGCGTCATGATGAGGAAGTCGGTCAAGGCCGGGGAGTACGCGGCTCCTCCGGCGCACGGGCCGGCAATAATGGAGATCTGCGGCACCAATCCCGACAGCTCCACGTTGCGGAAGAAGACCTGGCCATAACCGGAGAGCGAATCGTCGCCTTCCTGGATCCGCGCGCCGCCCGAATCGTTGATGCCGATCAACGGAATGCCGGCCTTCTGCGCGTAATCCATGATATCGCAGATCTTCTTGGAATGGATGCGCCCCAAGGCGCCGCCGCCGACGGTGAAGTCCTGGCTGAAGGCCGCGACTGGGCGGCCATCGACATAGCCAACGCCGGTGATGACGCCGTCGCCGGGCATGGATTTTCCCTCCATGCCAAAATTATGACAGTCATGCTGGGCGTGCAGGCCCCACTCCATGAAAGTGTTCGCCTCGAAAAGCGCGGTCAGACGGTCGCGCGCGGTGAGGAGGCCTTTCTTGCGGCGTTCGGCAAGTTTTTCCTCGCCGCCCGCGGCGTAGGCGGCCCGGCGTTTCTGCTCGAGAGTGGTGAGCAATGCTTTGGATATGGGCATGATAAGATTCTCCGGAAGACAAGACGCCGGCGGTCAGGCCGCGCCTTGATGGCGGCAGCAGGTTCAGGCTGGCTTGTTGGCGCACAGCTCGGTGAGCACGCCGTGGGTCGATTTTGGGTGCAGGAAGGCAACGAGCTTTCCCGCCGCTCCCTCAAAGGGTTTCTCGTGGATCAGGCGCACGCCGGCGCCGGCAGCCTGGGCAAGTTGGCTGGCGATGTCGTCGGTGCGAAAGGCGATGTGATGGATTCCCTCGCCGCGGTCGACCAGGAACTTGGCAATCGGGCTTTCCGGCGACGTCGGCTCGAGCAGTTCCAGATGGACGCCTCCGACATCGAAGAAGGCTGTCCGCACCTTCTGGGAGGGTACCTCCTCGCGGTGCGCGCAGCGCAATCCCAGCGCCTTTTCGTAAACCGGCACGGCCTCATCGAGCGAGCGAACCGCGATGCCAAGGTGATCGATGTGATTAATCATTTCTTATAGAGATACCTCTACAGCAGTCCAGTATGCCGAAGGGTCTGGATTAGCTCTGCGCATATTTTGGCAAACTACTCTCATTGCTTGGTCTTTCGGCGGTTCAGCGTTGCCAAGTCGATTTCAGAGTCTGATGCAGAGCCCTCATGGTGGGCAACCGCCATTTGTGATCCATTCTACTCATGACAACTTTGGCTGAATCAGGAGAATTGATTCCGTGTTCTAAATCAGCGACTTATGCAGATTGGAGATCTGCCGTTGAACTTGAGCTCAAGGGAGTTCCGGTCGAGAAGAAGCTCGTCACCCGGACTCCGGAAGGAATTGATGTGATGCCACTTTACCGCCGGGAGGACGCGCCGGCTGCCGGCGCGTCCACTGCGCCTGGGGAACCGCCTTTTGCGCGCGGCACGCGGCTGCCCGGTGAGAAAAAGGTGCGATGGGAGGCCCGAACGGCCGCGACGATGTATGAGTTTTCGCCGCTGCCGGCGCTGGCGATGGCCATCGCCACCGCGAAGCACGACGCGACCGCGGCGGTCCCGGCTGATCCGCTGGGGTGGCTGCTAAGTCATGGTTCGCTTCCGCTGTCATTGCTCTCCTGTTTCGACGATCTGGCGGAAGGCATCCGGGAGGCCGAGACAGCCGGACTGCCCGCCCGCACAGTGGGGATTGGCGCGCAGATCTGGCACGAGTCCGGGGCGAATGGGGTTCAGGAACTGGCCTTTGCCCTGGCCACGGGCGCTGAATACTGGCGACAGTTGCTCGACCGCGGCATTTCACCGGCCCAGGTCGCCGCGCGCACGCAGGTCGAGTTCGCGGTCGGGGTCGATTTGTTCATGGAGACAGCGAAGTTGCGGGCGGCCCGCGTGCTCTGGAGCAAGCTGGCGCACGCGTTTGGCGCCGACGCGGAAGCCCAGAAGGTTTTCGTGGGCGCCCGGACCGCCGCGTGGGATAAGACGGTTTACGACCACCATGTGAATCTGCTCCGGATCACCACGGAGGCGCTGTCCGCGGTGCTGGGCGGGGCCGACGCGATCACGTTGCAACCGTTCGACGAACTGGCGGGCGGACCGACGGAGTTGGGCGAACGCATGTCGCGCAATCTTCACGACATCCTGGCCGAGGAATTCTGTTTCGAGCACCAGATCGACCCGGCTGGCGGCTCCTGGTATGTTGAAGTGCTGACCGACCAGCTTGCGCGCCGCGCTTGGGGGCTCTTCCAGGAAATCGAGAAGCAGGGCGGCATGGCCAAGGCGGTGGTGGCGGGCTATCCCCAGCAGCTCGTGGCCAGGGCGGCGGCGGAAAAGCAGGCGCTCGTCGACACCCGCCGGCGTCCGATCCTGGGCACCACGGTCCAACCCAACCTGCGGGAGGAGCCGCGGCCGGAGCCAAAGACCGACCTGGCCGCCGGAACCAAACGCAAGTCGGTGCCCAAGCCGATCAAGAGTTTCTCCGCGTTGGTTGCCGCCGCGGTCAAGCGGACCACGCTGCCGACCCTGCGCATCGCCTGGACGCAGAAGCGCGACTCCGGCCCGGCCGCGGCCGCGCTCAGGCCATTCCGCGGGGCGGAGGGATTTGAAGCCGTGCGCCGCGCCGGCGACGATCTTCGCATGCGCACGGGTAAGCGCGCCCGGGTGTTCCTCGCCAGGATTGGTCCGGCGAAGCAGCACAAGGCCCGCGCTGATTTCTCCAGTGGTTTTTTTGCGGTCGGAGGATTTGAGATTGATGGCAAGAGAAGCTTCCCGACGGTGGAGGAAGCTGCCGCGGCCGCCCTGGCATCGGGTGCGGCGGTCGTCGTGCTCTGCTCCACCGACGAGACTTATCCCGAGCTCGCGCCAGTGTTTGCCCGGCGGATCAAGGCCGCCCAGCCCGCCCTGGCCGTCATTCTGGCCGGTCATCCTGGAGAACGCGAAGCCGAGTTCCGCGCCGCGGGCTTCGACGATTTCATCCATGTCCGATCCAACGTCCGCACCACCCTTTCCCAGCTGCAACGCCTGGCCGGCGTCCTTTCATGAAAGCCTCTCCAGATTTCTCCCAGATCTCCTTCGATGAACCCACGGCGCTCCCGGCGCCCGTCGTTGGCGCCCCGGTGGCGGCGTCATGGATGACCAGCGAGCAGATCGCCGTGCCGCCGGTCTGCGCGGCGGCTGAGATCGGCGCGGTGGAGCAGCCGCTCGATTCGATGCCGGGTTTCCCGCCGTTCCTGCGCGGGCCCTATCCGACGATGTATGTGGCGCGTCCGTGGACGGTGCGCCAGTATGCCGGCTTTTCGACGGCTGCCGAAAGCAATGCCTTCTACCGCCGCAATCTCGCGGCGGGCCAGATGGGTTTGTCGGTGGCGTTCGATCTCGCCACCCATCGCGGCTACGATCCGACCATCCGCGGGTGGTGGGCGACGTCGGCAAGGCCGGCGTGGCGATCGACTCGATCCTCGATATGAAGCAGCTGTTTGACAGCATTCCGCTGCGCGACGTGTCGGTTTCGATGACGATGAACGGGGCGGTGATCCCGATCATGGCGTTCTACATCGCGGCGGCCCTGGAGCAGGGCGCGAAGCTCCCGGAGCTGGCGGGCACGATTCAGAACGACATTCTCAAGGAATTCATGGTGCGCAACACCTACATATATCCGCCGCTGCCCTCGATGCGCATCATCGCGGACATTTTCGCCTACTGCGCGCGAGAGCATGCCGAAATTCAACTCGCATCTCGATCTCGGGTTACCACATGCAGGAAGCCGGGGCCACCGCCGACCTTGAGCTGGCCTACACCCTGGCGGACGGGCTCGAGTACCTGCGGACCGTCGCCTTCTTCACAGCGACCCAGGCGCAGACACAGCCGGCAGGAATGCAGGCCCGCATCGAGAGCCACCGGGACCTTGGCCAGATCGACCCCCTCGAAAACCTCTTCAAGAGCCGTCAGATCATGCGCGATCACGCCGTCAATGCCAACGAATACCGTCGCCTGCGATGGCGCCACGCCGGAGCGCGCCGCACGGTCCAGACGCACAACCACCGACGTCACGCCCCGCGAAAGGTCGTGCAAAATCTCATAATTGGCCGACTTCGGATCGGGCTCGAGGAACTCCTGGCGGATGTCCCAACCCGTGCGCGTCCGTTCAATCGCATTGGTTCCCCGGGCATAGGGGAAAAATCCCGGAAATCCCGACGGATCACCAGACCACGGCCAGTTCTCCGCAACATAAAGAGGCTGTAAATCAACCCCTTCAAGGGTCTTCGTCACCATCCGCTTCTCGAACGGTGCGCCCTGAGTTCCTTGTCTTCAACGATCTTCCGCCACTCCGCGTAGGTCGTGGCGGGAAAATCCGCTGCAAATTTCAGCTCTTCCTGATCCATTAGACTCTCATTCCAAAGGGGGCTCGGGCATCACGCCAATGATCCAATATTCTCGGGTCAAAAGCTTATCCGTGCATCACGGCCTTGGAGCATGGATATGTTCCTCGAAGCCGTCTTGCGGTCACAACTCTTCGGCTACTCTCCTTCGCATCCTCACGGAGTTTCGGGAAACCAAGAAATCACCAAAGAGACACGCGACGAGCTCCGGCAAGGCATCTGATCGGCGAATAAGAAACATTTCCGCCGAACGCGGTTTTCCATCGACCGCCCGACACCCAATCCTGATAGAGCTA
This sequence comes from uncultured Verrucomicrobiae bacterium, assembly GCA_963722225.1. GTDB lineage: Bacteria > Verrucomicrobiota > Verrucomicrobiia > Opitutales > Opitutaceae > Fen-1467. The sequence goes on from CAVRNM010000328.1 coordinate 12,833, forward strand.
GGAAGGATAAACGCACCCATATCCTCAAGCTAGCCAAGCTCGCGCGACAGTCTACCCAGATGGCGGCACCCTGTCCACGCAAGGACATTCTCAATTCGGCACAAATAACCACATTTTTTTTATGGTGACAACCGAAAGGCGCTTGCGATCGTTGATTTCCCATACCGTCAGTCCAGGACACCGTCAAATTCTTGACAAATCACCTTGGGCGGAGCACCTTTCGGCGCATGAGCCTCATCGACCATATCAAACGCTGCAACACGTACGACCCTTCGCCTATCGTCCGTTCGAAGTTTCCAACCGGCCTATTGGGGCCGTCGGCCATCGACTGGCGGCCAGACTTGCCGATTTCCCCGGAACCTTCACCGTCACCAACAACTCCGTGAACTCGACGATGGCCTGACCTCTCCTAATTCGCGAACCATCGCCATCGCCGCCACACTCGATCAATTAAGACGGGACGGCAATTTTCCAAGTGCTTTGGGCGAAGATTACCGCGTGGTCACCAAATGGGGCCAGCCGCCGCTTTTTTGATCGACCGTTCGGCCATTTCAGCTTTTGGCCTCCGAGCGTTCGGCGTGCATCTCAATGGCTATGTTCGTCGGGCGGGAACCGTCAAACTGTGGATCGGTCAGCGGTCGTCCGACCGCAAGGTCGAACCGAACAAATTGGACAATATGGTGGCCGGAGGCCGAACTCGCCGGACTTACATTGCAAGACAATTTGATCAAGGAAGCGGCCGAGGAGGCCGGGGTTCCCCGGCAGATGGCGCTTGGAGCCATTCCCGTCGGCGCCCTGGGCTATCGTATGGCCGGAGAATGGGGCCTAAAGCCCGACACCTTGTTCATCTACGATCTCGAGGTTCCGGCGGACTTCACGCCGCGCAACACCGATGGCGAAATCAGCCGGTTTTATCTGATGGAAGTCGCGGAAATTCTACAGCGTTGCTGCGCAATACCGACCGCTTCAAAATTCAATGTTCCCTTGGTGCTGATCGACTTTTTCATCCGTCACGGCTTTTTGTCGCCGGACAATGAACCGGACTATCCGGAGCTTGTTCGCGGCTTGCATGAAGGGCTGTAGACGGCCTCCATGCGCCGGAAACCGAGAATGGACAAGACACAATTTAACCAACGCATGGTTGACAATTTTTTTGCACTGCGGCAGAAATATTCTTTCATATTATAGTTGTCTTTCGCACAATTGTGATCATGAGGAGGCCGCCGTGAGCGCCAAAAGCCACCCAGGAAATTCTACCAGCCGTTGGCGATCGGCGCCCCTGATCCCTATCGTGAATTGCCGCTCACGCTTGAGCGGATGATCCATTTCTTTCCGCCGCACAATGACAAGGTGCGGGCCAGGCGGCGGCGGATGATCGGCGAGGTCGACGTGTTGCTTGGCAATCTCGAAGATGCGATTCCGATCGATTCCAAACAGGCGGCGCGGCAAGGCTTCATCGAAGTGGCCAAAGTCCATGACTTCGGCGAGACCGGGTCTCTGGATCAGGGTCAATGCGGTCAATTCGCCCTGGTTTTTCGACGATGTCACCGAAATCGTCGGCACGGTCGGCAACAAGCTCGATGTCGTGATGCTGCCGAAAGTCGAAGGGCCGTGGGACATCCATTACCTGGACCAGTTGCTGGCGCAATTGGAGGCGCGACATAAGTCTGCTCAGCCGATACTGATCCATGCGATCTTGGAAACCGCTTTGGGCGTCACCAATGTCGAGGCGATTGCCAGCGCCTCGCCCCGGATGCATGGCATGAGCCTGGGACCCGCCGATCTGGCGGCGTCGCGCGGCATGAAGACCACCCGGGTCGGCGGCGGCCATCCCGTCCTATGGGGTGCTGGAAGACATGTCTGCCGACGGCAGCGAGAGCGTCGGTTGGTGCAGCAGGATTTGTGGCATTACACCGTCGCGAAAATGGTCGACGCCTGCCAGGCCCATGGGCTGAAAGCGTTCTATGGCCCGTTCGGCGATTTTTCGGATGACGTCGCCTGCGAGGCGCAGTTCCGCAACGCCTTCTTGCTCGGTTGCGTCGGCGCTTGGACGCTTGCACCCAAGGCAGATCGCGATCGCCAAACGGGTATTCAGGCCCGATCCGGTCGACGAGGTCCGCTTCGCCGCCAAGATTCTGGCGGCAATGCCGGACGGAAGCGGCGCGGTGATGATCGACGGCAAGATGCAGGACGACGCGACCTGGAAACAGGCCAAGGTCATCGTTGATCTAGCACGGCAGGTATCGATGGGCGATCCATTCGTAGCGCTCCTACGGATTCCAGTAATATTCGACTGCGGCACCGCAGCATTTTTTTGGCAGAGACCGCACCTATAACTTTTGATAGTATTTCCACACTATGGTCTGCCTGCCACCGATGGATTAATTCTTTGATGTGCGGTATAAATCGCGGCACTCTCGCCATGATTTTCGTTCTTTTTCTCTTTTGTCGGAGGATGCGGCACCGCATCGAAACCGCTGAGCG
>CAVRNM010000329.1:0-10059 GCA_963722225.1 uncultured Verrucomicrobiae bacterium
GACGCATTGCTTTGAGGGAGAACGAATACCGCTCGAAACTGGCGGATGCCGGCTCGAGAGACGTCAGCATCGAGCCGACGCGGATCTATCGCGCCGAGGACGCGCAATCGTTCCTCGCAGGCAAGGGAATCGACGTCAACGCCCTGAGTTCTCAGGTCGACGGAAAATTCATGAGCGCGTTCATCCGCGCGACAAAGCCGGATACACATACCAGTGCTAACTTGAATCGGAGCCACAACGTGAAAACCATCCAAGTATTCGACCCGGCACTATGCTGCAGCTCGGGCGTGTGCGGTGTCGACGTCGACGAGGCCCTGGTCAGCTTCTCGGCTGACGTGGATTGGGCCAAACAGAACGGGCTGCAGATTGAGCGCTTCAACCTGGCTCAGCAGCCGTTGTCCTTTGCTGAAAACCCTGCGGTGAAGAGCTTCCTTGAGCGCTCGGGTCAGGACGCGCTTCCATTGATTCTGGTCGATGGTGAAGTCGCTTTGGCCGGCCGCTACCCCAGATGCCGCCGGCATGCCCGCCAAGATCCGGCCGAGACGTTCCCGCGCCTCGCGTGTGCCCGCATCGGGTCTGTCCGCCGGGCACGCAGCGCTGCCAATATGAGCCAGGCCGGAATCAGCCACAGCAGGGAGGTCAGCAACCAAGAGAGCAGGGGCGCGCTTGGAGCGGCACCAGCCCAAATCCGTGCCGAGCAACGGATCACGCGCAATCCCGGCCGGCGCCGTTGGTGGCGCCGTCAGATGCGGCGGCAGGGCCGGTCATCGCCCGGGGCGGCGGCGATGTGATCGACGACGGGGGGTGAAGAGCGATTGCTTGCGGAGGGTCGCACCCTGCGGATTGATCGTGAGTGGCGTGGCCGGTCTGCGCGGACTGGTAGGTGCCTGTACTGGGGTCGAAGTAGGAGTAGTTGACCGGCCCCAGCTTGTAGGTGCCGGGTTTGGTGGGAATAAGCACGACATCCTCAGAGAGGGAGGCGTCGAAAAGTTTGCCTTCGGACGGCGTGCGCTTGGCCTGGGGCTGCAGGACGGTGAAGTCCTTCGAAACTTCCCGGGCGGGCAGCCCGTGCACATCGGCCAGTTGCCGGTTCCGCGCAGCTCCAGTGTCCACGTGACGGGTTCGCCGACGGCAACCGCGGTGGGCACGACTTTGGAGGTCAGCGTGAACTGGCCGACTCCCCCCCCGAAATCGGCGGGGGCGCCATCGGGCAGCGGCTTGATGGTCAGGGAGGGCTCGTTGCTGGTGACTGTATGCTTCACCATTTCCGGAGCCGAGAACGGGAACAGCAGGGCGCCGTTCGAGTTGACGACCAGCACGATCTCCTGGGTGGCGGCGGGGATCCGGTAATTGCCCGGTGTGGTGATGTAGCCCCGGCTCTTGTACTTCAGCCCCATCCGTGGCTCCCCGCCCACCGTCGCCGAAAAATGTTCCGGCTGGCTCCAGTCTTCCACCGTGAGCGGGGCGGGCTTCCATTCGACTGAACCCACCGCCCGCAGATTGAAGCGCTGGGCGACGTCCAGCGTATGCGTGACCGGAAAGACCTCGCCCGCCCAGAACTCGCCATCTGCCGGCGCCAGGCTGGCTTTGGCGGCCGTCTCAAGCGGGATGGCCGTTCGGCCAACCGTGGCGTTGCCGACCGCGAACCTCGCGGCCGCGACATGCTGCACGCCTTTGTCGGTTTCGATGTCAAACGCCGGAATGCCCACCTCGGGACGCTTCGTCGGCCGGGCGTCGAAGTTGAAGAGGTGTTTCCGCGTCACGCTCAGGTTTTCCATCGCGAAGCTCGAACCCGATCCGGTGAACTGGAGTTCCAGCCCGTCGAGGGGGGGCAGCTTGGGGTCGCCGTCGGGTTCGCAGTTTTCGAAGACCAACTGGAGCGGACTGGCCTGTCCATAGGCGAGCGAGCCGGCATTGGGCTCCCAGTAGACGCGCTGATCCGCCGCGATGGCGCACGGCAGCATCAACAGGATCAGACACGAAGGAATGAGGCAGCGCATGGAAGGCTTCACCAGTCGTGACCTTTCTTGGGGGGAGGTTTGCTGTCCCGGCTGTCGAGCATTTGAAAAAGCTCGGCCGGTGAATCTTCATTCCGGAGCTGGTCAAGCTTCTGGATGGGCAGCACCAGGGAGGGGTTGGCCTTGGATTCCGGCGGCTGACGCGGCTGGCCGCCGATCTTCTGGGTTTCCCCCGTGTTGGCCTGGGCGGGCTGGGGGGGCGGCGGGGGCTTGGGCTGGGAATCTGGCTTGTTTGGTTGCTCCGGCGATTTCTCCGGCGGGGATTCCTTCGGATTGCTGCTGGAATTCTGCGGTTGCGGCGGCGGCGGTTTTTGCGGGGGTGGTTCCGGCGGTTTCTTCAGCAAGTCCTCCAGCTGGCTCCGGAACCGCGGCCAGTCGGCGGCCTGGCGGGACAACTTTTCGCCCGCGTCGACTCCGGACAGCGCGTCGTGCACCGGGCCCGGCATCACCGGCTGGTCCGCCTCCCGCAGTCGTTTTCCCCACGTGACCGTTTCGTCGGCGAGCGACGCAAAGTCCGCGGCGGAAACGGTGGGCTGGGCGGAAAGCTGTTCGACGAGCTTGCTGAGCGGCGCCGCGTAGGCCGAGGTGTCCTCGGCCGCGTAACTGGAAAACGGATACCGAAGACCGGCGAGAACGACCAACAGAATAACGGCAGCGGCCACTGGTCCGGCCGCCGGGCTCCGTTCTCCGCCGGCGGGCTTTCCGGCATCCGGTCTCCGGTTTCCGGTCTCCGGTTTCCGGTCTCCGGTCTCGGATATCCGCTTGCCGGCAGCGGAGGCGAGCGGAAGGTTGCGCACCCGCGGTCGGACCGGAAATTCACGCCAGAGGCTGAGCAGCAGGCAAAAGAGCGCCGGCGCGAGCGCCCATTGGAAACGCTCAATCTGCCTTAACTGGACCCGCTCCTTGAACTTGTCGCGATGCCCGGTGGCGACCGTCTGTTTCAGCAGGGCGGCGAGGTCCACCCACGTGCTGGCGTCGGTGTAGACGCCGTCGGTGACCGTGGCGAGTTCCTGCAAGGTGGAGCTGTTGAGTTTCGAGAGCACGACGGCCCCGCGTTCGTCTTTCATGTAGCTGCCGCCCTCAGCGGGGATGAACGCCCCCTGCGCGGTGCCGACGCCCAGGCCGATGACGCGAATGTTCTTCTGGTGCAGCTCCGACACCAGGCCATGCCAGTCGTCGTCCTCGCTCTCGCCGTCGCTCAAAACAATGAGATAACGATCCGCCGCGCTGCTGGCGCTGAAGGCATCAAGGGCGGCGTGCAGCATGGCGTCATAATTGGTGCCGCCCACCGGCATGAACGCGGGGCTCAGCGACGGCAGAAACTCGTTGAGCACCTCGTAATCGGCGCTCAACGGGACTTGCAGAAACGCGGTGCCGGCAAAGACCACCAGGCCGACGCGCTCGCCGCGCAGGCCGTCCAGCAGACCCTGGATCAGCAGGCGGGCGCGTTCCAGGCGGGAGGGCCGCACATCGGGCGCCAGCATGCTGCGCGACAGGTCGAGGGCGATGACGATCTCGCGGGATTGATCGTAGACCGGTTCCTCGATGCGTCCCCATTGCGGGCGCGCCAGGGCGACAATGCCGAAGGCCAGCCCGAGCCAGAGCAGGAGCCGTCCGCGCGTGCTGCGGTGGCCGTCGCCGACGGCCGCCTGACTTGCCCCCGCCCAGGCCCGCAGGATCTTCGGCCAGGGCCGCGACGATTCACCGTTGCCACGCCGGACGGAGTCCCCGAACGCCAGGAGGATGACGGGGACGAGCAGCCAAAGCAGATGAGGCCAGAAGAAAATCATGAGCGGGCGGAAGATCCACTGGTGAGCGGTGCGCGGGGCGGCCCGGGACGACCCCGGAGGGTTGGCCAGGCCAGGACGAGCCCGGCCAGGAGCACGCAGAGAAAACCCGGCACGGCGACCCAGGGGAAGAGCTCCGTGGTGAGCACATACGACCGGGCTTCGAATTCGATCTTCTGGGCCTCGTCGATCGACTTGAAGGCCGACGCGATCGTCCCGGCATCCCGGCCCCGGTAGAAGCGGCCGCCCGTGGCTTCGGAGATGCTGACCAGCGCATTTTCGTCAAGATCCGCCATGATCTGCGTGTACGTGATCGTCTTGCCGTGTTCGTCCTGCACCGGCAGAAAGCTGTAGCCGTCCTTGCCCGCGCCAATGGTGTACACCGGGATTCCCCGGGCGCGCGCAATCTCGGTCGCCTCCGGCGGCGTCAGCACGCCGGAATTGTTCGAGCCGTCGGTCAGGAGGACGACAAAGGCGCCCTTCCGGTGGTTGCCTTCCTCGCGGCCGGCCTGTTCGAGCCGCGTCAGCGCAACGCCGAGCCCGTCGCCGATGGCGGTGTGGTCCGCGTCGATGACACCGATCTCGATGCGATCGAGTTGGCGGGAGAGCCAGGCGTGGTCGAACGTGAGCGGCGAGAGCGTGTAAGCCTGGGTGGCGAACACCACAATGCCGATCCGGTCGCTCGGCCGGTTCTGCACGAAGGCCTGGATGACGGGCTTGATGACCTGAAGGCGATTCGGGCCTTCGCCCGGCCGGTGATTGTCCTCGGCCAACATGCTGCCCGAGAGATCGACCACCAGCATGAGGTCATAACCCTGTTGATGGACCTGGCGCTTGTCGTCCACCCGCTGCGGTCGCGCCAAGGCGCAGACCAGCAGGGCCAGCCCCGTCACGCCCACGCCCACCGGGAGCCGCGAAAACGCCGCCAGCGAGGGACGATACCAGGCCGCGGCGAACGGCACCACGAAGGCCGGGACCCCACGCCGTCCGCGCAGCCACGTCACCAGCGGAATCACCGCCAGGGCCAGCAGCCACCAGGGATCATGCAGCGTGTAGTTGTCGTAGCTCACGGGTAAAACGCCAAACGCCAAACGCCAAATCCCAGACACGAAATCCCAGACACCAAATCCCAAGGAGGTCCCAAGCTTCAATTCCCAAATCCCAAGGGAAACCCCGGAGAAAAAAGGCCAACGTCCGTCGGTGTATTTGTTGGTTCGTCATGGGGAGTTGGCGGATCCTTGGAATTTGGAAATTGGAGTTTGGAGTTTCATCCGCGTGATCGGGTCTTCATCCGGGCGTGGAAGAACCGCACCAGGGCGTCGAGCCGTGGTTCTTCCGTGCTCACGATCAGCCGGCTCAGGGTGTCGGGAAACAGATCGCGAAATGCCGCGGTCCGGCGCTGGACCCATTCCGCGTGCGCCAGCCGCTGCGCCGCCGTCCCGTCCAGCGTGACCAGACGGCCGGCCAGGGGGTCGTACGCCACGAGGGAGTCACCGGCCGGAAGGGCGCGTTCCCAGGGATCGTCGACGCGAAAGCCCATGGTGTTATACCGGCGGCGCAGCACGCCCCAGCCCTCCGGCGCCTCGCGCGGCGGAAAGTCGGAGAGCCAGATAAGAATGCTATGCCGCGGTGCGGTGCGGGCCAGGAGCCGCCAGGGAATCTCGCAGCTCGGTGTTCGGAGGGCTGACCGGTGGCCGCGCTGGTTCTCCCCCGCGGCTCCGGCCGGCGGCGTGGCGGCAGGCGCGATAAAAGGCGGATTGGAAAGCGCCGGCGCGGATTCAGCCCGCGCCGGCTGGTCCTGCAACGCGGGCGGGGGCATGCCCAGCAACGTGGAGGCGGCGTGCAGGATTGGCCCGCGGCCGCGCACGGGCTCTCTCAAGTGGTATCCGTCCGGCGCGGCATACACGTATCCCACCCGGTCGCGATTCACCGCGCCGAGCAGCATCACCAGGCCGGCGAGTTCCAGCAACGCCTCGCGCTTGGAAAGGTCGGACGAACCGAACTGCAGGCTCGGCGAATCCTCAAAAACGAGCAGCAGCGTGACCTCGCGCTCCTCGACGAACTTCTTGCGATAAGGCTCGCCGAGCCGCGCCGTGACATTCCAGTCGATATCCCGGATGTCGTCGCCGAATTCGTACTTGACCACCTGGTCGAACTCCATGCCGCGCCCCCGGAAGGCCGAGCGGTATTCTCCGCTGAGCACATTCTCGACCGCATGCCGCACACGCCACTCCAGCCGGCGCAGCAGGGCCAAAGCTGAATGACTGGAAGGCTGAAAGGCTGAAGGCGCGCCTTCTGCAGCGGTTGTCCGGTTCATGGTCTGACAATGCAGCTTTTCCGTCTTTCAGCCTTCAGTTTTTGTTCACCGTCGGAACCGGTGTTCGTTCGATGATCTGGCCGATGATCTTGTCGGTGGTGATCTCCTCGGCCTCGGCTTCATACGTCAGACCGAGCCGATGCCGCAGGATTTCGGGCGCCAGTTCCTGCAGCAGCGCCGGGGCGACAAAATCGTCCCCGCGCAGCCAGGCGAGCGCCCGGCCGGCCTGGAAAAGGGCGAGGGAGGCGCGCGGCGAGGCGCCGAAATTGAGCTGGCGCCGGGCGTTGGGGTTGTCCGTGCGTTCGGCCAGCAGGCGGGTCGACCGCACGAGGGAGAGGATGTAACGGTGGACTTCGGGGGCGAGGTAGACGCGGTCAACCTCTCGGCGCAGCACGAGCAACTCCTCGCCGCTCGAAACGGCGGACAACGCCGGCTGGCTCGTCACCTGGCCCCAGCGTTGCATCATCGTATTCTCCTCGTCGGCGGACGGGTAATCCACCAGCAGTTTGAAGAGGAAGCGGTCGGTCTGGGCTTCGGGCAGCGGGTACGTGCCTTCCTGCTCGATCGGGTTTTGCGTGGCCATCACGAAGAACGGCGTCGGGAGCGCCTGGGACAGGCCGCCGATCGTCACCTGGCGCTCCTGCATCGCCTCGAGCAGCGCGCTCTGAACCTTGGCAGGCGCACGGTTGATTTCGTCCGCCAACAACAGGTTGGCAAAGATCGGTCCGCGGTGGGGCGCGAAGGTGCCTTCCTTGGGCTGGAAGACCATCGTGCCGACGACGTCGCTCGGCAGGAGGTCGGGCGTGAACTGGATCCGCTCAAATTGCACGCCCAGCGCCTGGCCGAGCGACTTGATGAGCAGCGTCTTGGCGAGGCCGGGCATGCCTTCGAGCAGCACGTGCCCGTTGGCGAGCAACGCGACCAGCAGGCGCTCGACGATCACATCCTGACCGACGACCGCCCTGGCGATTTCTGTGCGAAGTTTCTGGGACCAGACGGGACCGTTAGGCATGGGAGAAGATTCGGGTTGGGTCTGACGAACAGGCCGGCATTGGGCATTCGACTCGCGAAACGTTTAAATTGCTGCGGTCGCGGACATTGGTTTGACTACCGGCAGCTGCGTAAGTTTCACCGCAGAGATACTAAGCCATGGCGGGATTTCCACTGCAAATCGAGCAGGATGTGCGCCGTCGGCTGGCCGCCCTCGGCGTGCAGCCGGATGACGTCGAGGAACGCTTTGTGCGGGGCACGGGTCCCGGCGGGCAGAAAATCAATAAGACCTCATCCACAATATGGTTGCGGCACAAGCCGACCGGCACGGAAGTGCGGAGTCAAGCGGAGCGTTCCCAGGCGGTGAACCGGCTGGAGGCCTGGGCGCGGCTGTGCGCCAAACTGGAGGACCGGCGCGCCTCCGTGGCGGCGCTGGCCCAGGCGGAAAAGGAGGCGGAACGACGGCGGACCCGGCAGAAGACCCGGGGACAAAAGGCGCGGATGATCGAGGGCAAGCGGCGCCGGACCAGGACCAAGCAGCTGCGGCGGGGTGGTGGCGAGTGGTGAGGGAATTATTCCTGGGAGGAATCGCGGCGCTGGCAGCCTGTCTGGCATCGCGCCCTTCAGGCTGCTAAAAGCAAAACCGCCTCTCCGAAGAGAGACCATGCGACCGTGCATGATTGGGAAAAGACGGCTGATTCAGGGGAATGCCTTTGAATCGTGCCCGTTCCCCTGCGGAGGGTTCTGGGGGCGGTTTTGCCAAAAGCCCGGATGGGCCGGCCAGTGTGCTCGGCCCGCGGATCGTCTACAGCCTGCATGCAGGCGATCGAGTAAAGCGTGAAACATCCGGGCTCGGCCGTCACTGGAGCAACTCCACCGCGTCGCCGACGTTCACGCGCCCGGTCTTCGTTTCGTGAATGAGGTTGCGGCCGAACAGCACGGCGCCCTCCGCATCGCGGCGGTAGGAGGCCAGCGTGCGGAGCGGTTCCGGGGCGCGCACGGCGGTCAGCTGGTCGGTGGTGGTCACGACGCAGCGCCCGCAACGGGTGGCGCCGTGGAAGACAACTTCGCCGATCTGGAACCGCCTCCAGTCGTCCTCGGCGTAGGGCGTGCCTCCCGCGACGACCAGGTTTGGGCGGAAGCGGTTCATGGGCACTGGCGCGTCGAGCCGCGCGTTGAGATCGGCGAGCGACTCCTCCGAGATCACCAGAAAGGGAAAGGCGTCGGCGAAGGAGACCTCGTGCGGCGGGGCGCCCAGGGCCGCCAAGGCGGCGGGGATTTTCCGCCCGGGGATGAGCCTCGAATAGGCGGAGCCGGCGCGCACCAGCCGGCAGGACAGACCAAGAAAATCGCCCAGCCATTGCGCCGGCGCATCTCCGCAATCATCGGCGGTCACGAGGTCTTTCCAGACGGACACCTCGGAGACCGGAGAGCGGAGACCGGAGGCCGGAAAGGCGAAACCGGAAACCGGAGCGCCGATACCGGAGACCGGAGGCCGGAGAGCGGAAAGGGAAACAGATACCGAACCTTGGCCAGGGCATGACAGCGTCAGGCCTTCGGCCGTCAACGCCGTCTCGATGAGCGCCATCCGCGGATGGGCGCGCTGGGTGAGAAACCGGCCCTGGGCATCGACCACCAGGAAGCGGCGATCGCCGGCGAACCCCCGCGCATCAACGGCGGTTGAATCCACGGCGAGCCCGCGGCACGATTTCACCGGGTAAACATTCAGGGCAGTCACGCGGAGCATGGCGGGGACAAGTAATTCCGGGACGGCCGGCGCGGCAAGCGGACAAAATATCAGTTGACGACGGGAGAGCCAAAACCATAGTCCGACATTCCTTTTCGCGGGCGTAGCTCAGTTGGTAGAGCGCCACCTTGCCAAGGTGGTTGTCGAGAGTTCGAGTCTCTTCGCCCGCTCCATTTCAAGACCCTCCCCGGCGGAGGGTCTTTTTTTGTTGGCCGAGGAAGCGCAGCCGCTATGCATGAAGAAGTTGAATGCCGCCGACTTCTTTGTGTTGCCCCCGTCGCTCGCCGCGTTCGCGACGTTTTTCCCGCCCGACGTCCCGCCGTGGGAATGGCTGAAGCAGATCGGCCCGGCCCTGGAGGCTTTCCGCTTTGATGCCCCGCTGCCGGCGCTGCCTCCGGGCGTGCATGCCGAGGGGGCGCTGTGGATTCATCCGACCGTCAGGCTGCCGTCCTATGCCACCCTCATTGGCCCGCTCTTCATCGGAGCGCGCTCGGAGATCCGGCCCGGTGCCTTCGTGCGCGGCAACTTGATCGCGGGCGAGGATTGCGTGATCGGCCACGGCGCCGAGATCAGGAACACGCTCATGATGGACCGGGTGCACGCGCCGCACCGGCCGTACATTGGCGACTCGATCCTGGGCAACGGCGCGCACCTGGGCGCCGGGGTCGTGCTCTCAAATCTCCGGCTCGACCAGAAGAACGTGTTCCTGCGACTTCCGGACCGGACGGTCGACAGCGGCCGGCGCAAGTTCGGAGCCATCCTGGGCGACGGCGCGGAAGTGGGCTGCAACACGGTCCTCAACCCGGGAACGCTGCTCGGTCCGCGCGCGCTGGTCGCGCCGGCGATTGCGTTTGGCGGCTATCTGCCGGCCGGGCAGATCGGCCGGGTGCGTTACACCGTCGTGACCGAGGCGAGGCGGGATTAGCCGGTTTAGCATAGAATTCGCGTTGTAGCCGGCCTCGCTGAGGCCGGGCCCCCCTTCGCCGAGGCTTCGGCGGACAGGCCGGGGTCGCCGACCCCGGCTACACCAACCCTGGCGGACCGGAATCCCGATGTGGAACTCAGGAACTCGGGAAACGAAGTCGTTGATCGCGGTGGGGCAAGACGTGGCCGGGAAGGCCGGCTTTCCTGATTTCCACATGGCAAAACGGCTGCAGCTCGAACGGCGCCCCAAGACTGGCATTGGATTCTCTCTTGCCC
>CAVRNM010000330.1:0-5605 GCA_963722225.1 uncultured Verrucomicrobiae bacterium
ACACACACACACACACACACACACACACACACACACACACACACACACACACACACACACCAACCAACCACCACCAAAAACCAAAGCAAGCACACACACACACACACAACAACACACACACACACATCATCAAACCAAAAAACAAAAATCCTTCATTAAATCATCATCATCATCATCTAGTCAAAAAAACTACAACTCAACCACCACACACACACACACACACACACAATCCATCATCATCATATATATATATATATATATATGTTAAACAAACACACACACACACACACACACACACACACACACACACACACACACACACACACACACACACACACACACACACACAACCACCAACAACCCACCACCACCACCATCGGTCACCACCACGGGGCGGCCACCATTGAACGTTCATCACGTTCACGTCCATCGTCGTCGCCGACTGTGCCGCCGATGACGCGCCAGTCGACCACCACCGTCCGGCCGGTCTGCGACTTGTACCACTGCTGGAAACCGAGCCCAAACTCATGGCGGATGGCTTCGTTGTGCGGCGTGATGATCACCAGGGTGGCGCCGGCCGGCGCCAGGCCCGGTTTTCCCGGCCGCAGGAGGAAGGGCACCGCGATCGTCGCCGCCAGCAGAAGGACGAGAAGGGCCCGCTTCATGCCTTCTCCCCTACTCCACCAGGACGACGGCGTCCTCCGGCTCCACGCTGGCCTGCAATCTGCCCGCAGTCGTCGGCCCCACAAAGCGGGGATTCAACTCCACAATCTTCAGCATCACGCCGGCGCAGACAAAATCATATTGCGCCATTTCCCCGAGATAGACGGCGCTGCCGATCACGCCCTCGATGCAATTTTGCGCCTTCTTTTCCCCGCCCAGGACCCAGCATTCCGGGCGGATGGATACGGTGACTTCGTCGCCGGCTTTCGGCGGCAGCGTCGGATCTCCCAAGATGCCATCGATGCGTCCGAGCGGGGTCTCCACGGCCGCCCGCCCCGCGCCGCCCGCCACCACCCGGCCGGGGATGAAATCGGCCTCCCCGACGAAGCTGGCCACCTGCCGGCGCACGGGCCGCCGGTAAACCTCGCGCGGCGCCCCCACCTGCAGGATTCGCCCGCCGTCCATGATGGCCAGGCGATCGGCAATCGAAAGCGCCTCCTTCTGATCGTGGGTCACATAGACCGTGGTCAGCTGGAATTCCTTGCAGACCCGCCGGATCTCCCCGCGCATTTCCAGGCGCAGTTTGGCGTCCAGGTTCGAGAGCGGCTCGTCGAGCAGCAGGCAACGCGGCCGGACCACCAGCGCGCGGGCGAGCGCCACCCGTTGCTGCTGGCCGCCGGACAGCTGGTTTGGTTTGCGCTCCAGGAAGCCGCCCATGTGGACCGCCTCGAGCGCCTCGGCGGTGCGCCGCCGGATTTCATCGCGCGGCAGCTGGCGCTCCTCCAGGCCGAACGACACGTTCTCCGCCACGGTCAGGTGCGGCCAGAGCGCATAGCTTTGAAACACCATCCCCGCCTTGCGCCGATGGGGCGCCAGCTGCGTCACCTCTTCCTCGCCAAACCAAATTCCTCCTTCGTCCGGCCGGCAGAAACCCGCGAGACACCGCAGGAGCGTCGTCTTCCCGCATCCGCTGGGCCCGAGGAGAAAAAACAGCTCCCCTGGATTGATCGTGAGGTCCAGGTTCTGCAGGGCGACAATCGAGCCGAAACGCTTCGTCAGCTTCTTGATCTGGATGGAAATCATCGCTTGTCGCCCGCGGTGGACGAGGCAACCGCCCGGCGGCAATGAAGTCAAAAACAATACGGCCGGTAAACAGTTTGCCAGCAGGCCAGGTTTCGTTCTTAGCTCTGCCCGCCCGCGCCGATGCCGGCCGCGGTTCCGTTTTTTCCCGTCGCCTTTCCGCCATGCGTGCCACCAAGAATGCCCTGCCCACCTACCAGGATCTCGAGGAAATCGTTGTTTCCGAAAGCATGATCCGCCGCCGCGTGCGAACGCTCGGGGCCGAAATCAGCGCGGCCTTCGGCGGAGAGGAAATCACGGCCGTTGCCATCATCAACGGGGCGTTGTTGTTTGCCGCCGATCTCCTGCGGGAAGTCCGGCAGCCCATCCGCCTCGACTGCATCCGCGTCGCCAGTTACCGCAACGAAACCCGCTCCATCGGCAAGCCGGAGATCGTGCACAGCCTGACGATCGACATCGCCAACCGCCACGTGCTCCTGCTCGACGATATTCTCGACACAGGCAAGACGCTCTCGGCCGTGGTCAATCTGATCAAGAAGCTCAATCCTGCGACCGTGAAGACCTGTGTGCTGCTGGACAAGAAAGGCCGGCGGGAAGTTGATTTCGAGGCCGATTTCGTCGGCTTTTCGATTCCCGATCAGTTCGTGGTCGGCTACGGCTTGGACTTCGCTGAGCGGTACCGCAACCTCCCCTGCATCGGCGTGCTCAAGTCGCACCTGCAGAATCCGCCCGAGTGGCGCTAGCAGCCTGTCGGGCTTCCAGCCCTTCAGGCTGCTAAAAGCAAAACCACCCTTTTCGTTGAGCAGGGAATATGATCTGATGAGCCAATCTGACTCCAATTCGTCTAAAGATCGCCGAGATTCTGCCCGTTTCCCCGGGTTGGATTGGGCGGTTTTTCCAGTGGGAGGCTGGCCGGACGTAAGTCCGACAGCCTCCTAGACCCGGCTTCACCCCCGCCGGTCGCGTGTTCCCGGCCGGGCCGCAAAGTCATCTCCCGTGAACTTCATCCAAATCCTCCTGCTCGCGCTCATCCAAGGGGCCGCCGAACTTCTGCCGGTTTCCAGTTCGGCCCATGTGATCGTCGCCGAGAAGCTGCTCGGTCTCGATCCGTCGAAGCCCGAAATGACCTTCCTGCTCGTCATGCTGCACACCGGAACCATGTTCGCGATGATCGCGTATTTTTGGAGGGCCTGGCGCGACCGGTATTTCTCCAGCGCCGCGGCCTTCCGGCGCATCGCTATCCCAACTGTGATTGCGACCGGGCTGACCGGCGTCATCGGCTATGCGATCATCCACTTGATTGAGAAGGCCTTTCTCGGGAATCGGGACATCGAAGAGCTGTTCTCCAATCTGCCCCTCATTGGAGCGGCGCTTGGGGCGGGCGGTTTCTTAATTATTTGGGCCGGCCGGCAGAGAGAACGCGGGCCGGGCGGGCAGGCTCTCGGCTGGCGGGAGGGCTGCTGGATCGGGGCGGTGCAGGGACTTTGCCTTCCCTTTCGCGGCTTTTCCCGGTCGGGCGCGACGATCTCGGTCGGGCTGTTGCGCGGCATCGACAAGGCGCGGGCGGAAGAATTCAGTTTTGCGCTGGCGGTTCTGGTGACGCCGCCGGTGATCGGCCGGGAATTGCTGCGGCTCTTCAAGGCTCATTCCAACGCGGTCAGCCCGCTGCATTTTTTTCCCCTGTTCGGGCCGGGTGTGGTCGGCATGGCGTGCAGTTTTGGGGCCGGGCTTCTGGCGCTGAAATTGCTGTCGCGTCTGCTGGAGACCGGACGGTGGACTTGGTTCGGCTATTATTGCCTGGCCGCGGCTATGGGTGTTTGCCTGCTGGCCTACGCCGGCGGCTAAGGCCAGGATCAGGAAGATGGACCGCGACTTGTCCGCGGGACGCCGCCAGCCGATCGGCGCAGAGTACAGGAACCTGCTGGCAGGCGATTCTCCCCTGCGATCGCGAGAACGCTCGCTCCCGCAATCCCATCAGTCAGCCAGGCCCCGGGCCAACCGCCAATGCCCGGTCCTCAGCGCCCCCGCGCCGGGCGCCCCGCGCCCTGCTTTCGCGCCATCGGTGAGGCCGCCCGCCTGGCCGGCGCCTTGAATTTGCCTGATTTGAGCGCGTGGATCTGAT
The DNA here is from genome assembly GCA_963722225.1 of uncultured Verrucomicrobiae bacterium. GTDB lineage: Bacteria > Verrucomicrobiota > Verrucomicrobiia > Opitutales > Opitutaceae > Fen-1467. Next base: position 3,866 of record CAVRNM010000330.1, read on the forward strand.
CGCGGATCACCGCCGCCCGCTCGAACTCCAGCTTTCCGGCCGCCTCCTGCATCTCTTCCTCCAGCTCCGCGATGACCGCGGCCACGTCCGCCTCGTCGCCCTCGGCCACCACCAGCGGTTCGCGACCGTGTTCGGTGCCGTCGGCCAAGTGCAGGCTGGCCTGGGCGGAGCGCTTCACGCTGCGCGGCGTGATCCCGTGCTCCCGGTTGTAGGCGAGCTGTTTCTCCCGGCGGTAACGCGTGACTTCGATGGTCTTGCGGATCGAGTTGGTCAGCTGGTCGGCGTAGAAAATCACCCGGCCGTTCTCATGGCGGGCGGCCCGGCCGGCGGTTTGGATCAGGCTGGTCTCGCTCCGCAGAAAGCCCTCCTTGTCGGCATCGAGAATCGCCACCAGCGCCACTTCCGGCAGGTCGAGCCCCTCCCGCAGCAGGTTGATGCCCACCAGCACGTCGAAGTTGCCCAGCCGGAGGTTGCGCAGGATCTCGACCCGCTCAATGGCATCGATGTCCGAATGCAGATACTCCACCCGGATCTTGGCCTCGCGCAGGAAAGCCGTCAGGTCTTCTGACAGGCGCTTGGTCAGCGTGGTCACGAGCACGCGCTCGCCTTTTCCCGTCGCCGCGCGGATCTCGCCGATCAGATGCTCCACCTGCCCCTTGGTCGGCTGCAGCGTGATCTCCGGATCCAGCAACCCCGTTGGGCGGATCAGCTGCTCGGCCACGACGGTGGAACGTTCCAGCTCGAACGGGCCGGGCGTGGCTGAGGCAAAAAGCGTCTGTCCCGTGATCTGTTCGAACTCCGCAAAGCTTTGGGGGCGGTTGTCCAGCGCCGAGGGCAGGCGGAATCCGAAATCCACCAGGACCCGCTTCCTCGCCAGGTCGCCGTTGTACATCGCGCCGATCTGGGGCACCGTCGCGTGGCTTTCGTCAATGAACAGCAGCAAGTCCTTCGGGAAGAAATCGATCAGGCAAAACGGCCGTTCCCCCGGCTTCCGGCCGGTCAGATGCCGGGAGTAGTTTTCGATCCCGCTGCAGAAGCCCATTTCCTGCAGCATTTCCAGGTCGTAATTCGTCCGCATCCGGATGCGCTGGGCCTCGAGGTAGCGGCCGCTTTGCTCAAACGCCGCGATGCGTTCCGCCAGTTCCTCCTTGATGCCGCCGACTGCGCCTTCGAGCTTGCCCCGGGTCGTCACGTATTGGTTGGCGGGGTAGAGGTCGAACTGCTCGAGCGGCCGCAGCACGGCCCCGGTCAGCGGGTCAAACTCGCTCAGCGCCTCCACGTCCTCGCCCCAGAACTCCACCCGCAGCCCCTGTTCGGAATAGGCGGGCAGCACGTCGACCACGTCGCCGCGCACGCGGAAACAGCCCCGCTTCAGCTCGTAGTCGTTTCGTTCGTACAGATTGTCGACAAGGCGCTCGAGCAGCCGGTTGCGGCCGTAAGCCGCGCCGCGCCGCAGTTCGATCCGCAGTTCCGTGAAGTCCTCCGGCGAACCCAGGCCATAGATGCAGGAAACGCTGGCGACGACCAGCACATCGCGGCGGCTGACCAGCGAACTCGTCGTGGAAATGCGCAGGCGCTCGATCTCCTCGTTGATCGATGAATCCTTCTCGATGTAGGTGTCCGACGACGGCAGGTAGGCCTTCGGCTTGATAGTAGTCGTAGTAGCTGACAAAGTACTCGACCGCGTTCTCCGGGAAGAAATTCTTGAACTCCGAGTACAACTGCGCCGCCAGCGTCTTG
>CAVRNM010000331.1:0-5664 GCA_963722225.1 uncultured Verrucomicrobiae bacterium
GACAAAGTTCCGACGGCACTGCGAGGCGCATCCGGAGAAGACCTGGATTCTCGCCGGGGGCTTGGGTCCGGACAATGTCGATGTGGCGCTGAAGGCGACGGGCGCGCGCTTCGTCGACGTGAACAGCGGGGTGGAGGCCTCGCCCGGGGTGAAGGATCAGGTCAAGCTGACGTCCTTCGCCCTGCGGCTGGCGGAGACCCGGTGATGGGGCGCGGGCGGCGGGCCGGCCTGCCGCGCGTCCGCCCGCACCGCGTTGATCGCGGTCGGGGCAAGGCCGAGGAATTCGAGAAAACGCTGGTGGTATTCCGGGTCGGTGCGCTCGAAGTCGCGATGCCAGCGGACCAGATCTTCGGCGGTGAAGCCGGAGGCATGGAGTAGTTGGACCCATTTGTCGCGGGTCATATTGTGGGTCTCATCAAGCAGGCGGCGGCGTTTCAGCAATCCCACGATGACACGCTGGCGGCCGCGCAGCGTTTCCATCTGCTTCAGGACTTCGTAGAGCTGCCGTTCGAGCGCGACGGCCAGGCCCTTCCTCGGACCGCCGATAATCCGGCGGATCTCGGCGAGGGGCAGCCCGGCCTGCCGGTAGAGCCGGATCTGGCGCAAACGGCGATCGTCGCGGTCTGCGTAGAGCCGGTAGCGGTTGTCCAGGCGGCCGCAGGGCTTGAGCAACCCAATGCGATCGTAATAGAGGAGGGTGGAACGCGAAAGGCTGTGTTTTCTGGCCAATTGGCTGATCGTCATGTTCGCAGCATCTCCCGGGTCGTGAGATAGTGAGTGAGCGCCCGGCGGAGAAAGTCCATGCCCTTTTCATGCTCTGCCTCGGACCAGTCGGCAATCCAGGCATCGCCTTCGGGTCCGACGGACAGCCACCGGCGCGTCCAGTCCAGACGGGTTGATTCACCGGCGGGGGTGAGAACGATCTTGAGCCGGAATGCATACCGCTCGTTGACGAAACAAGTGAACTCAATGCGCGCAGGCGGTTCGTAGCAGCTGACCACCCAGGTCATGGCGCCGCCCTGCGGCGACGCGGTGCGGAAAACGCAGTCCTCCTCGGCGATTCCCGAGACGGAGTGGAGGAGCTCGCACCGCCAATGAACGAGCCATTGGTATTCGAGAACAGGGCAGAGCAGGGGGAAGACCTGCTCCGGCGTGACTGGGACGACGAATTGGTTGCGGCGGGTCAGGGTTTGCATGACCCGCGCAGGATCGACTGTGAAGCAGTAGACGGGTCAAGCTTGGTTCAACAGTTTTTCTTTCAACCCGGTCGTGCCGCCGGTGTTCCTCGGCCGCCCGGGCGAACGTCCGCTAAACCGGGCGCAGCTCGGTCTTGGCGATCGGCAGGGTGCGGATGCGCTTGCCGGTGGCGGCGAAGATGGCATTGCAGACCGCCGGAATCACCGGCGGCAACGCGGGCTCGCCGAGTCCAGTCGGCGGGTGGTCGGTTTTCAGGAAATGAACCTCGACGAGCGGCGCGTCGTTGAATCGGAGCAAGGGATAGCTGTCAAAGTTGCCCTGCTGGGTTCGTCCCCGATCAATGGTGATTTCCTGGAGCCAGGCCGCGCTCAGCCCGTCGATCACCGATCCCTGCACCTGGTTCAATGCCCCGCTGGGATTGACGATGGTGCTGCCGACGTCCGCGGCCACCCAGACCTTGTGCACGGTGAGGGTGCCCCCGCCGTCGACGCTGACCTCGGCCACCTCAGCGAAGTAACCGCGATGGCTGAAATGGAACGCGACGCCAAGCCCACGCCCCTTCGGCACCGGCCGGCCCCAGGCCGATTTTTCGGCGACGAGCTGGAGGACGCCGCGCATCCGGCCGGCGTCATAACCCGACCGGCCGTTGGGATCGCCGACCAGGCGGGGCTCGCCCAACAGATCGAGGCGGAATTGCACCGGGTCCTTGCCCGCCGCGTGGGCCAGCTCGTCGATGAATGATTGCATGACCCAGGCGAGGGCGTTGCTGCCGGGCGCCCGCAGCGGCCCGGTCGGCACGATCGGCGGCAGGAACGAGGTTTCTAGCTTGAGATTCGGAACGAACCGCGCCGGAAACTCGCTGTCCGACAAGCCGGCGCTGCTGGCCGGCTTGCCGTCTTTCCCGAAGGTGACGAAATGGTCCTGCCACGCGACGAGTTTACCATCCGCGTCGACCCCGCCCTTGAAGAAGTGAAATCCCGCGGGCCGGTAGAAATCGTGGCGCAGGTCGTCCTCGCGCGTCCAAAGCAGTTTCACCGGTGCGCCCGCGGTCTTCGCAATCGCGGCGGCTTCGACCATAAAGTCGCTGTCAAGGCGCCGCCCGAAACCACCGCCGATGCGCGTCAGGTGCACCGTAATGTCCGCCTCGGGGATTCCAAGGGTCTGGGACACGAGCTGACGCCCGGACTGGGGGTTCTGCGTCGGAGCCCAGATTTCCATTTTGCCATTCTGGAAACGGGCCGTGCAGTTTTGCGGCTCGAGGTTGACGTGGGCAATGAACGGATAGGCGTAGGCCGCCTCGACTGTCCGGGCCGCGTGCTGTAGCGCCGCGGTGACATCGCCATCGTTGCGCAGCGTGATCTCCCCCGGTTGCTGGGAAAACCCGGCGGCCATCTGGGCGAATTCCTCGCTTCCATGGGCGGCCGCCGGACCTTCATTCCAGGTGACATAAAGCTGCTGGCGGGCCGACCGCGCCGCCCACCACGTGTCGGCAACGATGGCAATCCCGTCCAGCAGACCGTTGAGACGGTTGCCACCCTCGACCAGGAAGGCATGGCGGACGCCGGGCATGTCCCGGACGCGATCGAGATTGGCGCTGGTGACCTTGCCTCCGAACGCAGGGCATTTTTCAAACACGGCGTAGAGCATCCCTGGCACGGTGACATCGATGCCAAAGAGGGGCCGGCCCGTGACAATCGACGGATTGTCGACGCCGGAGATTGGCTGCCCGACGATCTTGAAATCTTTCGGGTCCTTCAGTTTGACCGAGGCTAAAGCCGGGGCGGGCAGGGTGGCGGCCTTCGGCACCAGCTGGGCGTAGGTCAGTCTCCGACCGGTGGAGCGGTGGTACACGGCGCCGGACATCGTCGAGCAATCCGCTTCGGGCACGTTCCAAGTCTGGGCCGCGGCGGCGATGAACATCTGCCGCCCGGCCGCGCCGGCGCGACGCAGGTCGTCCCAGTTGTTGGGAGTCGAGGTGCTGCCGCCGGCGACCTGGCCGCTGAACCGGTGATCGAGGTCCGCTTGTTCCACCGTTACTGCCTTCCAGTCCACATCAAGTTCTTCGGCCACGATCATGGGAAGCGAGGTTTTCACACCTTGGCCGACCTCCGGATTCTTGGCCATGATCGTCACGGTTCCGCTCGAGCTGACGCGGATGAAGGCGTTGGGCGAGAAGCCAGCCGGGATTTCATCGGTGCCGGCCGCGAGCAGCTTCGCGCCGTCCTTCAGGTAAAGGCCGAGCCATACGCCGGTGCCGGCGAGGCCGGAAACGCGCAAGAAGGACCGGCGATCCATGACTGAAAGGTGGTGGCTCATGAGGCCTCCTTGGCTGGCGCGGCCAGGGCTGCCGCAGCATGAATGGCTTCCCGGATTCGCAGGTAGGTGCCGCAGCGGCAGAGATTGCCCGCCATCGCATCATCAATGTCCGAATCGGTGGGTTTGGGGTTGGCGGCAAGCAAGGCGGCGGCGGTCATGATCTGCCCGGCCTGACAGTAACCGCATTGGGGAACGTCCTGTTCGCACCAAGCCTGCTGCAGCGGGTGCGCGCCGTCGGCCGAGAGGCCCTCAATGGTCGTGATGCTCATCCGCGCGATGGTCGAGACCGGCATCATGCAGGAACGCGTGGGCACTCCGTTTAGATGAACGGTGCAGGCGCCGCATTGGCCGATCCCGCAGCCGTACTTGGTGCCCTTGAGATCGAGAAGGTCCCGGAGCACCCAGAGCAAAGGCAGATTTGGCGGGGCTTCCAACGTGTGGACGCGCCCGTTGATGGTGAGGGTGTAGGAGGGCATGGGACTGAGCGGCCCATGGTGCCGGTCCGGCAGATTGGACATCCCGCGCGAATTCGAGGAAACGAGACTCATCCACAAGGCGCGCAGCGGCCTTCGCAGCGAATGTCCGACACCCTTAGGAACCGAAACACCAAAGGACCGTAAAATTGTCCACGGGGAGCCGTCAGTCAAATGACCGGCGATCATTCTCTCGAAATTCCTCCGCCCCCCGGCCGGATCTTCCCACGCCCTAGGCCAGACAGTTTAGGAGGACTTGCTGCGGCGCACCACCCAGTCGATGATGGACGAGTAAGCGTGTTCGTGGCGCCAGACCAGGGTCAAGAACTCGGCGGGATGGATGTCGTGGGTCTGGAAGAACCGCCGGTCGCCACCGCAGCAGTACATGAGGGAGGGAGGCAATTCACCGTGGAGCTTGGCCCGGGCCTTCGGGATGATGCGAGGCAGCCATTCGATGCCCTGCGCTGCGGCGGTCTTGGCCGGCAGGGTCGCTTCGTCGAGGACGACCTTGGAAGGCTTGCCCGCCTGGGCGTTGAGAAAATAGTCGCGCCGGACGAGCTCGATCGCGAGCGCGGTGTCCCAAGTGGGCTCGCCACCCCCGGTGAAGTCCTCCGCATAATCATAAAGGTTCTGGGCGGTGAGGCCGTTGCCGGCAAGGAACGCCAGTTCGTCAACGGCGAAGTAAGTGCTGGCGTCCCGCTTGCCCTTGGCATAGCTCGCGCATGCCTTGTCCCACAGGACCCGCAGTTGGTCGGCGAAATTGTAGTGCTTCATATGTGGCCAGGAATTGAACAGAAGAACCGTGGTGATGCAAATGAAGCCCGTGCAGGGTGAAGAGTCTTCGCCCGCTGCGAAGTCGTCCCGACGGCTTGAGACGGTTGCTGGATGATGATCGACCGCGGGGTGATCTGATCTAGGAGGCTGTCGGACTCTCGTCCGGCCAGCCTCCTACTGGCAAAACCGCCCAATCCAACCCCGGGGAAACGGGCGGAGTCTCTGCGATCTTCGCACGAATTGGAGTCATCTTGGCTCATCGGATCATCTTCCTTGCTCCATGAAAGGGGCGGTTTTGCTTTTCGCAGCCTGAAGGGCTCGAAGCCCGACAGGCTGCTGGTCAAGGCAGGTGAGCTGGCCGAGTGGATCGGTCTGAAGGGCAGGACGGCATTTATAAAAAAGGCGTAATAAACGGTGTCGGAGCTGAACGTAATTGCGGTCAGAAAGGCAGCTCGTGATTGAAATCTTTGTCTTTACTCATGGGGTTAAATCCTCATCTACAGGACAACTGCAATTAATTTGTGTTAATATTGCGCGCGACAATTTGCCCGAATGCCATTCGAGACCGACCAGCCAACCGACCATTACAGACTTCACCTTGCGCTGTCCATTTACGCCCAGGAAAGTTTGAAGCCGGTCACGCCTCAGAGGAGGGCACTGATGGAAGCCGTGAGCAGACAGTACTCCCAAGCGCCGATGATCGAACAAGAGATTGTCGACCTTCAACGTCGCTTGGGTACACCGCAGGAGCGCCCAGATGACCTGGACCGAGCCAAGAGAGCAGCCCATCAGCTGGCTAACATGATATGTACTGCGTTGCTAATTAGAGACTTCTGACTCGGCGCGTCAAGCCAAGATTCACAGCCCTCCGTGAAATCGACCGAAAGCAGAAGCCAGCATAAGT
>CAVRNM010000332.1:0-46979 GCA_963722225.1 uncultured Verrucomicrobiae bacterium
GTAGATCTCCTCCAGTTGCTTGATGCGCTCTTCCGGCGTGGAGGAGGCTCCACCCCGGGCGTGTCCGCCAGCGCGTGCTTGGCCTGCTCCGACGAGTAATCGCGGTCGGAGAGCCGCGCCACCAGTTCATGCCAGAAGGCGTCGTTCGTAAAATCGCCCTGGATTTCGCGCACCCGCTCCTCCTCGGCCAGCCTGGGCGAGGGCTGAAGCGTGCCGTCGGGCCGCTGCTCAACCAGATCGGCGCAGCCCAGCGGCCCGGCGAGCTCCAGCAACTTCTGGTCGAGTTCGAAATAGCGTTTGGCGGCGGCGGTCTCCTCCCCCTGGTAGCCGGTCACCACCCACATGCCGAGATGGGCAAGCTCGAGCAACCGTTGGTATTCCTTCTGGGTAAAAGTGAGCTTCATGGGAAAGACGATCGCGCTACCTTGCCCGGCCGCCCACCCGCCGTCAACCGCCGCCCGCGGCCGCAACCCTCCCTGCCCGCTTCACGCTTTCGGAGGATTGAATTCGAAAGGAATGCTCACCCGCACATCCACCGTTTTGCCGCCCTTCCTGGGTGGATCGAAGACCCATTGCTCGACCGCGGTGGCCGCCGCCCAGCCGAATTCCTCCCGGGTCGCTGAGACAATCCGCGCCATCCGACAGCGTCCGTCGCGATCGACGATGAATTGGATGGCGGCCCGACCGGACGGTTTCTGCTCCAACAATTGAGATGGATACGGCGGCTGCACCTGATAGCGGGGATTGAGCGGGCGGTCGAGGCCCCTGGCGCCCATGTCGGCAGTATCGTTGTCCCGCACGCGGGCCAACAGCCGCCCCGCGGCCTGGGCCAACGCGGAATCCGGCGCCAGGCTAAAGTGCCACCGCAGGCTTGCCTTGACTGCGACCGGATCCCCATCGGACCGATGCGCCGGATCGAAGACCCAACCATCGAGCGCGGCGGTCAAGGCCAGGCCGAACGCCGGCTGTGCCGCCTCGCGAACAGTGACGGATACCACGCGACCTTCAGTTCCAATCACAAAATCCGCCACGGCGTCGCCCTCGGTGCCTGCGAGCAGCAAGTCGTAGGGATAAACCGGATCGGCGAGGATCTTCAGATGGGGCCGCGTGTCGACGGCGTTCGCCTCATCAATCGCGAGGTTCACGCCGTTGGCTTCGAGGACATCCACCCGCGTCCTGTCCGCATCCAGCACGGTGAATTCCATCGCCGACTCCATCGGGGCCGCGACCGCGAGATCCCCCTGCCGGGCCGGTCGAAACCGCAGCTTCTCCACCGCCGCCAGCGCCGGCGGCACGAAATCCGCGTGCGTGGCCCCCAGGACTCGCGGGCCCTGCGCCCGTCCTTCAGCGTCAACCGTGAACTTCACGACGACCACGCCCGGGAGGTGCCGGGATAGCAGGGTGCCGGGATAGTCGGGATCGCCGCCACTGAGCTTGACGGCCGAAGCATGCGGCGATTCCTGAAGCGACAAGATCACTTCAGCGGGCGGAACAGACGAGGTCTGGCTCCGTTTGAAGTCGGCCCGGCGAAAGGGCACCATCACATCCACGCATTGGCTGACGTTCTGGCCATCCGAGACCGCCGGCGTGAATCGCCACTGCTGGACGGATTGAACCGCCGCCTCCTCAAACACCTTGTGGGAGGAGTTGAGCACCCTGGCCTTCGTGACAACGCCCGTTTCGTCAACAATAGCGCGCACCTGCACTCTACCGTCGAGTTTTTGAGCGATGGCTTCCTTGGGATAGGTCGGCGGCACCCACGACAGCACGATTGGCGCACCCATCTCGACTTCCAGGGGCGGAGGTTTCTGATCGGTCTTCGTTTCCGCGGCCGAAGCAGCGGCGGCGAGCAGAGATCCCAGCAACGCCGCCAGCGCAAAACGACGCTTCGTCCTCATCGGGTGGTCTCCGGATTCTGTTTGGCGTCCGCGTGGGCAGCAGGCTCGCCGACGGCCGTCCCCAATACGGGCGGCTTGACCTCGAAGCTGAACGGCACGCGCACCCGCACCACCGCCGGCTTGCCGCCCGATTGCGGATGCTCAAATAGCCACTGCGCGGCTGCCTGCACCGCTGCATAACCAAAGGCCGGATCGGTGGCCTCGACAATCCGCGGCAACCGTACGCGCCCCTCTTCGTCGACCAGCATCTCGATCACGGCCTCCCCGTGTTCCACCTTGCCGCGCAACGCCAGCGGGAAAAACGGGGACCGGCGCGAGAGCGGCATCAGCGGAGCGTCGAGCTGGTTGGCGCCGATGATCGACTCGGGCTTCTTGTTCTCCCGCCTGAACAGGGATAAGTCGTCATCTGTGATAATCCCGTTCTTCGCTTGCGGACCAAACTCCTGCTCGAACTTGAGCGCCGCTGGCACGGGATGGCCATCCTTTAGCGCGGGATCGAATTCGAACGTCTCGGCGGCAGCCGCGAGAGCGAGCCCGAATTCGGGCACGGTGGCCTCGACGACTCTTGTTTGCTCGACCACGCCCGCCGGGCTGATCGCGAGCAGCACAGTCGCCTTGCCCCGCTGGTCGCTGCGCAGGGACGCATAAGGGAAGACCGGATTGACGATGCCGCGAAGCTTGGGAGTAACATCGTAACGAAGCTTCTCCGGCAGTTTTTCCTTCGCCTTCCGGCTGGGTGAATCAACTGAGTACGCCTCTTGTCCTGTGCTGGGGTCGAATCCGAAAACGATGGGTACAGTCATCCGGGTGTTAACCGGCTGGCCATCCACTGAGCCCGGCGCGAACCTCCATTTCAGCACGCACTCGATGGCCGGCGCGTCAAAAGCCGGATTGTTGGATCGGACGATGACGGGGTTTCTTACTACGCCTTCCCTGTCCACCACAAACGCGAGCAGCACCTGGCCTTCAATGCCGCTCCTCTTCATTGCGAAAGGATAGATTGGTGGAATCTGCGATCGTGGGACGATGCGCGGCAGGGTCCTCGTTTCTGGCACGGGCGCCATCGACGGATAAACGAGAAACGCCATGCGGAGGTCTGCGGCAATCGGCTGGCCGCCCCTGCGCGCGGGGGCGAAGCGCCATCGCTTCAAGCTCGCTTCGACGCAGGGCAGGAGCTGGTCCGGATTTCCGGATTCCAAGATCACCTTTTGGGGAATGCCGGCCGCATCGAGGCTCAACGTGCCCCACGCCGTGGCATGGCCCCGCATCTCTTCCATCATCTTGGCCGGGACGATCACCGGGGTCACTGCGAGCAGGCGCGGAGTGGCGTCGGGTTGATCCGGCTCGGCCGACTTTGGATTGAAGATGATGGGCGTCCAAAACCACGACGGTACTGCCTGGCGGCCGCGCTTTGCCGGAAGCACCGGCCCATCCCCCACCGCCGCCATGACTGCATCCGCCAACCTGGGATTGGCGCTGTTCACGTCCATGTACAGCGACTGCCCTTTGGCATCGAGATAACGGGTCATGATCACATAGTCGCATTCCCCGGCATTATCGCCACGCAGTTCACGGGGATATTCCGGTTTCAACGGCCGTTTGGCCTGCGGCGGATGATCGGGCACGCCATCGGCGCGGAACCAGCCGGGTTCGCCGACAATGACATCCTGCGCCGCCAAAATCGGCAGAAAGATCCGAGTGGATAACGCGACCAACACCAGTGCGGCAAGTGGCCGAACCAGAATATTCATGGGGTGCGGAATCGTTGTCGCCCGGCGGCGGTTGGGCAACCGCAAACCCGCCCGGCGGCTCAATACCGCGCCAACACCAGGTTGCGGAAGAAGACTTCCGAACCCTCGGACTGGAGCAAGATGCGTCCCGCGCGCACGGAGGCGGCGCTGCCGGAGTTGACGAGGTGACCGTTCACCCAGTGCTCGATCTCGCCGCCGCGGCAGACGATTTCGATGACGTTCCATTCGCCGCGCGGATGCTCGAAGTTCTCCGATCGGATGATGTGCTTCATGCCCCATTTCTGCTCCTGGGGGTTGGTCGACTCGAGCTGGGTGCCCACGCACCAGAAGTCTCCGCAGTCCTCCTCCTGCACCTGGCACTCGAAGGACTTGGGCCAGACCGCATCGGGCTCGCCGGCGGCGAAATGGTAGAGGATGCCGCTGTCGCGGCGCGTCGTCTCGCGGGGGGCGTAGCGGGCCTCGCCCCATTTGAACTCCGCCCGCAAGTCGTAGTTGGCGAACGACTCCTCAGTGGCCAGGTAGCCGAACTCGCGCCCCCGGATGTGCAGCACGCCATCCTCCATCCGGAAGATGCCCTCCGGGTCTTGTCCGCGGCCGCGCTTATCGAGGAAGGTATACCAACCGGCGAAATCGCGGCCATTGAAAAGCGGCCGCGCGTTCAGTTCGCGGATCCAGATGTTCCGGAAAGAGACCGGATTGCGGTGTTCCTGCAGCAGCAACGCCTGCCGGAACGGATGCTTTTCATAGGAAGGCTTGCCGATGTAGGCCGTCGGGCCGCGGATCTCGACGTGGTCCTGCACGACCACGCCGTTGTGCAGCACGGTCACGATCGCCGGGGCGCGCACCGAGCCGTTGCCGTTGAAGCGCGGGGCCGTGTAGATGATGTCGTAGGTCTGCCACTCGCCGGGCGCGCGGCATGCGTTCACGAGCGGCGCGGTCTGCTTGTAGATCGCGGCGGCCTGGCCGTTGACGTAGGTCGGGTTTTGAAAGCTGTCGAGGATCTGCACCTCGTAGCGGCCCTGGAGAAAGACGCCGCTGTTGCCGCGACCCTGCCCTTCGCCGGTCACCTCGGCCGGGCAGCGCCATTCGAGATGGAGCTGGCAGTCGGCAAACTCCCGTTTCGTCCGAATGCCGCCGGCGCCAGGCCGGACTGTGACCACGCCATCGGCGACCGTCCAACCAGGCGTTCCGCCGTTCTCGGCGTCCCATTCTGCGAGGTTGGCGCCATCGAAGAGCACCACGGCATCGGAGGGGACTCCGCGATCGGCCGGCACCGAGATGACTGGCGGCACCGGAGTCCAGACTTCCGTATCACGCGGATCGCCGGTGGCGAAAACTGTGGCGGAGGACAGGGCAAGGGCGAGCAAGGCGAATCGGCGCATAGGAAAACCGTAGCGCTTGCCCAGGTTCCGCGGCGAGCGCGATTTGCATGCGCCTCCACCGATTGCCGGAAAGGCCGGCTGGGAAGCCTGCGCTCCCTTCGGCAGGCGGCCGGAATCTTCGTCAACCGGGAGAGACTCCTCTCCCGTCTGATGCCATCGCCTATGCAGCCCGGAATTGACCGCGGTCAGCCTGCCGGACTAACTCTAGCCCCCTATGCCCACGCCTCCCGCTCCAGCCACCGTCATGGAAGCGCTCGTTTCGCTCTGCAAGCGCCGCGGCTTCATCTTTCCTTCCTCCGACATCTACGGCGGCCTCAATGGCTTTTTCGATTACGGTCCGCTCGGCGTGGAAATGAAGAACAACATCAAGCAGGCCTGGTGGCGCGATTTCGTGCAGCGCCGCGACGACATGGTCGGGCTCGACTCGTCGATCATCCACCATCCGACGACGTGGAAGGCGTCCGGCCACGTCGACAACTTCACCGACCCGCTGGTCGACTGCAAAGTGTCCAAGCAGCGCTATCGGGCGGACCAGCTGTTTTTCGCTGCGGTCAGCGTCGAGACCGAAGACAACGCATCTGGCCGCAGCGAAAAACAAACTATTGGGTATGTTTCAGCGTTGGAGAGCGATCGCACGTCGGAGGAACTGCAGGAGAAGGCGGAAACCCTGAAACGCAAGAAGGCCGTCCGGGGCAAACTCGAGCCGGTCGTGGCCAAGGATTTCACCGAGGCGCGGCCCGAGGAAATTCCGCTCATCCCCTCCCCCGCCACCGGCGAGCCCGGCAGCCTGACGCCGCCGCGTTCATTCAACATGATGTTCCAGACGTACATCGGGGCGCTGCGCGACGAATCGGCCGTCGCCTACCTGCGCCCGGAGACCGCCCAGGGCATCTTCATCAATTTCAAGAACGTCATCGACACCGGCCGGGTCAAGGTGCCGTTCGGGATCGCGCAGGTCGGCAAGGCCTTTCGCAACGAGATCAATCCGCGCAACTTCACCTTCCGCTCGCGCGAGTTTGAGCAGATGGAGATCGAGTATTTCATCGCGCCCGACGCCGACTGGCAGAAATGCCACCGCGGCTGGATCGACGACGCGCTCACCTGGCTCGACAGCGTCGGAGTGCCGCGCGCGATGCTCAGCGAGTACGCCCATCCCAAGGAAAAGCTGTCGCACTACTCCAAGGGCACCGTCGACATCATGTTCAAGTTCCCCTTCGGCGTGCAGGAACTCTGGGGGTTTGCCGCGCGCGGCGACTTCGATCTCACGCAGCACCAGAAGTTCAGCGGCAAGTCGATGGAGTATTTCGACGAGGCCGCGAAACAGCGCTACGTGCCCCACGTCGTCGAACCGTCGGTGGGCGTCGACCGCATCTTCCTCGCCGCGCTCTGCGCCGCCTACGCCGAGGACGAGGCGCCGGACGACAAGGGCAAGCTCGAGAAGCGCACCGTGCTGCGCCTCAGCCCGCGCCTCGCGCCGGTCAAGGTCGCCGTCTTGCCACTGGTGAAGAACAAGCCCGAACTCGTCGCCGTCACCGAGCAGCTTTACGCGAAGCTCAAGCGCCGATACGTCGTCTTCTACGACCAGTCCGGCGCCATCGGCCGCCGCTACCGCCGGCAGGACGAGATCGGCACGCCCTGGTGCGTCACCGTCGATTTCGACACCCTGGCCAACGGCACGTTCACGCTCCGCGAGCGCGATTCCATGAAGCAGGAACGCATCGACGAGAAGGCGCTGTTCGCGCTGCTCGACGAAAAGCTGCCATAAGCCAGCCGATCCACCGGCCGCGACTGCCACTGCAGCCAGAAGAAGAATGGCGGACGGGCGCGGGTGGTCATTTCCCCTGGGTCAGGATTTCGCGGCCGAGCCGTGACTATTCAACATTCTGCGGCGTCGGCCTGGAGCAGGATGTCGTCAGGTGATCGGTGTAGGAAGCCTGCTTGCAGGCGATTTTCACCTCTGAATCGCGAGCAAGCTTGCTTCCTACAATTTGCATAGAGGCTGTCCGAAAACCCATGGAGGGCCGGATTCGTAGGGGCGCGATCTTGTCGCGCCCTCCGAGAATGGGCGCAGCAAGCCTGCGCCCCTACGGTTCATTCGCGGGTTTTCGGATAGCCTCTAGATACGGCTGAGGTGTCGGCTGCACCTCGGTGGCGGGCCTGGCGGAGGGTGGTGCGAGGGGAATTCGTGCGCTTGGCGGACAGGGCGGCAATGGCGGTGGCCGGCAAACGCGCCTTCACCACCGGCGGCAGTTCCGCCTGCCCCGCGCGAAGGGCGTCTTGCCAGAGCGCCGCCGCAATCGAATCCGCCGGCCGGCCGCGTTCCTGCGTGAGCCAGACAAAGACTTGTCCCGTCAAATGCGCCAGCGCAATGCCGTGGCGCCGGCCTTCGCGGGCAAAGAACCAGTCGCTGAAGCGCATGAACTCCGCGAACGGCGAGGCACCGCCGCTCCAGAATTCGGGCAAGACGGTCGCGAAGCGCCCGCTGTTGCCGACCAGATCCCAGTAGCGCGCGAACCGCTGCAACCGCTGCATCGTGGCGAAATCGATCAGCCGGTTCTGCAAGATCTCGTAGGGAGGGTGCGGCGAGTAGACCATCCCCCACTCCGAGTCGTGGCGTCCAATCGGCGTCCCGCGGAGGCGCTTGAGCACGCCCACCTGGATCTCCTGCGGCCCGAGGCCCACCAGGCGATCGAACCCGGCGGCAAAACTTTCCAGCGTCTCGCCCGGCAGCCCGGCGATGAGGTCCGCGTGCACATGCACCCCCGTCTGCTCGCGCAGGAACCGGAAGTTGTCCTCCAGCCGGCCAGGATCCTGCCGCCGGCGGATCGCCGCCGCCACGGCGGGATTGAACGTCTGGACGCCGACCTCGAACTGCAGGGATCCCGGCGGAAAACGCGTGATCCATTCGCGCAGCCCCTCCGGCAGCCGGTCGGGGATCATCTCGAAATGCAGAAACAGCCCGGGCTGCAGCCGCGCGAAAAAAAACTCCAGGATCCGGCGCCCGGTCTCAAGATGGAGGTTGAAGGTGCGATCGACGAATTTGAAGTGCCGCACCCCCCGCGCGAAGAGGCGGTCCATCGCGGCCAGGAACGGCCCGGTGGGAAACGCGCGCACCGGAATGTCGAGCGACGACAGGCAGAACTCGCATTCGAACGGGCAGCCGCGCGAGGCTTCGACATAGACCAGCCGGTGGGCGATATCCTCGTCGGTGTATTCATCGTACGGCAACGCGAGCCGCGCGACGTCAGGCGGCGCCGCCGGAATGATCTTTGCACACGGCGGACCGCCCGAGAGGATCTGGCGGCACACCTCCGGGAACACCAGGTCGGCCTCGCCGGTGATGACGTGATCGGCCAGCCGCACGATCACCTGTTGCTCGCATTCGTAGCTGACCTCCGGGCCGCCGAGGACGATCGTCACCTCCGGCCGCAGCCGTTTCAGGAGGCCGACCAGCTCGGTCGTGGGCGCGACGTTCCAGATGTAGACGCCCAGGCCGAGGATGCGCGGATGCAGCGCCAGCAGCTCTTCCGCGATCTCCTGCGGACGCTGGCTGATCGTGAATTCCGCGAGCGCTGATTCCGCCCGCAACCCGCCCAGGTTGGCGCGCAGACAGCGCAGGCCGAACGAGGCATGGAGGTAGCGGGCATTGAGCGTGGAGAGAACGATCGCGGGCATGGCGCACCGTCACCCTAGTCATCGGCGCGCCAATGCAAAGTCGCGTTTTTGCGGCCAGGCCCCGTCGCACCAGTCTCTAACTGGCAGTCACCCGGACGCCGGTCGCAGACCGGCGCTACGCGGCACGGGCTTCCCCGCCGGCGCTCCGCACTTGCGCCGTACCGCCGTTTGAATTCCATTTGGCGGCGTCATGGATGCCCACGCCCGCGCCCGGGAGTCGATCGACGCCGCGCACTCGGCTGATCCCCTCCGCGCCCCGGACGGACGGCCCGCCGAGCTGGTTTACGCCGAACGCATGGAAACCTGGGTCGCCCGGGTCGTGTCCGATGCGCCGCCCATCCTCCGACTCGCCGCGCGCTGTCAGCATCTGGAGCGATGGTCGGTTCCGCGCACTTCCTATCCCGAGGGCAAGGTTGGTTATCTCGCCTGGCGCAAATCGTTGTACTACCGTCAAGCCGAGCGCGCCCGGGAGCTGCTTCTGGCGGCCGGGGTGGCCGACGGTGAGGCGGCCAATGCTGCGGTTTGGGTGGCGAAGTCCGGCCTCAGGACCAACCCGGGGACCCAGGCGCTTGAGGACGCTGCGTGCCTCGTGTTCCTTGAGAACGAGATCGGCGTCTTTGCCGCTCGGCATGCCGGATATCCACGGGAGAAATTCGTTGATATCCTCCGAAAGACCTGGCGAAAGATGAGCCCCCGGGCCCACGAGCTGGCGCTCGGCCAGCCGCTGCCTCCGGCGATCGCCGACCTGGTGCGGGACGCCGTGACTGTACCTGGTCCTCCTCCTTGATCCTCCCATTTCCGCACTTACCGGATTTGGCGCGTACCCGGCGAAAAGGGCCGCGCACAAGCTGGATGCGATTGTCCGTGACGTTGGCAAGGGCGACATGCCGCTGCGCAGCTATGCCTGGGCGCGTCCCGCCGCCCGCCTGACGCCGGAATTGGTTTACCGATTATCCGATTTCAGCTTCGGCCGCGTTCTTGCGGAACCACTTGCTGGTGCTCGCGGCCACAAAGGAAGCGCCGTTTTTTGCGGGGCTAATATCCGCGATGGCGCTGGGCGCCGACTGGATCAGATTGATTTGATTCGGTGGA
This sequence comes from uncultured Verrucomicrobiae bacterium, assembly GCA_963722225.1. Lineage (GTDB taxonomy): Bacteria > Verrucomicrobiota > Verrucomicrobiia > Opitutales > Opitutaceae > Fen-1467. The sequence goes on from CAVRNM010000332.1 coordinate 9,799, forward strand.
GGCTGGCCGGAACGGCGGCCATAACATGCTTCTGATGAATAATTTTTATACCGACCTTGTTGGCAAGTGGGGTGCTTGGACGGGCTCGTTGCCAGGCGGCGTCCTTCGGGATTCCGCACAAATCCTCATCAATAAGCAAACCAACCACATGAAGAAAATCCTGCTCTTGGCCGTGGCCGCGGCCATTCTTGCGACCGTATCAGCCCGGGCCCAAATCAAGGTGAACGACAGCCTGTCTGTCACCGGATGGGCCGTCAGCTCCTACCAATATACAAAACCGCAGCCGGGAAACTCGGTCGATTCCTTTAACCTCGACGCCGCACTGCTCAGTGCGGTGCTCACTCCCACCAAAGGAATTACGGCGACCTTTAGTCTTTACTACCGGCCTTCATCCGAGGGCGGGGTCAGCCCGAGCGGCAGCGAAGTCACGCTGCTGGACGCCTATATCAGCTACGATGCCGGCGGCGGCGTGACGCTGACGGCCGGGAAATTCCTGAGCTACCTCGGCTACGAGTCCTTCTACCAAATCAGCGACAACATGATCACCCTGGCCAACCAGCAGTTCCTGGCGCCGATTCCGGGCTATCACGAAGGCATCAAGCTCGACTATGCGCCCAACAAGACCACGACCATGGGGGTGGCCCTCGCTGACTCGCTGTACCAGAAGCCGGGTTACAACGCGACGGAAGGCGATAGCAACCTGCGGGACGGCCCGGGCGCTGAAGCCTATTTCCAATACACCGGCGTCACCGATGTCACCATCTGGGCCGGCGTCGGCTACCAGGGCAAGTCCCTGCCCGGTTTCAATACCGGCGAAGTGGTTGATCTTAACGGCAAGCCGGTAACGGTCTGGGATCTCTGGATCAGCTATCAGGTCACCAAGGCGTCCACCCTGGCGCTGGAGGAAATCTACAAGGATGGCGGCGCGGACAACAAAGGATCCAACTGGCTCGCCTACTACCAGTACAACTTCACGGACAAGTTCTCGAGCTGGTTCGGGGTTTCCGGCGAGAAGGTGAGCAACAACGTGCTCGATCTGACCGAAACCGACGGCTATAATTACGCACCTGCGTACGCCGGAGCCAGCTACGTGAAATACAGCATCAGCCCCAACTATGCCATCACGGCCAATCTCTCGGTGCGGGCGCAGTATTCCTACACCAAGTACCACGACTACGCTCCCGCCACTAGCGCCAATTTTGTTGGCGTCGAGATGCTCTTCAAATTCTGAAGTCCGGCAGGTCCGCCGGCCTGGGCGATCGGCGGACCTCCGCCCGAATTCATTCGGGAGCTGCCAGCAAACCGTCGAGGACGGTGCGAGGCATGACATGCATGGCGCGACCGCGTGAGCAGATGTCGTTCCAATGCATGAGCCCTTTTAATAGCTGATGGCAGGAGGCCCGGCTGTTTCTGGCCATGAAGTCTCGCATTCCCGATCAACGCATCGGATTAAGAGGTTGGGCGACCTATCTGAGTTTAGATGTTATACAATAATGGGTTGAATCCCGTTTATTCCTGATCAAAAAGCCTTGGAACATACTGACTTCGGAGAAAGTCTACCAGCATAACGCCTTTACATGAATTCGGCTCACCTTATGCTGGGGGCTCATAAATGGCGTTCCGCCAGATTCATTGCTCAATAACCGTCATCCTATGAAATCATTCACCCGTGCGATTCTCCTCTGCCCTTTGGCCGCCCTGCTGGCGTTACCGGCGCGCGCTGACGGCCCCTCCGTGGTGGTCACTCCCTCGGTGGTCAGCCAGTATATGTTCCGCGGCGTCCGCCTTGGCGGGGCCTCATTCCAACCGTCGGCGGAGTTTGATGCGGGGAATCTCGCGGTGGGAGTCTGGGCCAGCACACCCATCGCGGACAAGGTGCCCGGGCAGTCGGATCCCGAAATCGACCCTTACGCCTCCTACACCATGGCGATAAGTGACGCCATCAGCGTCGCCCCCGGCTTCACCTGGTATAATTACCCTCGTGCCAATACCGACAATGGGTTCTACAAGTCGACATTCGAGCCCAACATCGCCCTCAACCTCACCGTGGCGGGCGTAAAATTTACCCCCAAGTACTACTACGACATGGTGCTCAAGGGCCCGACGTACGAACTCACGGCCACTTACGCGATACCGCTGAAGGACGCGGGCACCGAGCTCGACTGGACTGCGACCGCTGGCTCGTTCATCACCAGCGATGTCGCCAAGGGAGCGGATCCCACCGTGAAGAACTGGGGCGATTATTATCTCATCGGTGTTTCGGCTCCCTTCACGATTAACAAGGCCTCGAAGCTGGTTATCGGTATCGCCTACACGAAGGGCACAAGGAATTACTTCAAGCAGGGAACCCTTCCCAAAGCGGCGAATATCGCCGCGGTCGGCCGCTGCGTGGCATCAATAAGCTACGTCTACACCTTCTAAATCCAGCACTTATCCAGTCTGATGCGGCCCGCTCCCCACCGAGCGGGCCGTTTTGTTTTCCTTGATCAGAGCCAGCATGGCAGTGACGCCCTGCCCCCTCCTCCAGCCGCAAGAAAATCATTTTCGAGCCGATATTGGGCGTACTGTACCCGTTTGCTGCACGCCTCCAAAAGGACTTCTCACGCAACTTCCCCATCCAGAGAACGTCGCGGCGACCCCTGCACCTGCCCCAACCGGGTCTGGCATAAACCCGCGGGGGCGCTTGGGAGAACGTGTGCCGCTGCGCATCCTCGCCGCGGATGACGTCCGAACCAACCGCGAATTGATCCGCCGGTTGACGGCCTATTTCGGCTATGAAGCGGAAGTCGTGGAGAACGGAACCGAGGTGCTTGCAGCGCTGAGTCGCCGTTCCTTCGATCTGATCTTGCTGGATGTGCAAATGCCGGTGATGGACGGGCTGGATGCTGCTCGCGAGATCGTCCGCCTCCAGCCCGACCCTGGCCGGCGCCCCAAGATGGTGGCGATCACGGCAGCTTCAATGGCCGGGGACCGGACCGCATGTCTGACGGCCGGAATGGACGACTGCCTGGACAAACCGATTTTGCCCCGGGCTTTCGAGGCGTGCATCATCCGCCTTTTTACTGCTGCGCCGTCCGCACCGACGCCGGCACCACTTCCCGTTGCACCGGCAGAACCGCGCCCTCTCCCCTTGGTCGATCGCTTGCACTTGGAGGCGGCCATCCCCGGCCTTTCCGGCGCGCAACTGGCGGTAATCCAACGGCGAATGCATCGCGCCGTGGTCAGGGATTTTGAGACGATCTGGCCCCGGATCATCAAGGCGGTTTCCCATCGGGACCAGAAACAGCTCGCCTCCGCCCTCCATGCCCTCAAGGGCTGTTTCTCGGCCATCGGGTGGAGCCGCATCGCCGGCCGATGCGCGGCGGCGTTGACGCGCGCCCGCGCGCTGCAGTTTGCCGATTGGGCGACCTTCCCCGGTGAACTGCAGCAACTCTACGCGGCCTCGACGGCAGAAATGACCCGATATTTCAACGCCATGGAAGCCGCTGCGGCAGCGAAGGACGATACGGAACGATGCAGTTGAAGTGGGGCGGCTCGTTCACAAGACGCTCCGTGCGCGTTGGGGGTCAACGCGCGCCACCTTCTCGCCCGCGCCAGCTCAGGGGAAATGGATCGCTGACGCACGGCCAGGAGTTCCGGAGCGACCTCCTTGAAATCATTCCCGCCTGGAGTAGAGTGCCGGCATCCAGCCTCAATCCGGGGCTGCCGAAATGCGAACGATGCTGCGCCCGTCCGCAAGACCTGGCGGCCATTTCTTTTCTTTCCGTGCCTAATCTGTTGGCAGCTGCCGCCATTCATCTCGTCCGGCTCTTTGGCGAGGCCACCGCCAGTGCCCCGACACCTCCCGCCGTCATCGCCGCGTGGATCGCCGGCACGTTTGCGATCGTCGCTCCCATCATCGCCTTCTTCGTCAAGCACGCTGCCGACACCTATCTTTTCCAACCGATTCCGAAGGACCGGCGTGCGGCGATCGAAGGGCATTGGACGGGATCAATGGGGCAGGAATTTCGCGGCCACAGCGTCGCCTATACCGGCGATCTGCACCTTGAGGTTCACGGCCGGACTCTTCGCGGGATGTTGCACGTCAACCTGAAGTTTGGCGGCCAGACGTTTGCGCCCATCTTCGACATGTCCGGCGGTTTTCTCCACGATCGCTTTGCCCGGCTTCAGTACACCTCGAAAGCCAAAGGCTCCGTGCATTTCGGCGCCATGATTCTGGAGTTGTCGCCCACCGCGACCGAACTCAAGGGCCGATTTGTGGCCTTCGGCGCCTTCTCCCAGGAGATCGTCAGCGGGCCGATTCAACTGGCGAAATCGCAGTGACCCGATCCCCGGCGAACCTGGGCCGCCGGCTGCCACCGCAGACAGCGCCCAACCGCGGAAGAGATTCCTTCGAGGGTCCTATCTGAAGTTGCCGAATTGGGCCGCTTCGGGCGTCGCAGGCTCGTCGAGCAACTGGATCGAGAGGACCTCCTTCTCGGGATTGATGAGCTCCACCGCAAATTGGTGGGCGAAAACGATATTGCCGTCCGAAAGCAGGACGGCGTCGCTGATTTCGCCTTTGCCGGCGGGATCGTGGTAAGACCAGGCGATCTTGCCGCCGCGCACGATGTAGATGTCGCGCGCCTTCGCCTCTCCCGCATAGAGGAAATCGTGCTGGGCGAGGCCGCGTCCCGGCAACACTGCCGGACGCGTCGGCTGCCCGGCGGTCCAGCCAACCGCCACCGGCGCGCCTGCGGTGGCAGGGACCGCGGCGGCCGCCGGCTGGACGGCCTGGGCACCAACCGGGAGATACAAAAGCTCGATCCCCTTTCCGTTCACCGGATCCAGATTGCGGGAATAGCGCATCGTCGCGTCGCTGTCCCAGTGTTCATGAACCCCGAGACTCGAGACCCGCTTCCCGCCCTGCATATAAACGGTGCCAGAGGGAGGATGATCCGCCTCGGCCATCTCGAAAAGATGATCATCCGCATTGATCCGGATGAGAATGCGCGGGTGGCCGTCCGCATCGTCGTTGTTCTTGGTCTGCGCCAACAGCAGGTCGAGTCCGACCGAGTCGAGCGCCACGCCATCGAGGGAGGCGAGAACGCTCGACGGCCAGTGCGGGTTCTCGTAGGGCTCCACCGGGTTGTTGAACGGCGGATTGGGGAAATGCATCGGGTAGGTGCGCCATTTGCGTCCGGAGTAGAGTCCGTCGAGCACGAACAGGATCGTCTTCGCGCCGAGGTTGGGCGAGGCCGCGAGATCGACGAGCGGCGAATAGACGTTCTTCACGGCGGCCTCCTGGCTGGTGTTGATCGCGGCATGCAGCTCCCACGTGCCCTTGATCGACCCGAAATGATTCTTGCCCGTCATCGAGATGGCGGTCTGGCCCGAATCGCCGTCCTCCCTGGTGTTGAACGGATAGGAATGCGCCTTGAGCAGCGCCTCGTTGACGATGTAGGTGGCGTTGAACACCTGCTTGGCGATCAGTTTTGCCTCCCAGTATTTGCCGTTGGAGTATTCCATTCCGGGCACCCAGTCCGCGGCCTCCAGGCCATGATGGTCCCCGTAGGCCGGGTTCTTGGGCTGACTGTCCTTGGGGGGAGCGTTCTGGATGAACCTGACGTCCTTGAATTCGCCCCACACTTTCGTGAGAAGATACGGCGGCATGTCGCGGCGGACGTCATAGATCAGGATGTCTTCAGGGCGCACATGCGCCGAGTTCACCAACTGGCGCACGGTGGCCAGGACCATTTGCGGAGACTCGTCCGTATAGTTGTCCGACTTTGCAGCGTCGCTGTTGTTGAGATTGATCTTGATCGCCACGACTTCGCCCGGCTGGTAGCCGCGGTGGTCCAACTGGCGGGCGGTCTTGTTGTAATATTCGAAGATCGCCCGCCAGGACTGCTCGGCGTTCGTCGTGTCGGTGAGCGCAAGGAGCGTGGCGGTGAGCATCGCCTCCACCCGCGTCTGGTCCGTGTTGGCGTCGAGCCACCATTGGTCGGACCTCTCCTGCCAGTGTCCGGCCCAATGCGCGGCCAGCGGGTCATGCGCCCACACGACCCGGCCGGGAAAAATGCCGCGTGCAACACCCACGGGCTGGTTCGGTGCCGTGGGCACAAAATTGAATTCCGCCGGGATTTTGCCGGGTGGCGCCGCCCGGGTAACAACAGCCGCAAGCAGCCATCCGGCGGCGCAAGAACAAAGAAATGCCGGCGTCAGCCACCGGCGAAACAAAGTGCGGCGCAGGCCAACCGCGGGAGAGGTGAACAATGGCTTCATAAGCATGGATGATCCGGCGCTTTTGGAGGCTCGCCCACAGACGCCGGGGCGGTTTTCAGAATTGTCCAGAAGCCGCCTCAAGTAAAGTCCCGCGCCTGGTTACTGATAACAAGATAGCGAGCTTTCGCGGGGCGCGCACCCCGAGCCCGGACCGCCAGCGCCTTCCGGCACGATCCGGCGGCTTTTCAGCAGTGCCTTCACCGGATTGCAATTGCAGGATGGGCCGCCTGCCCCTGCCAGGCGGCAATCCAGCGGCGCTGCAAAAACCACCACCTCGACCTTGTCAGCCCTGTGCCAGCCGATGCGTTTCGGGAAATCGCACCGGCCTCGCGGACTGCCGGAACAGGGCATCCAGGTGCAGGCCGAGGCAAGTCAGTCACCGCCTCAGGGAAGAGAAACGTGACAGGCGGGAGGTAGCTCGGGCGCCGCCGATGAGGAGGAGCGCCAGGAAGAACCATGAGCTCGGCGCTCCACCACCACCGCCGCCTCCGCCGCCTGATGACGGCGGCGCAATCACGGCGTTAACCGTGAGGGAGGCGGTGTTACTGGTAACCGTGCCGGCAGAATTGCTGACGGTTACGGTATAGTTCCCGGCATTCCCGGACTGGGCGTTGCTCAGGCTGTAGGAACTGCTGGTGGCGCCGTTGATGGCGGTACCGCTGAAATACCATTGGTACGCCGGCGCCGGCCGGCCGGTCGCCGTGACAGTGAACGAAGCCGAATTCCCCGCGGTGACCGTCTGGCTTTGCGGCTGGCTTTCGATGGCCGGAGCAGCGGGCATGATGGCCAGGCGGATGGTCTGATTGTCGGTGTCGGCAATGTAGAGGTTGCCGTCGCCGTCCGTGGTGATCCCGGAGGGCGCGTAGAACAGGGCCGTCGAGCCGGAGCCGTCAGTGCTGCCGCTCGTTCCCACCGTGCCGGCGAGCGTGGTGACCACGCCGGTGGACGGAACCACCATTCGGATCGTGAAGTTGTCCGTGTCGGCGACGTACAAATTGCCGGAGGAGGTGTCAAAAGCCAGAGCCGAAGGGCTGTTGAAATGGGCGGCTTTGCCGACGCCGTCGGCGCAACCGGAGCTGGTGGCGATGCCGGCGACGGTTGTGACCACGCCGCCGGGCGTAATCGCCCGGATGGTGTGGTTTTCCGTGTCAGCGACGTAGACGTTGCCGGCGGCATCGGCCGCGACCCCGCAAGGGTAATCGAACCCGGCAAAGGCGCCGGTTCCATCGGAGTTGCCGGTGGCACCCGGGCTGCCGGCGAGCGTGCTCACCGCGCCCGTGGCCGCAACGATCTTCCGGATCGTGTTGTTGTTGGTATCGGCAACGTAGAGGTTGCCAGAGCCGTCAGTGGTGATGCCTTGGGGCCGGTCGAACTCGGCTGCGGTGCCTGTCCCATCGGTAGCGCCAGCAGTCCCGGGATTTCCGGCCAGCGTGGTGACCACGCCCGAGGAGGTGATCTTCCGGATGGCATTGTTCATCGTGTCGGCCACATAAATGTTGCCGGAGCTGTCGACCGTCACGCTCGAAGGATTCTGGAAGCTGATGCTGCCCGAGCCAGCGTTCCCGGCAATGGTGGTGACAGCACCGTTGGACACCTGGATTTGCCGGATGGTCGCGTTGCCACTGTCGGCAACGTAGAGATTGCCAGCGTTGTTGGAGGCGACGCCTATACCCAGGGGGTAGTTGAATTCGGCCGCGGTGCCCGTGCCGTCCGCATTGCCGGCGGTAAGGGCTTTGCCTGCCAACGTCGTCACAATTAGCGGTGTGGTGATCACGATGGTCGGGCTCGTGGTAACTGTCATCGTGCTGGAACTGGTCACATTGCCCGCGCTGTCGTAGGCTTCGACCTGGTAATAGTAGGTGGTGTTCGGGCTGAGGCCGGTAACATTGGCCGCTATGGCGGATCCGACGTCCAGGTTCTGGAATCCCGGAACGTAGGTGGTCAGCGCACTGTTGCTATAGACGCTCAGGCGGTAGTCCTTGTCGCCATTGACTGGTGACCAGCGCGCGGTGAACCCGTTGGTGACGATGTCCATGGCCGAATACGCGGGGAAGCCCATCGCCACGGATTGGGTCGCGGTCGCAGTGGTGTAATCGGTCGAGTCAGTGGGCGTGAACGTGACACTGAGGGTTTGCACGCCCGGGTCCAGGAGGGTGCCCGCCGCCGGCGTGTAAACAAAGGTGCCGGGCACGTTGGCGGTGGCGTCGAGTTGGGTCGATGACAGGAACGTGGGGAAAATCATCGCCGCCGGAGCCGCCCACGTGATCACCGGGACTGCCTGGTTCACGGTCAGCGTTTGGGTCGCGGTCGCAGTGGTGTAATCGGTCGAGTCGGTCGGCGTGAAGGTTACGCTCAAGGTTTGCGTCCCGGCGCTGAGCACCGTTCCCGTCGCGGACGTGTAGACGAAGGTGCCGGCCACATTGGCGGTAGCGTCGAGCTGCGCCGATGACAGGGCCGTGCCGTAGGTGATTGCTTGGGGAGTCGGCCAGGTGACCACCGGAACTGTCTGGCTCACTGTTAGCGTCTGGGTCGCGGTGGTAATGGCGTAATTGATCTCGTCAGTTGGCGTGAAGGTCACACTCAAGGTCTGTGTGCCGGCGGCCAATACTGTGCCCCCCGCAGGCGTATAGACAAAGGTGCCGGGCACGTTGGCGGTGGCGTCGAGCTGCGCCGAGGACAGGGCCGTGCCATAGGTGATTGCTTGGGGAGTCGGCCAGGTGATCACGGGGACTGCCATGTTCACGGTTAGCGTCCGGGACGCCGCCCCTTTGATGTAATCCGCTGTGTCAGTCGGCGTGAAGACCACGCTCAAGGTTTGTGCGCCGGCATCTAACACGGTGCCTACCGCCGGCGTATAGACAAAAGTGCCCGGCACGTTGGCGGTCGCGGCGAGCTGCGCCGAGGACAGGGCCGTGCCATAGGTGATTGTTGCAGGAGTGGCCCAGGTGATCACCGGAACCGACAGTGGGGTGGAATCCAACGTCGTGGGAATACCGGAAAGAGTGGCCTCCCAGCCCGTGGTTCCCGGCAGGTAATAAACCGTGGTCAGATTGGCGTTATTCTCAAACACGTTTTCACCAGCAGTCGGGGCATTGCCCTGAAAAAAGATTCCCGTCAGGTTGGGACAGGTGGAGAACGCGCCGGCATCGACTACTGTGACACTTGCGGGAATCGTCACGCCGGCTAGACCGGTGCATTGAGAGAAGGCGTCGATGAGGATGGTGGTGACGCTGCTGGGGATCACGTAGCTTCCGATCAATCCGTCCGGATATTCGAGGAGGGTCGCCTGGCTCTTATCGAACAACACTCCATTGACACTGCTATAAGTCGGGTTCTGAGGATCCACATTTATCGCCGTCAGGCTGGGGCAGTCATCGAACGCCGTGGTACCGGGGGCGGGGCTTCCAATGCTGGTGACACTGGCGGGGATATTGATGCTGGTCAGGCCAGAGCACCCTGAAAACGCCTCCCACCGAATGGTCGTAATGCTGTTGGGGAGCGAGACACTGCTCAGGCCGGTGCAGTAACCGAACGCTTCGAGCCCAAGGGTGGTGACGCTGGCGGGAATCGTGACGCCGGTCAGGTGTGCGTCGTAAGCGAATGCATAGTCTGCGACGCTGGTCACGCTGCTCGGGATCGCGTAACTGCCACTCAATCCGCCTGGATATTGAAGGAGGGTGGCCTGGCTCTCGTCGAACAACACTCCATTGACGCTGCTGTAAGACGGGTTCTGGGGATCCACCGTGAGCGCCGTCAGGTTGGGGCAGTCACTAAACGCCTGGCTCCCGATGCTCGTGAGGCTGCTGGGGATCGTGACGCTGGTCAGGTCAACGCAGCCCCCGAACGCATTGCCTTCGATGGTGGTGACGCCGCCGGGGATCGCGTAACTTCCGGCCAATCCGCCCGGACATTGAATCAAGGTGTCCTGGTTCTTGTCGTACAACACTCCATTGACACTGCTGTAAGACGGGTTCTGGGGATCCACTGAGATCGCCGGAAGTTTTAGGCAGTTGCTGAACGCGTATTCTCCAATGCTGCCGACGCTGCTGGGGATTGTGACACTGGTCAGGTTGACGCAGGCGGCGAATGCCTCCATCCCGATCAGGACGACCCCGTTCGGGATCGTGACACTGGTAATATTGTAGTTGGCGATGAACGCCCAGTTTGCGATTTGGGCCACCGGAAGGCCATTGATCGTGCTGGGAATCGTCACGGCGCCGCCGGGGCCGGTATAACCCGTGATCGTGATGTTAGTGCCGTTGGACGTGTAATTGAACTGGGCGTGAACGGCCACCGGCGCGGCCAGGAGCAGCGAGCCCAACAGGAGTAATGATGTCTTTTTCATGTTCATTTCCATTCCGCTAGTAGTTCCCCAGAAAGAGAGTTTGCCCGGATGTTGTGCACGCGAGGCAGCCCGAAGATGGCGAGACCGCGGGATTAGCTGGTGGCTGAGAAACACCACGTCCTGCAGCAGATCGAGGAACCGATTTGGCCGGACTCCGATCAAGTATGCTTGGGCAGGTGCAGAGCAAAGGGATCAGCTCAGCGCGGCTTTGGGTTAGGGGTGGAGCCGTGCAGCGTGATTTCGATGAATCGCAAGAGTCTTGGTACTGCAACCTCAAGGGCATTTGACCATCACAAAACAGCATGGCTACTTGATCTGATTAACCGGCATGTTTCATGAGCGGGCAGGTCGTCGCGTCCTGGGTGTGACGGCGGAATTCCGCGGGCATCCGCGGTGGTCGGGCGTCTTGGGGACACGCTGCTCCACATTAAACACGTTGTCCGGGCCGAGGCGGTCTCTCGATCTTGGATTCCGGGGTTCCACCCTTTTAAGCGCGCTGGCGAAGACTGGACCTGAAGCCGCAACTTCCTGATGCTGAGCTTATGAATGCTGGTCCGTTCACCGTTAGTTTGCGTGGCGCGATCTTGGCGGCGGTCGTGGGATTCCAGGCGGCTCCGGCATCTGCGCCGGTCGGTACGGGGCATTCGTTCGTCTGCACGGATTATACCCAGGGGAAGGTTTTCATCATCTCAGCGGAGGGGAAGATCGAATGGGATTACCCCGCTCCCTCCTGCAACGACGTGTGGATTCTCCCGGACGGCAACCTGCTGTTCAACACCGGCCACGGCGTCAAGGAGGTGACCCGGGCCAAGGAGGTGGTCTTTGCCTACGAGTCGGCGAGCGCGATCTACGCGTGCCAGCGGCTGGCGAACGGCCTGACCTTTGTCGGCGAGTGCAACAGCGGACGCCTGCTCGAGGTTGATCGCGCCGGCCGCATCGTGAAGGAAGTCCGGCTGCTGCCGCCCGGCGCCGATGGCGGCGGAGCCTTCATGCGCAATGCCCGGCGTCTGGACAACGGCCATTACCTGGTGGCGCACTATGGACTCGATGTGGTCCGGGAGTACGACGACCGGGGCGCCGTCGTCCGCGAGATCCCGGCTCCGGGCGGACCGCATACCGCCATCCGCCTGCCCAACGGCAACACGCTGGTCGCCTGCGCCGACCGGCCCGGCGGGGCCGCGCATGTTTTCGAAGTGGACGCGGCGGGGAAAACCGTCTGGTCGGTGGCCACCGACGAACTGCCCGGCATTCATCTGAAGTTCATGACGGGACTGCAGCGCCTGCCGAACGGGAACACCGTGCTGACCAACTGGCTTGGGCACGGCCACTTCGGCGAAGCGCCCCACATCATCGAGGTCACACCGGATAAGCGCGTCGTCTGGACCTTTGCGGACCACCGCGATCTTCGCACCGTTTCGAGCGTCCAACTTCTGGACGTGCCGGGTGACGTGACCCGCGGCGAAATCTGGCACTAGCCAGCCATGCGGCAGGCTCCCAAGCCCGTCACATGGCTACGGGTGCGCGGGCACGACGAGCAGCTCGATGCCCTGGCCGTTCACCGGGTCGAGATTACGCGAGTACTGGCGGTCGACCTCGTTGTTCCAATGCTCGTGGACGCCGAGGCTTTTCAGCGGCTCCCCATCGGGCGCGTAATGGAAGCCCGAGGGCGGGTGGTCCGCCAGCGCCGCCTCGTGCAGGTAGTTGTCCGCGTTCTTCGTCGGCTGGAAATCCTTGAACCGGCCGTAAGGAAACTCGGACCGGATAAAGTCAAATCCCACCGAATCGATGGCGATCGGATCCTGCGACAGGAACAGGCTGGCCATCCACTCCCCGTGGAAAAGCTTCGCCCAATGGCCATGCTCGGCGACGTTGTCATTGACGTCGCGCACGCCGTAGAGGCCGTCGAGGATGAAGAGCAGGGTCTTTCCGCCCAGCTCCTTCGAGCCGATCATGTCGACGAAGGGATGATACGTCGCCATCGGGTGGGAGTGCGAGTTGACGTAGATCTCGTGGTCGCGCACGTCGACCGTGCCATAGTGGTTCTTCGCGGTGAGCGAGACGCCGGTGGTCGGGTGGCCCTTCACGAGCGTGAGATTCACCAGGTACGTCGCCTCGACCACGCACTTCGGCAGGTCCCGGCCGACTTTGGGATCCGGGATGGAATAATGGAGCGTATCCTTCTGGTACTCCACCGGGAGGCGCCCGTTGGTGCCGTCCCCCTTGGAATCGACGAAGCGGACGCCCGGGAACGCGGCATGCGACGGCTGGTAGACCCGGTCGGGGACGACGCGGACCGCCTCGTAAACGGTGATCATCTCCTGCGGCACGCCGGCGATCGAGACGAGCTGGTGCAGCAGTGCGACCAGGGTCTGCGGCGACTGGTCGATCTGGCCGTCAACATCGCCATAACCATCGTATGCGTTGTTACAGTTGATTTTCACGGCGATCTTCTCGCCGGGCGCATAGCCGGTGTCTTTTCCGCGCTGAGTGTGGTTGTGGTATCTGAAGATCGCCTCCCAGGCGGCGGCTTCGGATGAGGCTCCGGCAAGGGCCCGGACCGAACGCGACATCATGTTGTCAACCGCGGGCTGGCTGATGCCGGTGCCCTCGTCCCACCAATTGCCTGTCTTCCCGTCCCACGGAGTCGCCGCCAGATCGCGGATCCACAGGACCCTCCCTGGGAAAATGCCCTTGCCCACGCCCATCGGATGGTTGGGCCCGTCTAAGGGCGTCCAGAGCGGCGGCAACGCGGCGCCGGCGGCCGGGGGAGCGGCGACGGAGTCCGCCGCCCGCGCCGGAAGAAACGAAAACAGTGCCAGCGCAGCGAAGGCTGCCAGTCGCGACGCCGGGTTTGGCGGGAGGAGATTCATGATGGGGGAGAAAGCAAGCCAAGGCTAAGGCATCGGCACAAATCGCGCAACGGCGCCGCCGCCGGGCGCCAGTCGCAGGTCGAGCGTGGTGTCGGCCGACACCACGCGCTCTTCGATCTCGAGGTGCTCGGCATTCTCGGCGCTGTCGGCCGCGTCGTGCCACCAGCGCAGCCGCCACTTTCCCGCCCCGAGGAAACCGAGCTTCACGGACCGCACGCGCGTGAAACCGTTGTTGAGCGCCCCGAGGTACCAGTCGGCCCCGGAGCGCCGCGCCACCACCAGATGCTCGCCCACCACGCCTGAGAGCACCTGGGTATCATCCCACACGGTCGGCACGAGCCTGAGGAAATCGATGCCGGGCTGGCCGCGCAGGTTGGCGGGATGGTCGCACACGCACATCACCGGACTGTCGTACGCGACAAACAGCGCGAGCTGGCCGGCGCGCGTGCTTTGCACCTGCGTCGGGCTGACATTCGGCAGGAACCGATCCGCCGGGCGGTTGACGAAACCGCCGGGGGTGAAGTCGCCCGGCCCGGCCAGGAAGCGGGTGAACGGCAGCGTGACGCGATGTTCCGCGGTGACCCGCCGGCTCCACTTGTTGTATTCGTTGCCCAGAATGCCCTCGCGGGTGATCTGGTTGGGCCAGGTGCGGATCATGCCGGTCGGTTTGAAGGCGCCGTGGAAATCGACCAGCAGGTGATGCTCCGCGGCGGTGCGGGTCACCGTCTCGTACCAGTTCACCATTTCCTGGTCGTCGCGGTCCATGAAATCGATCTTCACCCCGGCCAGGCCCCATTTCTCGTACAGCGCAAAGGCCGGCTTGAAGGCATCGCCCTGCGCGGCGTCGGTCCAGTAGAGCCAGACCCACAGCCGCACCTTGTTTTCCGCGGCAAAACGGAGGAGTTCGGTCATGTCCACCTCGGGAACCGGCCGGGTGATGTCGGAACCGGGCCGGGGAATGCCGGTGTGGGTGCCGACATACCACCCACCGTCGACGAGCTGGTAGGGCCAGCCCATCTCGCCGGCGAACTGGATGAAGTCCTTCATCGTTCCGGTATCCTTACTGCCGATACCTGACCACCAGCTATCCCACGCCATCATGCCGGGTTTGACCCACGAGGGATCGGCGATCTGGCAGGGCGTGCTCAGGTTCAGCACCAGGTCGCTCTCGATCAGCCGGCCCGGTTCCCGGCCGATGAGCAGCACCCGCCAGGGCGACGCGTGCGGCAGCGCGCCTTTCACCAGCCCCTGCCCGTCCAGCCGCGGCGCCAGCCGGCTGCGCAGGGTCACCGCGGTCGTGCCCGCCGCCTGCGGTGCGCGGGCCAGCCAGAGGCCGGCCCAGTCGATCAGGTCGGCTTCGGTCACGGCCAGCCACGCGGCCGGAGTGTGCGTGAGCAACGGCAAACCGGTCACGGTTTCCGACGACAGCTCCGACAGGCGCTGGCGCAGGAACTCCCACTCCTGGGACCCTGCGAAACCGCCGCGCACATCATAGGCGTCCGACGGGACGTGGGTGTGGTCGCCCGCGTAGCAGGGGTTGTCGGCCGTAAAGGCGAACTCCGTCAGCTCCTCATCCACAACAAAGTCCTGGGCGCCCGCCCCGGCGGGCAGGGCATAGCGGAAGCCGACCCCGTCGTCGAAGGCGCGAAAAATCACCTGGAACTCGCGGCCGCCCGCGCGCTCCCGCAGCGTCAGCGCGAGCTCGCGATGATGGTCGCGCACCTCGCGCCGCTTGCCGAGCGGGTTGATCCAGGTCGCATCGGCTTCGCTCCGTTCGGCCTTGACGAGCGTGACCTCGCGGCCGAGTTCGCCGTCGCGCAAGCGCAAGCCGAGCCGGGAATCGTTCAGGACCGGCGTGCCGTCCACCGCCACGCGGTAGGTCATGGCGCCCGTCGGATTGACCGTCACGACGATGCGGCCGTCGGGTGATTGCAGCTCGAGGGGTGCGGAGAGCGGCTCGGCTGCGCGGACGGTCCCGCCGGCAACGGCCAGGAGGACGGCCAAAAAGCCGGACGTCCACGACAGTCGGAAGTCAAAGAAGCGATGGGAGAATTGGGAATTCATAGGGTGGTTCGGGTTTGGCCGCGCCTCAAATTCTGCGGACCAGGCTGGCAACGGTGGAACGCGTTGTCCCTCCCTCGACCGGCTCGGGACCCTGCGCGAAGTCGAAGGGGCAACGCGCCTTGGCGTCTTGAGGACAAGCCGCTCCACCCTTTTTCTCCAGTTGAAAGCGGGTTCGCATCACAACTTCTGGCGGACCACGGGTCCCGCCACGGAGGTATCCGCAATCCCGCGGCTGTCCTCGACGGCGAAATCGGTTACATCGCGAAGATCGAACAAGGGCGCCGCGTCCGTACCGCGCCGGACGTTGAGGTGGTCGAACCGGATATCCTGGACCTCCGCGAGCACAAATGCTGGGCGCGCCTCGGGCCGCATGTAGTCGATCTTCACGTGGCTGATCTCGATCGCCCGCGCGTGGCGGATGAAGCAAGCGTACGAAGGCATGTCGCCAAACATCGAGGGCTCCGGGTAGGCGCCTTCCTCTTCGGGCGGCACCCGCTCGCCCAGTTCCTGCGCACCGCCCCCCTGCTGCACGATGCGAACGTTGCTGATCCGGATGTCTTCGATCGGATGGCCGGGAATGCCGCTGAAAATGCACCCGAGATGTCCGTTGGCGTCGGAGGCCACCACGTTATCGATGCTGATCCGGCGGATGGTGCCGACCGGCGGGTTGTCCGGGCCGCGCAGCCGGCGGCCGAGGCGGATGAAGATCGGCGAGTTGGCCACATGGCGCATCGTGATGTTGGAGATGACGACATCCTCGATATGGGAGCCGTCGACGCTCTCAATGGCGATGCCGCAGCAATCGTCGAAGACACAGTTCGTAATGGCGACGTTCTTGAAGTCCCCGTTCGATTCGGTGCCGAGCTTGATGCGACCCATGCGGGAGGATTTGTACTCCGGGGTGCTGCGCTTGAAGGTGGCGTCAAGCAGCGTGCCCTCGTCGAAGTTTCCCGCGAGAAAGCAATCGGAGATCGTGATGTTGTCGCAATGACGGATTTTCCCCAGGCCGTAGGAGGCTTTCAGGCAGATCCCGTCATCCCAGGGGGAGTTCACGCTGCACCGGGCGACCCGCACGTTCTGGCAGGCATCGATGTCCATCCCGTCCCGGTTGGTATCAATCTTGAGGTTGTCGATCGTCAGGTTGTCCACGCCCGTGGCAAGGATGCCGAAGTGACCGCCGTGCAGGATGGAAAAATCGCGCAGAAGCACGTTGCGGCAATCGCGCAGCGCGATCGCCTTGTTGCCATTCCCGGGTGCGCCGTCCTCGTACCGTTTTCCGCCCTTCGCGGCGTCGGCAAAGCGGTCAAAGCCGCAATTCAAGCCCCGTCCGTGAATCCGACCCGGACCGAGAATGGAGACGTTCTCGAGGCCGATGCCCCAGATCAGGCTGTTTTGCCAGTGGCTGTGGCCGAAGTCTTGATAATGAAACTGGTCGCCCCACTCGTTCGGTTCGGGCAGATCGTACGGGACGCGCGCGGGATCAACGGCCTCAATCGTCGACCCGGCCTCGAGCCACAACGTGATGTTGCTCTTCAGGTGGATCGACGCAGAGAGGTACGTGCCGGGCGGAAAAAGCACCGTGCCGCCGCCGGTCGCGGCCGCGGCCAGGATGGCTCGGTTGATCGCGTCGGTATCGACCGTCCGGCCATCGCCCGCCGCGCCCTGGGCCCGGACATCGAAAACCCGGGCGGCGGGCGCCTCGGCGCGGCCGGCCGCACAGCAGGCGAGACCGATGATGAGCCAGGCCACCAGCCCGAAGCTCCCTCCGCCGGGGCGGGCCCTCGCCGCTGCGGTGGTCTGGAGCCGCGACCGGGGAGTCGGGGCGCCAGGAAATCGACGGGGCAGCGGGCGCAACGAAAGCACTTGGGGCATCATAGGCTGATTCGGATGAAAATCCAAGGTGACATTCGGATTGTCGTTTGGAATTGCCGTGTCTTGTTATCAGTAACAACGCCAACCATGGAAAGCGCCTCCGAACCCTGCACCATGCGCCAGATTGCGGAGCGGCTGGGGCTGAGCGTGATGACGGTGTCCCGCGCCCTGCGCAATGCGCCCGGGGTGGCGGCCGCGACACACCGGCGCGTGCTCGCGCTGGCGCGCCGGCTGCATTACCGGCCCGACCCGGCGCTCGCCGTGCTGAACGCCTACCGCCTCGGCCGACGAAAACACACGGACTTCGAACCCATCGCCTTCATCACCAATCACCCGACGCCCCAACAGTGGAAACGGGTCGTGACGTTCGTGCGCTATTACGAGGGTGCCTGCCGGCGGGCGGAGCAACTGGGCTACCGGCTGGAGCCGTTCTGGATGGGCGATCCCAATCTCACCGCCCGCCGCGCCTCCCGGATTCTCCGCGACCGCGGGATCCGCGGCGTGCTCGTCGGGCCGCTCGCGTCCGGCGAATCCTCCCTGGACCTGGAATGGGACTGGTTCAGCGCCGTGGCCGTCGGCCGGAGTCTCGCCCATCCCGGGCTAACCACGGTCTCCACCAACCACTTTCAGTCGGTTGAACTCGCCTGGCGGGAGGCGGCCGCCCACGGTTTCCGCCGGATCGGACTGGCATTGACCGAACACGAGGACGTGCGAACCGTGGGAACGCTGCGGGCGTCCTACCTCCTGCAGCAGGTGCAATCCGGCCGGGCGGCCATCCCCGTCCTGCTCACAGCCGGATTCTCGGCGAAGGCGATGGCGGCGTGGGTCGCGGACCATCGTCCGGATGTCCTGTTGAGCAGCGACCAGCACCATCACGATCTGTTGGAAGGCGAACAACGCCGCGCTCTTTCGTTCATTCATCTTAACGTCAACCCGGCCTCAAATCTGGCCGGCGTCGACCAAGGCCACGACCGCGTCGGCGAACACGCAGCGGCGCTATTGCATTTGAAGCTGATCCAGCGCGAGACCGGCGTTCCGGCCCGCCGCGACATCGCGATGCTCGACGGGAGCTGGCAGGAGGGGAAACTCATTCCTGAAACGCGGGAGGCGCCGGCGGCCGAGCGCTGAGCCAGGTTCCTAACGTTGCTCCATGATGCTGGTGCCGAGGATGAAGGACGTGACGCCGGCAAATGGGTTCACCTCCTTGGGCGAGTTGATATAAGCCTGGAAATTGTCCTGGATCCCGATGCTGCTGCAGTCGAACACGTCAATCAGCCCATCGGCGCCGGTCCGCACTTTCTTCGTGATGCCGGCATAGGCCCTTTCCACCACCGGGGCGTATTCCGCCCGGCTGACATACCCGCGGTCCATCGATTTCCTGAGGACGTACAGGAACATGCTGGTGCCGGAGGTTTCGTTCCAGTTGCCCGGCGCCTCCGGTTTGTCCACGACCTGACACCACATCCCGGTCCGCTGGTCCTGCACCTCCTTGAGGCCGTGGCACAGGTCGCGGAGCGCGGCCAGCAACCGCTCGCGCGCGGGGTGATCCGGCGGGAGATAGTCGAAGACGTCGGCCAGCAGCACGGCGTACCACCCGAGCCCTTCGCTCCAGACCTCCGGGGCCAGACCCGTCTTCTTGTCGGCCCAGCTGGCCGTCCGCGACTCGTCCCACCCGTGCAAGAGCAGCCCGTTGGACTTGCGGCAGTGCTGCAGCGCGAGTTCCATCTGCCGGACAACCTCACCAAAGGCGTCGTCGCGATCGCCCACGGTCTTCGCGTACCGCGCCAGGAACATCTGTCCCATGAACACGCCGTCGACCCACATCTGATGTTTGGCCCAATCGCCATGCCAGAAGCCGCCGTCGGAATTCCGGGGAAAGTCGCGAAAGCCGTCGCGGATTCTGGTGGCCGCGATCTTGTACTTCTCAAGTCCGGTCTGCTCGTGCATGAACAGAATGGCGTAACCCGGGAGGAAGTTGTCGAGCGCGGTTGGCACAAAGCCCGGAATGTTGCCGTGTTCGTCGACCTGCTGGTCCACATACCGCCTGATGTAGTTGTAGTAGCGGACGTCGCCGGTCAGCCGCCACAGCTTTTCCATCGTGAACATGGCGTAACCGGCCTGCCAGCTGAAGTGGTTGGCCTGTCCAACCCAGTGGATGCTGTCGGGATCCGGAAAGCGGGCGATGAACGTGCGGGCCACGGCTGACGACCATCGGAATTCAGGAGCCGGGGCGGCGGGAGTGCCGGAGCAATGCAGGAGCGTCATGAGGCCTAATGCGGTGACCAATGAAAAGCGGTGCATAATGGGGTGGCGGCCGGGACCGGCCAACCGGTAGCCGCTCCGGCTTCTGGTCTTGCGGAATATCACGTTCCCTCGCGGTTGAAACCAAGAAGTTCTGTTAGCAGTAACAAAACCGGACCGGCCGGCGCCGCGGCAAAGGCGATCTCACGGCGTGGGCACTGGGTCGAAGTCCTTCTCAGGGTGCAGCTCGTCGAGAATGGGCCTCTCCAAACCGGCGAGGCGGGGCGAGGCCGGGCCAATGAGATCGAGCACGATGACGTCGTTGCGCCCCGGCCGCAGCCACGGCCCGGGGCAATACATGGTCTGAGTCGGTCCGATGTTCCAGAAGCGGCCGAGGCAATGGCCATTGACCCAAACCACCCCTTTGCTCCACGTGCGCAAATCGAGGAAGGTGTCCGCCGGTTGCGCCAGCTCGAACGCCCCGCGCCAGAAAGCCGCCTCCGCCGGAGCGCCCGGGCCAGCGTCGGATGCATGCCAGTGCAGGGCCGACAACTCGGCCGAATCGAGAGGCAAGGGGTAGACGTCCCACCCCGTCAATTCGACGGCCGCCGCCGTCTCTCCGGTGGGCCCGAATTCAACTGGTGCCAGCAGCCCTTTCGGGTCAAGGACCTCGCGGCCGAAATTCACCCGACCGACCGACTCGACAAGCACGTCCAGTCGGGCCGGCTTCGCGCGGGCGGGCACCGGGACGCGGAAGGACCGGCTCCGGCGGTCCATTACGCCCGTCAGCCGGCCATCGAGAAACACCCAGGCAAAGTCGTTCACGGCCTTCGCCGTCAGGGTCCCCGCCGGGCCGGCGGCCAACGTCGTGCGGTAGACCGTGCAACCCCGGCTGTGATCGAACAACTCGATCGCCCGCGGCCGTTCCTCGTGCCGCGCCGCCGGCAGATTCTCGAACACCGGAGCGACCTTCGGCAGGGCGAAAGGAGCGAGCGCGACCACGGGATGCCGGGAGGGAATCGGCGGCAGCGTTTCCCCGGGCAGGAGATGTTGCGCGAACAATTCGCGAATGGCGTTGAACTTCTCCGTGGGCCAGCCGGCCTCGCTGATCGGCGCATCGTAGTCGTAGCTAGACGTGTCGGGCACGAATGGCCGGTCCGCTCCCGACCAGAGGCCGAACGAGGTGCCGCCGTGCGCCATATAGATGCTGAACGACATTCCGTGCTCCAACATGAACGCGAGCTCCCGCAGTATCTGGTCGGTCGCCCCGACCGCGTGCCGGCGCCCCCATGCGTCGAACCAGCCGGGATAGAACTCGCCGTTCATCAACGGCCCGGTCTTCTGGTACTCCCGCAGGGTCTTGAAGGCCCCGGCGGCATCGCGGCCAAAATTCACCACCTGGAAGAGGTCGTCGCGAAAACCGTTCTTGATGTCCGAGGGGGGATTGCAGGCGAAGAGCGGCACGGCGAATCCGCTGTCGAGCAAGGTCTGCCGCAGCGCCCCTAGGTAGGCCGGGTCCTGGCCGAACGACCCGTATTCGTTCTCCACCTGCACCATGAGCAGCGGCCCACCTCTCGTGATTTGCAGCGGCCCGAAGACGCGTCCTACCTCCTGGAGGTAACGCTGCGCCGGTTCCAGAAACGCCGGGTCGGTGGTGCGCAACCTGATGCCGTCCCGCTTGAGCAGCCACCACGGCAGCCCTCCCATCTCCCATTCGGCAC
This sequence comes from uncultured Verrucomicrobiae bacterium, assembly GCA_963722225.1. Classification (GTDB taxonomy): domain Bacteria; phylum Verrucomicrobiota; class Verrucomicrobiia; order Opitutales; family Opitutaceae; genus Fen-1467. The sequence goes on from CAVRNM010000332.1 coordinate 31,176, forward strand.
AGGAATACGGACCGGGCCGCAGCAGCACCCACAGCCCTTCCTCCTGGGCCATCCGGCAGAACGCCGCCGCGTCGGCCTGCCCGCTCCAGTCAAAATGGCCCTCCTGCCATTCGTGGAAATTCCAAAAGAGATAGATGCAGACCGTGTTCAGCCCCATCGCCCGGCACATCTGCAGGCGCTGCCACCAGTATTCCCGGGGGACACGGGCAAAGTGGATCTCTCCGCAGCGGATCAAAAACGGTTTCCCATCGAGTAGGAACTCTTGTCCACCAATGGCAAAGGTGTGAGCCGGTACCACGGCCCGGGCAGCAGGGGCCGCCATCACAGCCCACGTGAACCAAACGAGAACTCGAACCAGTTGCCTGATCATAAGGGAAGAGCGTTCGGCCCGGATCGGAAGCAGCCAATCAATGGCCGGCCGCCACCGGGGCATACGTCCACTCGCACCCGTCCGTGAGCTCGCGCCCGCCGCGCGTGGCGCTCGCGGCAATGACGTTGCGGCCCGGCTGCAGCGTCACCCCGGGCCACAGGAAAATGTGGTTCGGGCTGGTCTTCGACCCGAGGGAAACCCCGTTGACCCGCAACTCGACGGCCTCGGCGTTGGAGTAGACCTTGACGGCGGTCACCGGCTGCGTCCGGTCGACGAACCGCCGCGACGTGATGTGTAGCACCGGCCGCTCGCTCCAGTTGGCCTGATACCAGTAGAATGCGTCCTTCCTCGTCGTCCGGTCGGCGGTCACGAGCCCCTTGTCGTTGCGGCCCGGCGTGGCGCCTTCGTGGCGGCCGGCGCTCGCGAAATCGAACATGCACCAGACCAGCTTGCACCAAAGCCACGGGCGGCCGGCCATCGCCTGCCAGTAGACCTCGTGGTAAGCCGACTGCCACTCCTCGGGATGCCACTGTCCGGTGGTGACCGGCTTCCGCGCGGGCTCCTCATGGTGCGCAATGTTCGCGCCCGCGCCGAATTCGCTGATGCCCATCCGGAGGTCCGGCCGGGCGGCATGTTGCGCGTCCGCCCAAGGAGCGAATTCCTCCGGGGCGCCGCCATACCAACCGAAATACTTGTTGAAACCGACGACATCCGTAACGCCGGCGCGCGGCTCGCTCACGTCGCCGTTGCTTGCATAGGTCGACAGGCGCGAGGGGTCCTCCTCGCGCGCAACCGCCGCGAGCTCCCGCAGCAGGCGGTCGTTGGTGTCGGCCGGCATCACCTTGCTGTCCCGCACGAAGGTTTCATTGCCGATGCTCCAGAACAGGATCGCGGGGTGATGGAGATTCTGGCGGATCAGTTCGCGCAGCTGCTCCTTCGCGTTCTCGCAAAACTCGCGGTTGTCCCGTGCGTCGTTCACGTACGCCAGCTCCGTCCACATCACGATCCCGCGCTCGTCCCCGAGGTCATCCCAGAGTTGCGACTGCTGGTAGTGCGACTGCCGGACCATCGTCGCCCCGAGTTCCTCGATCATCGCGAAATCCTCCCGCTCGTCGGCGGCGCTGATCGCCCAGCCCTTGCCCGGGCGGTCCTGGTGCCGGCACACGCCGTGCAGATCGAGATAACGACCGTTGAGCGAGCAGCCCCGCGCGGGATCGACGGAAAAAAAGCGCAAACCCAGCGGCAGCGTCACGGCATCGCGCACTGCGCCGGCCACCACCACCTCGGTCCGCACGCGATAAAGGTAGGGATCCGCCTGCGCGTTCCACAAGTGCGGATGCGCCAGCAGCAGCCGGCTCCTGGTCTCGCTCCGGGCGAGCGCCGCGAGCGACGCCCGTGTTTCCACGGTCTGCACCGGAGTGCCGTCCGCCTCGGCAATCGTCGTCCGCACGGTCACGTCGGCGGCAGTTTCGGCGTCGTTCGCCAGCTTCACCTGCAGGTCGAGCTCGGCGGTGTCCGCGGTGACTTGTTTCTGCCGCACGTAGACGCCGGGCGCGGCGTGGTCGAGCAGGTCGATGTGCACCGGGTCCGTGGCCACCAGGCTGACCGAGCGGTACAGGCCGCCAAAAAAGGTGAAGTCGGCGCTGACGGGCGGCAGGTTGTCGTGGGGATCGTTGTTCACCCGCACGGCCAGGACGTTGGAACCGTTTGGATCCACCGCGGACGTGGCGTCGAACCGGAAGCGCGCAAACCCACCGCGATGCCGCCCGAGCCAATGTCCGTTGAGGAACACCTCGGCGCTGCGGTTCGCCCCGTCGAACTGGAGAAAGATCCGTTTCCCCGCCCAGGCCGCCGGCACCGGAAAACGCCGGCGGTACCAACCGTCCCCCTGGTAATAGCCGGGGGCGTTCCCATCCCTGGCGTTCCAGGTGTGCGGCAGCGCGATCGCCTCCCAGGCCGAATCGTCAAACGCCGCGGCCGCCGCGCCGGCCGCTGCGCCCTGGTGGAATCGCCACCCTTCCGTCAGCGGCATTTGCTCCCGCCCGCCGGTTTCCGCTTCCGCGGCGGCGGCGGATGCGAAGCCCCCCGCCAGCCAGAACAGCACTCCGAGCATGACTGCCGTCAGACGATTGTTCATAAAAAGAAAGATTGGGCCTCCCACTTCTGGAGAACTGCGCCGGTCGACGCGAATTTGTTTTTCCAAAGCGCCGGCCTGTGGCATCGCAGAGGAGCCATGTCTCATCCCTGCCGTTTCGTCCGCCGGGCTGCCCTGCCGGCTGCTCTGCTCCTTGCGTTGCTTCCGGCCGCCCGACCGGAATCCGCCTCCACGGCCGCGGCGCCAGCGGTTCTCCCCGCCCCGCCAGCCGCGGATCCGTCTCAACCAGCGGCCGGGACCCGCCTGGTTTCCGCGGCTGATTCCCGCTTCCGCTATGAAGGTCGCTTTGATCGCGCGGACCCCGCGGCTCCGGTTGTGGTGTGGCAGGGGAGCCGTATCCGCCTCGATTTCACGGGCGATCAACTGGCCTTCCGTTTTGAAGGCCTCAGCGGACAAAACTTCTTCGAAGTCCACGTGGATGACGCCCAGGCCGTCCTCGCCGTCCCGGCCGGCGCCGATCAGCGCATCGCCTGTCCCCTGCCTCTCACCAGCGGCCGCCACCGGCTGATGTTGTTCAAACGCTCCGAGGCGTCCGCCGGCACCGCGCGTTTTCGCGGCATTGAGATTGCGCGCGCGGCCGACGCTTTCGCTCCCGCCGCACCCGGCGATCGGCTGGCGATGGAATTCATCGGCGATTCGATCACGGCCGGCGCGTGCAACGAGGACGGCCCCGCCGACCAGTGGGAGGACCGCCGCACGCACAACAATGCCCTGAGCTACGGGGCGATGACCGCCGCCGCTTTCGCCGCCGACTACCGCAACATCGCTGTCAGCGGGATGGGCATAGTCGTCGGCTGGGTACCCTTCCGCGCCGCGGAAGTGTGGGACCGCGTTTATCCGGACCCCAAGTCGTCAAAAGCCGATCTCAGCACGTGGACACCCGACGTGGTGTTCGTGAACCTGGGCGAGAACGACGACTCCTTCACTCACGCCAAGGGACTGCCCTTCCCGGCAACCTTCTCCGCGGAATATGTTGCGCTGGTCCGGGCAATTCGCCGTGCCCATCCCGCGGCAACAATCGTGCTCCTGCGCGGCGGAATGTATGGCGGGGCGCAGAGCGCGGCGTTGCGCCAGGCGTGGGAAGCCGCCGTGGCCGAGCTGGAACAAGGGGATCCGCAGATGGCCCATTTCGTCTTTCAGCACTGGTCGTCCAATCACCCGCGGGTAAATGACGATCGCGCCCTGGCCGACGAGCTGGCCGCCTGGTTGAAAAGCCAGCCATTCGCCCGGGCGTGGCCCGCGCCCCGCTAAGCCGGACCCGTGCGAAAGAATTCAACCACGAAGACGGCCAGAATCAGGCTCGCCCCGTCTTTGCCGTTTCGTCAGAGTGCGCGAGATGCGTGCACTCGTGGTCGATGATGACGTGAAGATCTCCTCGTTTGTGGCCAAGGGGCTCCGGGAGGCGGGGTTTGCGGTCGACACCGTGGCGAATGGACCCGACGCCCTTACGGTTGTCCGGACAACGCCGTTCGACGTCGCGGTGGTGGACATCATGCTGCCGGGGTTCGACGGACTCGAGTTGATCGAGAAGGTGCGCGCGGCCGGCTTGCGGCTCCCGGTGGTGATTCTCAGCGCCCGCCGCAGTGTCGACGACCGCGTCGCCGGGCTGCGCCGCGGGGGCGACGATTACCTGACGAAGCCGTTTTCGTTCACCGAACTCTTGGCGCGGGTGCAGGCGGTGGTTCGGCGCAGCACCGCCCAGCCCGAGACGACCCGGCTCTCCTACGCCGACGTTGAGCTCGACCTGCTTTCCCGGCGCGCGACCCGCGCGGGCGAGACGCTGGTGCTGCAGCCGCGGGAATTCGCCCTGCTCGAGTATCTCATCCGCAACGCCGGCCGGGTGGTTTCGAAGACGACCATCCTGGAGCATGTTTACGATTACGGCTTTGACCCGCAGACCAACGTGGTCGACGTGCTCGTCTGCCGGCTGCGGAGCAAGCTCGACCGCGACGCGCCCGTGAAGCTGCTCCATACCGAGCGGGGTTTCGGCTATGTTCTCCGGCGCGAGTGAGCGACTGGACTGGCGGTTCAGCCTGCGCCTCGCCCTGGCGGTCGGGGGGCTTTTTGCGGTGGCCGTCGTCGCCATCTACTTCGGAGCCGGGGTGTTGCTGGAACGCGCCCTGGCGCGGGAGGAGGCGTCCCTCGTGCTGGATCGAAGCGAGGACCTGCGGCTGGCGTGGCAGGGTTCCCGAAACGATGGACTGGCCAGCCTGCTGAAGGAGCTGGAGACGACGACCGGTGAGCAACTCGCGGTCCGCGTGGAGGGGCCCGATCGATCAGTCCTTTTTGATGGCGCCACTGCAGACGCCCCCGAAGTGCCCTGGGCGGAACTTGGCGCGGCGGCGGCGGCGCCAAAGAATGCCGTGAGTGCCGCCGGCGGCTGGACCGCGACGGCGATGTCATTGGCGTCGGGAGAGACGTTGCGGGCGGCCAGATTCTCCGGCGTGCTTGCCGATGTCCGCGCGACCTATCGCGGATTGTTCGCGACCGCCGTCGCGCCGTTGCTGCTCGCGGGAATCGCCGGCGGCGTGCTCATGGTCATGGTCTCGCTCAGTCCGCTCCGGCGCACGGTGGCGGTGATGCGCCATATTGTGCGGACCGGCGACTGGGCGGCGCGAGTGACTCCCCCTCGGTCGGCGGGCGAGATGCGCAACCTCGCGGAAGCCTTCAACGCAGTCCTCGAGCGGCAGCAGCGGTTGGTCGAGAGCCTGCGGCAGTCGCTCGACCATGTGGCGCACGATCTGCGCACACCGCTCACCCGCCTGCAGGTCACCGTGGAATCCGGATTGGCGAAAACCGAGCGGGAGAGTGCGGCCCGCGACGCCCTGGCCGATTGTCTCGAGGAAGCGCAGCGCGTGCAGGCGACCTTGGACACCCTGCTCGATGTCGCCGAAGCCGAAGCGGGGGCGATGAAGCTTCGGCGGGAAACGATCGCGGCGGCGGACATGTTGGCCGAGGTGGCGGAGCTCTACGAGTTTGCCGCCGAAGAGAAGGGGGCAAGGCTCGGAGTGCGGGCGGCGCCCGGAGTGGAGTTCGAGGGCGACCGGGTGCGTTTGCGCCGGGCGCTCGCCAACCTGGTGGATAACGCGCTCAAATACCTCGGGAGCGGCCGCTCGGTCGTGCTGTCGGCCGAGATGACCGAGTCGGAAATCCTGCTGCGGGTTCAGGATGACGGTCTCGGCATCTCGCCGGAGGATCTGCCAAGGATTTGGGACCGGCTGTTCCGGGCCGATCGCAGCCGTTCGGCCCCTGGCATGGGCCTGGGCTTGAGCCTCGTGAAAGCGATCGCCGAGGCGCACGACGGGCGGGCCGAGGTTGAATCAACTCCCGGCCGGGGCTCGACCTTCCTGCTGCGCCTCCCCCGACAACTGGCGGTCAAGATGACAGGGTGAAATCGCCCGTCCGGCTCCCGGCAGCTGTTCGTCGGTGTTCCCGCCGCCCTAGTCCCTGCGCTCGCCCTTCATCAGCCGGTCTGGCTTGGATTCGCTGTCGCGATTGACTCCCGGATGCCGCTTTAGGTATTCGCGCAGCTCCGGGTAGTTGTTCAGGAATTCGGGCTGGCGCAACAGTCTGGGGTGCAGAACGAGCAGCCTTTCCAGCCTCGGATGCAGGTCAAGGAAGCGGTCGAACTCGGCAAGCTGCGCGCGCGTAATCGGAGCGGCGGACTGCCGCACGAGTTCGCGGTGGACAAACCAGCGCGGCCGGGCCGCGAGTTCGGCGCTGATCCCGGGGTGACGAGCGAGGAATTGGGCAAACAGCGGATGGTTTCTCTGGAACGCGGGGTTATCCGCAAGCGTGGGATTCTCCCTCAGGCGGGCCTCGATGTTCGGATGCTGTTCGAGGAAGGCCCCAAAGCGGGCGAGCTCGCCCGTCGCAGTCGGGTCGGGGCTGGTCGCGACGGGCGGTGCCGGCGGATTTGCGGGCATACCATCCGCCGCGACCAGGGCGGGAAGCGCTGCCAACGAGCAGAGCGCCGCGGCCGTGCCGAGGGCGAAGCGAATCTTCCGGCCAGTGTGCATGGAATACCCTTTCAATGTACGACCAATCTGCCCGGCGTCGATTACTGTCTGATTGCGCAAACATTACAGTTTGGCAACCCGGCTCTTTGACCGAGCCCGCCCTGGTTCGCATATCCCCCTCTACTGACGGATCTACCGCAGTTTACCCGGGGGCTCCGGCACCATCGGATTCACCCCTCGCCCCTCGCGGCTCGCCCCTCGGCTGCGCGAGTCCGCTCAACCCGCTGCCCGCCGCCCCCTGCATTGCCAAAGCGTAATGCGGTCGCAAGGTGGCGGCAACATCCCGGTGGCATCATGGGGGGCGTAGAAAGAATCAACCTCCAACAAATCATCAGACAACTCCATGAAAAAGCTCACTCATCTCCTCCTCGCCGCCGTCCTCACGGTTGCCGTGACAGTTTCCTCGGCTCTTGCTGCGAGCCAGACGAAGACCCGCACCCGGACCGGCACCTACCAGGACAGCAACGGAAACTCGGGCACGTTCAACTCCAGCACGACCCGCAGCCCCGGATCGAAGCAGCACACCACGATCTGGACCAACCAGAACGGACAGACGGGAGACCATACCAGCAGTTCCACCTGGAACAAAACCACGGACACGGGAACGTTCAGTTCCTCCACGACACTGACGAACGGCAAGACGGCCTCGCGCGTGGGAACGGTCACGGAAACGGCTCCGAACAACTATCAGATTCAGGGCACGAGAACTGGTTTCAACGGCAAGACCAGCACGTTTGACCTGGACAAGACCAAGACGGCCACCGGTTCCACCACGACTGGCACCATCACCGGCCCGAATGGCGGCGTCAGCACCTTGAATTCCACGACCACCAAGACCGCCAGCGGCTACGACAAGGACACGACCATCACCGGCCCGAAGGGCGGCCAGACCACGATCGACACCACGTTCACCAAGTCGCCCGGCCAGACCGTCAAGACTACCGATGTGACCCTCCCCAATGGCAAAACCGATGATCGCGTCGTCGATACCACGTACAACGCGAACGGCTCCGGCACCCGGACGATCGAGAACACCGGCCCCGACGGCAAGACCAACACCCGGACAGAGAATTTCTCCGCTCCGACCACCACGTCATCCCCGCCCCACGGCTGATCGACGAACCGGGCAACGATTCCCCGCCGCCCTGGGTTTCTCCGGGGCGGCGGTCTTCCCAAATCAAATCTCAGGCAGACGAATCCTGAACACCATTCCCCTCCAGATTCTGGCACCAAAATGTCGCTTTCGGCGGCATTTCTGTTAGCGCTGGGTTTTGGATGTTTGTAGAAGAAAGAAGCAAGGACAACACACCCATGAAATCCCAACCGCGTCTTCGCGTCGTTTTTCCAACCGGCTTGTTCGCATTGTTCACGGCCGTCTCGGCGCTGCAGTCAGGCTGTGTCGTGGCCGAGCAGCGTCCCGTGCGTCGTGAGGTCATCGTCGAACAGGCCCCTCCCCCGCCACCCCCGGTAGTGGTCGAGGCACCGCCGCCGTATGAAACGGTGGTCGTCGAAAACGGGGCGCCGGCCGAGGAGATCATCGTGCGCGAAGCCCCGCCGCCACTGCGCGCCGAGGTGGTGCTGGCGCGCCCTTCCCCGTATCATGTTTGGATCGCCGGCTACTGGCACTGGCAGGGAAACGGCTACGGCTGGGTGAGAGGCCACTGGGTGCGCCCGCCGCGTGAAGGTGCCGTCTGGGTGGCGCCCCACGTCGAGCAAAGGGTCGGTGGCACCGTTTTCATCGCGGGCTTCTGGCGTCCGGGCAGCGTGGCCGTCGGTGTTGCCGTGCGAACCCCGCCGATCGTGCCGGCCCCTCATGTCCTGGTCATTCGCGAGGCGCCGCCTCCGCTACGCCATGAAGAAATCGTGGTCGCGCGCCCCTCGCCGTACCACGTCTGGGTCGCCGGCTACTGGAGGCACGACGGCCACGCCTACCTTTGGATCCGCGGTCATTGGGAACGGCCACCCCGCGAGGGCTTTGTCTGGGTCGCCCCGCGCTGGGAGGTTCGCGGGGGCGGCTGGGTGTTCATCGAAGGCCGCTGGGATCACCGCTAGGAGGCTGTCGGACTTCCGTCCGGCCAGCCTCCTACTGGCAAAACCGCCCCCAGAAAGATCCCCATGAAAACGGGCAAGACTCAAAGGCTATCCTGAGCCAGTTGATTTTTCCCAGTCATGCACGGTCGCATGGTCTCTCTTCGGAGGGGCGGTTTTGCATAAGCCTGCATATCCTTGGATTGTCGCCAGCAGAGGAACCGCCAGAAGAAGAACGATAGTGGCGACGGCAAAGACTATGAGATGTGCGGGCTAGAGCCGCCATGGCCCGCCGGGGCCGGGCCAGCGCCGGGGCCGCTCCTTCAGGGCATCATGGCGCTGGCATGGTTTCGGCGGCGCCCGTCAGCCGCCGATCAGGCCGGCCGGCCTGGCGGCGGATTGGGATTGGGAGCGGGATCGGCGGTCAGGCTGGCGATCTGGCTGCGGGCGTTTTCGAGATAGCTTAGCACATTGCGTTTCCATTGGATGCTGCTGATGGATTCAAACAATCCCCGGGCTTGCCTGTAGTAATCTTCCGCGCCGCTGAAAGATTGCGAGAGGCTCGACGCCTCGCTGAAATACCACATCTGATAAGTAAAACCGTTGGTGGCTTTGTTGAAGTCGGTCGTGACGTCGTAGATTTCCAGCGCCTCGCGATAGAATTTCCGGCCCAATTCGTGTTGCCCGGTGAAAAACAGGAATTGGGCATAGCCGCGCTTGTTCATCACCCGGTAGAAATCGCTCGGCGACAGGTCGACGGCCCGCTGCCAGTAATGGGCGGCGCGCGGTAAATCGCCGAGCATGGCGAAGGAGTCGGCGATCACGCTGCAGTCGATATCCGTCGCAATCTCGCCACTCCCCACGATGATCGCATCCCCCTGTCGCGCCAGCGACGCCAGTTTCGGATTCTTCGACGAAAGGGCGGCCTCGGACTGGGTTTTCAGCAGCTCCCTGACAATTTCGTTGAGCTGCTCACGTATTTCGGTTCGCACCTGCCGAAAGGAGATCACGGCGGAAACGACGGATACGAGCAGGGCCAGGCCGCTCAAACCAAGCGTCAAGTATTCATTGAACGTCATAGAATGATGGGATCGCGGGCTGGAACGAGGCACGCCGCGCGGCGATCGGTGGATTTGTGGGAGGAGAGCCCTTGCTTCCCTGCCTCGGAAGGTCCGTCGGCAAAGGACCGGCGGATACGCCGGCGCGTTGATAATAGCGAAAATCGCCGGTTAGTCGAGCCGGGGCGGGATTTTGTCGCTGGTCGGGCTGCGGCGGCGACTGCGCCAGCGAAATTCCCTCGCCCCTCCCGGAGACAGACTTGATCATGGCCCTAATTGGAGTGCACGTTCCATTGCTCTTTCCCCATGAAAAAACGCATCTACTGGTGGGCATTGACGTCCGCTCTCGCGGGATTCCTGTTCGGCTTCGACACGGTGGTCATCTCGGGGGCGGAACAGACGATCCAGGCGCTCTGGCACCTCAGTGCCGGAATGCACGGTTTCGCGATGGCCTCCGCCCTGTACGGTACCGTGGTGGGTTCATTGGTCGGCAGCTGGCCGACCGACCGGCTTGGCCGCAAGACCACGCTCACCGTCATCGGAATCCTTTACCTCATTTCCGCCCTGGGCTGCGGCTTTGCCTGGAACGTGTCTTCCTTCATCCTTGCCCGCTTCATCGGCGGCCTTGGGATCGGCGTCTCGACCGTGGCCGCACCGCTGTACATTTCCGAAATCTCTCCTCCGGCCTACCGCGGGCGCCTGGCCGGCATGTTTCAGTTCAACATCGTTTTCGGCATCATTATCGCCTTCCTCTCGAACTATCTGCTCAAGGACGTCGGCGAGAACGCCTGGCGCTGGATGCTGGGGGTGGCCGCCTTCCCCTCCCTGATCTACACGGTCTCGTGTTTCGGGCTGCCCGAAAGTCCCCGCTGGCTGCTGAGCCGCCGACGGGATCGCGCTGCGGGCCTCCGGATCCTGCAGCGGATCATGGCGGACGAGCCTCCGGCCCGGATCGAGGCGGCCGCCGATGAAATCCTGGCCGCGGCCAATGAACGGCAGGAGGCCGGACCGTTTTGGACCCGTCAGCTGCGCCGGCCCATTCTGTTGGCGGTTCTGATCGCGTTTTTCAACCAGCTCTCCGGCATCAACGCCGTCCTGTACTTCGCCCCGCGCATCTTCGAGCTGACCGGCTTGGGGGCCAAGGCCGCGCTCCTCCGCTCGGTGGGCATCGGCATCACCAACCTGCTTTTCACCTTCGTCGGACTGTGGCTGATCGACCGCCTCGGACGGCGGACCCTGCTCTACATCGGCTCGTTGGGCTACATCCTTTCGCTGGGACTGACCGCCTGGGCGTTTTTCACCGGGCATTACGCCATCGTGCCGGCCTGCATTTTCGCCTTTATCGCTGCTCATGCCGTCGGGCAGGGAGCCGTCATCTGGGTGTTCATCTCAGAGATCTTCCCCAACCGGCACCGCGCAACCGGCCAGGCGCTGGGCAGTTTCACGCACTGGGTTTTCGCTGCGTTGCTCACGACCTTTTTCCCGAGCATGGTGGCGGCGTTTCCCCCCGGCTATGTGTTCCTCTTCTTCTGCGGCATGATGGTGCTGCAGCTCCTCTGGGTGCGGCTGATGGTGCCGGAGACCAAGGGCATCTCACTGGAGCAGATCGAGCACCGGCTGGCCGGGGGCCAACCCCGCCCGGCGTCCAGCTGAAGCCCGGTGTCATTGATTCCCCTGCCCGTCCACTCGCGTCCTTTGCGGCGGCGACCAGATGATCGCCGACGGAAGCTGATCCGCCCTTTCCCAGTCGAGAGCCCGGCAACTGCGCTGAATCTAATGCCCAGATGGCGACCATTGAAGTCCCACTTTGCGCCAGCTTTGAGCACAAGTTCGAGGGCCTCAAAGGCACGCTGGTGCGCCTCAGCGGAACGGCTAGATTAGCGCCAGAGAAATTCAGAAATGAACCGGCTCAGCGGTGGGATTTCCTCTTCGTCTGAGATCAACGGGGCGTGGACTTGTGCCCCGCCGATCGCCTCAGCGAGCGGAGTTCGGCCAGCTCGCGCTTCCGCCGTTGGCGAAACCGGCGCTGGCGCTCGGCGTTCGCCCGGCGCTTTTCCTCCCAGGACTTGACCGGTCGCCCCGCCCGCAGCCTCAAGGGCAACTCCACCGATGGCGTGAACAAATTGCGCCGTTTGAAGGGCAGCGGCGATCGGATCAGGGCCAGCGCCCGCAAGCCAGGCGTATCGTCGGCAAACCATGGCGACAGGGCCACGCGCCCTGGCCCAAACGCCCATTCCGGCACCGGCTGCCGCGTCTTTCCAGCCAGGAGTTCGGCATAGGCCGCCAGCCAGGCATCGGCAATCAAGCCTTCGGTGAAGCGCTCCGCCAACCGGGGCGGCTCCTCCTGAAACGATCGTACTACCTGCGCCCGGGACGAGAACCCGCGCAGGGTGTGGAGCCAGTCGCGAAAGCTCCGGCCAAAATCCGCGAGCGAGTCCACGCCGGTCACCACATCCTGCAAGGTCTGCGGGCGCGTGCTCATGTCGAGCGGGCCTTTCCCAGGACTGCCTCAATGGCGAGGCGGCACAGCTCGGGAATCTCGTCGCGGGGAAAAAACCGGTGATAGACTTCCTCCACTCGGCCAAAGCTCTTCAGCTCCATCTTGCGTACCAAAAAGAGAATATCCTCCTGATCGCCGGCGTAGCCAGGGAGCGGAGCGCGGCAGGCGTTGACCTTCATGGCCAGCAGGTAGGCTGCAGTCGGCACCGACACCGCGAGGCCCGGCCCGAATTCCTCCGAAGGAAGCCGGCGTTTCTCTTCCGAGGCGGCGAGAAACTGGCGCACATTGTCGTTGAGCCAATCTTCTGGCAAATCCTGTTCGCGCGCAACCTGCAGGACAATCCGACGAGCTGGTTCGCTCGGCCGCACGATCGCGTCGACATCCTTGGTGGAATCGCGCGAGCCATAAACGACGGTGAAGACGGCTCCGCCATAAAGGGCCACCTCGAGGGTCAGTCCCTTCGCTTGGGCAAGCGCTCCCAATCGATTGAGCGCGCGCAGGATGTCGGCCTTGTTAAGTGGTTTGTACGGCACAAATGTTTGAACGTTACGTAACGTTCTATCTTTAAATCGCAAGCATAAACACCGATCGACTGACCCGGCGCGCCCTTCGTCCAAGCGCCCCCAGCCGGTCAGTTGGCCAAGAAAGCCGGTGAGACCGTGCCTGACCGGTCCCGATGTGACGCATAGCCGAAACCTCCAAAGCGTCGTCAGCGAAGCGGCGCGGCCGGGATGCCCGGAAGCGCCTATTCCGCCCGGAGGAGGCGGGAAACGTCCGCGCGGGTGGCGCGGAGTGCCGGGACCACCGATGCCGCGATGGCCGCCAGGGCCAACAACACCGCCACGTCGCCGAGGACCACAGGATCGTAGGGCGGCGTGTCATAGAGGAGGCTGCGCAGAAAACGCGTCAGGGCCAGTGCCCCGGCAATTCCGAAAGCGATCCCGATGCCAGTGAAAAGCACCCCTTGGCCAATGATCAGCATCATCAAGTTCCGGGTGGTGGCACCCAATGCCATCCGCACGCCGAATTCGTTCATCTTCCGGTCGACCGTGTAGGCCAGCACCGAGAAGAGTCCGACGACGGTCAGGAAGAGCGCAATTGCTGAAAGTACTTCGAGCACCGACAGGGCGAAGTGTTCATTGTACATTTGGCGATCGCGCGCTTCAGCGAGTGGCGTGACGTCCATCGTGACAATCTCCGGATCGAACTGGTAGATCGCTCGCCGGACCGTGCCCTCGAATGCTTCGTCCGAATCGCGCGTCAATCGCAGAATGAAGCAAAAGGCGCTCGCCGGCGCCCAGGTCGGCGGGAAAAAGATATGATAACCAGGGGCGCCACGAATCGTCTCCCGCAAATCCCCAACCACCCCGATCACCGTCCAGCCTTTCCATTCCTTCGCCGCCCCGGTGGGACGAACCGGCTGGCCGATCGGGTCATGGTCACCGAAAAGCCGGCGGGCAAAGGCTTCGTTAATCATGATCTCCGACTGCGAGGTTTCACCAAACCATTGGCCGCGTATTAGCATGAGGCCGGTAACTTCCCGGTAGTTGGGAGAAAACGTATCGATGACCACTTTGACCGTAGTGCCGTCCGCCAGCTGGATTGGCTGGTAGGGAAAATAGTAGCCCGGCATCAGGTTGTCGGATCCAAAGCCGACATCGGCGACATTCGGCACGTGCCGCAGGCAATCCTGCAAGCGGCGCACGAGGTTCAGGCGGGCTTCGTTGCCGGTGACGTAGCCAGCAGGAAAATTCAGCAGCGTCTTTACCCGGCGGTCCGTTTCGAAACCGAGTCTTACGTTCTGCAGCTTCTTAAACGTCCGAACCATCAGGCCGGCGCCCGTGAGAAGAATGATGGCGAAGGCGACCTGCAACACGACCAGCCCGGCGCGCAGGCGCGCGAGGCGCCGGCTTTCACCGACGGCACCTCCTCCATGTTTCAAACCAGCCTGAATATCTAGCCGCCAGAGCCCAGCCGCCGGCACGACCACGATGGCGACACTCGTGAGCACGGTCACCCCGGCCAGAACGGCGAATGTCCGCCAGTCGATGCCCACAATCGATGCCCAGCTCAGTTTCATTTTATTCCCACCGAGCGCGGCGAACAAGACGCCGAGCCAGTTCGCCACGAGCAAACCAGCGGCGCTGGAAATCACCGCCAGGCTGAAGCTCTCCATAAGCAAAAGTCGGATAATCCCCCAGCGGCTGCCGCCGAGCCCCAGCCGAATGCTGAGTTCGCGCTTCCTCCCCAGCTGACGCACGAGCAGCAGGTTGGTGGTGTTGAGACAGGCAATGCCGTAGAGAAAGCCGACGGCGCCGAACAGCATCCAGTAGATCTCCGGATGATTCCATTTATTAAGATCGGCCAGCGGAGTCAGCGTTGGCCTGTCTGGGCGGGCGAAGGGGTTCCAATTGGTTGGCCAGTTGACTTTTGCACTGGCTAGGGCGGCCTCGGCCGCCGCGCGGGTCACCCCGGGCCGCAATCGAACGACCACACTCAGGTTTGGATCCCACGGCGTCGCCGGATTGACGGTATAGGCCAGCGGCCGAAGAACCTCCGCCCAGAAGAAAGGCGGGAGGCTCTGGTCATTTTTCAACACGCCAACGACAGTGCAGACCGTCTTTCCCACCACGATCTTCTGCCCAAGCACATCCGGAGATCCTGCGAAATGGCTCCGCCAGAAATTGTCGCTGATCACCGCAACCTGATTTCTGCCCGCCACATCCTCGCCCGGAACGAATCCGCGACCAAGCGCCGGCACAATCCCGAACAGAGGGAAGAAGTTGGGGGAAACATCGACGCTGTACGTGGCGACCGGAGAACCGGCGATCGAAATATTGGCCTGCCGGCTGGCGCCCAGACACCACTCAAGGAACACGTTGCTCTGCTCCCGGTACGCACGGACCTGCGCATCGATGCAGGAATTGTTGGTCTGACCGGATTGGTCCGTTGTGCCGACCGCGTAGAGGCCGGCCGGGAATGCATTCGCCCGAAAAAGCACCCAGTCTACGGCGCGAAAGATCGCGGCGGCCGCACCAACGCCCAAGGCGAGCGTCAGTATTGCCACGAAGGCAAAGTGCCTGCTTCGGCCCAGCGAGCGGGCGACATAACGAAGATCGGAAAGCATGTGGCGGGGTCTCGGCGCGGAGCGGCCTTCCGGCGGAGTGTTCGAGGAAAGAGAAAAGGCTCAGACCATCATCCTGATAACGACGATGCGGGGCAAATCTTAGTTCTGGGAACCTGAAATTGAGGAAGCGCGCCTGCCGATTGCGGTCAGCGTGTGGAGGTCCACCTTGGGACGGCCATGCTGCCGCAGGTTTGTATCAGCCGTCGGATACCGGAGATTTTGGTGGCGATCGCGGGCCGCGATGACCGGGAGGCAATTTCACCCGCGCAGTTTCAATAACGCACGATGGAACAAACCCGTATGAGGCTCCCGCCTTTTTTATCGCATCGTTGGGGACGTCGTGGCACAGAGACTGGCTGGCATCCATGAAAGGTTACCCCGCCCCAAGTCCTATGGATTTTACGGTCGCATACCTCGCGGAACAACTCGAAGTCGTGGGCGACGACTGGGTCCCGCTCCCCGGCTTCAGTGTGGCCACCGGGCGCGTGCCGACGATCTGACCTTTGCCGAGCAGGACGGGCGGATGCGCGAGCTCAAGAAGCAAGTG
>CAVRNM010000333.1:0-10198 GCA_963722225.1 uncultured Verrucomicrobiae bacterium
CAGAGGCGGACTCTTTAAATCTCCCGGTTGAATGCCCACCTCAGGTCCGCCTCGCTTCTGGACAAACGACAATCGGATCAAACGCGGGTCATACGAGCGAAAAAAAACCGCAGCAGGATCTCGTCGATGTCTTGCGGGCGAAAGTCCGGGCGCTCGCTGCACCGGCCCCAAAAGTAGATGTGAAAATCGTCGAGATTCAGCCACACATCGTCGCTCGGTCCGAAATAGCTCGCGCCGAGATTCTCCCATACGGTGAAGCGCTGACCCTGCCGGTCGACCAGATCCACGCGAACCCTGAAGCCGGCATCCATCGGGCAGTCAAGCTGCAGGCGCAGAAAACCACGGAGGGGCAAACCCCTGACTCGGGCGATCGCCATCGTGGGGGACAAAGGATCGTTATTCAACTTCGTCACCGAAGCCTTCAGCGCCAGCGGTCGCGCAACAACGTTGGCGGCTTCAGTGCGGTGTTGTGGGGCGGGGTCTCCGAACCCCGCCGCGCCCGATGAAATGGCGGGATCCGGCGATCCCGCCCGACTTCCCATTGAATCGTTGTGGCCGGGTTTTCGATCCAGGCCATCCGATTCCACGACCGCGCCATTGATACCTGTCCAAGCGCCGCTTTCCGAGGTTATCGCGAAGCCATCCAAATCCGGGTGATTGATATGTCCGCGACTGGGCGGCCCAAGTTCGATCGGCACCATGGCAAAATCGTCCTCGTCGGGCGCGGTTTCCAACCCAAAATACACCGGCGATCGTCTTCCACGTTCATCGAGGAATGACGCTTCCCAGAAATCTCGGGAATATCCCGTTGCAGCTGGCGTGAACGTCAGCGGCAGCTCAAGGCGTCCCAGCGCTGGAATCGTGAGCATGGATGATCGAAATGCCGGCAGTTCGGGGTGCTCCGCCGTTGTCGGCCGGAGGAGATGAAGATCCGGACTGGATAGGCCGACATCTTGCGGTGCGTCGGCCTCAAGAGTTCCCCGAATCGATGTTCCTCCGAAATTATAGATCCGCAAGACACCGCGCATCGGCTGATCCTGCCAAAAACGATAAGATCCCGAAACCTTATGCGGTATCGCAGTCCGATTGTCGGGCAACCACTGCATTACCACGGGATTGGGATCGCGGGGAGGCATGGCCAGGACCCGGGAGGGAAAGGGATGTTGCCGGGCAAAACGGGCGTAGGCCTTCCAAGCGGGCAGCGGTTGATCGGGAGACAAAGTCAGTGCTTGGGGAATGCATTTCCCGACCAGGATGAATGGCATGAACACTGCGACATTCTCTGAGGCCTGAGCCTGCCGCGCTGTGGCCAGCGTGAAATCTGCCTGCAGCTTTCTACGCGCTGGATTCAGGAAGTTGCCTGGAACGACCGCATTGATGCCACACTCAGTTATCCAAATCGGCAAAGAAGAAAGATGATACCTGGAAACGGGAAGCCACTCGGACGCCAGGTCCGGCCCTATGTTGCCATCGTAGGGTCGCGCCTCGCGCGCGGACCGTCCAGAATTGGCCGGCCCGGACACCAGGTCTGGCCCCACAATTTCGCGATCGCGGAGATCCACCCATTTCGACGCGAACATCTCGTGGGCTCGAATGACGCCGGCCAGATCTTCTTTAAACCCGTAGAAATGGAAGTCGTAGGCGTCGGTATAGTCGAGGAGGCCATTACGCGCCGCGCGTTCCAGCCAGGGTCCGGGCGGCAGCGCCAGAGCTCCCATGAGAACCAGCGGCGTGTGACCCGCCCCTGCCTGTCTTTTTTCAATTCCCGCTTTTCCGCTTCGGCCTATTGCCTCCGCCTGTTTTTCATTCTCCATTCTCCTTTCTCCATTCTCCTTTCTCCGCTCCCCTTCACCCTTGCCTTCACTTTCACTTTTGATTCCCAAATAAACCGCCTTCTGGAACGCTGCCAAGCGATCGGGCAGATCCTGGCAGTAGCCAACGTCGGGTTCGTTGACCATCTCCCATACGTCCACATACCGCCCATGCAACCGTTGCATTGCCTTGGCCGCAGAATAGACGGCCAGCAAGTCCTCGGGCAGAGCATTGCCTCTTTGCTCGATCTTCAATTGGCCCAGACCGACAAACGACACGACCCGAAAGCCGGCCTCGTGCAGTTCGTTCATCGCCGCATTCGGTCCGCGTTCCCGCAGGATCGTGATACCGGCCGCCCGCAACTTCGGCAAATATGCCGCTCGCGCGGATGAATCGACATGAGCGGTGAGACAGGCGTCCACGCCCCAGCCCAGGCCAATGGGAACTTTCGGCGTTTCCCTGCATCCCGGCACAAGGCAGAGACAAAAAAGGGCGCCTGAAGCGCCCCAGAACCGACATGGAAATCGCGGCTTCACGGAGTCGCTGCGTCCGCCGGGGCCGGCATCAACCCACGAATGTCGAATGCCCTGATCAGGGACTCGGCAGTATGCTCGATATCGAAACGTTGTGTAAAGCAGGTTTGCGCGCGCCGTTTCATCGCGGTCCATTCGAGCCGGTCGGTCGTCAGCCAGCGTTCCAGCAAGCGGGTCGTGCCCGCCAGGTCGTCAGTCTCAACCAACCCGGCCTCGTCGTGATGAATTTCCCGCCAGATGTTGACTTGGTTGCTGATCAGCACCGGCACACCGCAGGCCAGCGCCTCGGCCACAGCGATGCCGAAATTCTCCTGATGCGAAGGCAGAATGAAGGCATCTGCAGCATGGAACGCGCCCCACTTCAGATCGCCGGTCAACATGCCGGTCCAGGTCACGCGATCACTTAGCCCGAGTTCCTGGACCAGCTGGGTCATTTCCCGGCCATACGCATGATCGTTGGGCCCCGCCATCACGAGCTGGACATCGCGCGTTGCCGACGCGTGTAGTTTCGCGAGCACATGGGCGAAGGCCCGAAGCAGCAGATCGGGGCCTTTCTTGACATGGACCCGTCCTAGAAAAAGCAGACAGCGTTTGTCTGCCAGCTTTGGAAACCGCTCAAGAAAGACGCGGCGTTGCAACGAGGCATCGCCAATCGGAACCGCCGTTCCATAGTTGACTACAAATTCATCGCACTTGTAGAGCCAGAACGACTGGCGGGCCAACCGCCGCTCGTCCTCGCACGTGAACAGCACGGCGCAGGCATCCCGCAGCACCCGGTATTCCGCCCACGGCCAGTACAGCCACTTTTTGATGTGCTTGAAAGGGTAGGTCCGCTTGAACCATGGGTCCAACATGCCATGCGGAAAAACGAAGTAGGGCGTTGGCGTCCCGGCGAGCGCCTGCCAGGCACCAAAGGAGCTGTATTGCCAGACGCCATTGATGATCACGACGTCAAAATGCCGGCGATTGGCCCGCAGCCACGGCACATAGCGCGGGGAGTAACCGTAGCCCAGCATCGAGGGACCGAGCGCATGACAACGGATCGGGCAATCGTGCACCCAACGGTCACCGGGCGCGTCGAGCGTCACCACTTCGACCTGGTGACCATGCCTTTGGTTTGCAGCGGTCAGCTGCTTGATCCCCTCGATCGGGCCGCCGCCAGCAGGATTGACGGAACGGATTGCGTGAAGAATGCGGTAACCCATGGCAAGGCGCGGTCGGAAAATCGGGAAAGCGGGAAACTGGAAAATCGCGAAACGAATTCAGCGATCCAGAAAGGGTAGCGCGGAACTTCCACGCCGGCCGATCTGCAACCAAACCCGGGGCGGCATGCCTGGGTGGTCGGATTCGCCTGGATTCGCGTTGGCGAAGAGGGGTGATCCGCCTTTATCTGATCACATTGTTCCCTTTGCGCGGACTTGGCGGTGCCGGGGCTACCAGTATCAATGTCCCACTCTTTGCTGTCGCTCGAGTTCGCGGGTCTTGATGACGCACAGGAACTCATAAAACGCGTGCAGCCGGGCGAAGTCGTACCCCTCGCGGCCATCGAGAAAACCGCGCTGCCAGAAATACACCCAGCAGAACCGCAGCAGCGGCCGGCCAGGCAAGCGTTGCGACACAATCTTGAGGCGCCTCCGCCATCCGACCCGGGATGCTTGCAAATGCCCGGCCCCTTTTCCCAGAACGTGGTCGAGCGACACCCGCGCCTCCCAATTGGAATACCGATTGTGCTTCTCGACAAATGTGGCGACGTCGGGAAAAGCATAATGATCCATCTCGCATCGCAGTCTGGCGGTTCGCCCCTGCACGACGACGTGTTCATGCACCTCATTGTCACCGCTGGCGGTGTCGACATCGGTAAGTTTCTCGTACCGCCCCGCCTGGTGGCGGAAGAGCCGCAGATTCCAGTTGGGATAATAGGCGTGCTTGAGCCACCGGCCCATGAACATGAACCGCCGGTTGATCCAATAGCCGCTTACCGTGTGTTGGGGATCCCCCACGATAGCGCGGAACTCCTCCTTGGCTTCCGGCGGCAGCACCTCGTCAGCGTCGAGGATGAACACCCAGTCGTGTCGAAACGGCAGGTGCTCGAGCGCCCAGTTCTTTTTTTTCGGCCACGTGCCGCTGAAGGCGAATTGCACCACTTTCGCCCCGGCCGCCTCGGCGATGCGGACCGAGCCGTCGGTGCTTTGTGAGTCCACGATCCAAGTTTCGTCTGCCCAACGGACCGACGCTAAACACCGCGGCAGGTTCGCCGCCTCGTTCTTGATCGGGATGAGGATTGAGACTGGTACTTTCATGTCTGCCCAACCGGCGCTGTTCTGGGCGCGCACATCATCCGAAGACTGGGGATTTCATGAAGTGGCCGTCGCTGCGGTGGTCCGGATAATCCGCGCCGGATTTCCTGCGACAATCGAACCCGTCCGCACGCTGCCGGTGATCACACTGCATGCTCCGATCACGGCTCGTTCGCCGACGACAGTTCCCGGCATGACAAAGGCCCGCGCGCCGACGAAGCTCCGCGCTTCCACCGTGATTGGCGCGGTCAGCAGGGGCAACGCTGGGCTGCTGAAATCGTGGGTGCCGGTGCATAGGTAAGCCTCCTGCGCCACCACCGCCCCTTCCCCGATAGTGATGCGATCCAGACTGTAAAGATTGGCCCGGTCGCCCACGCAAGCGCCGTCATGGAGTTCGACGTTCCAGGGGATCTGGATCCGCGCCCGCTGGTGAACGAACGGGCGACCGCGCATCTTCATCCCGAACATCCTCGCAATGAACAACCGCCAGGGATTGAACGGCTTTGGCGTCCAAAGGCAGAACAACATCCAGGCATATTCCCACAGCAATAGCCTCAGGCGCATGCTGCGCGACCAGGGTGAAGCACCGCGGTCGCGGGCAGAAGGCGTGTGCAGAGTCAAATCGCCCGTTGAAGCCATCTATTGGTCGCCTTCGTCCTTCCGTCGAATGCTCTCGAAATCACTTAGGAACTGTGCGGCGATGCGCTTGGGGGCATGGGTTTCTCTAACGCGGAGCGCTTCAAGGCTCAGTTTCTCCAACGGCTGCTGCCGCAGGCTGGCGAACACGGTCGCGAGGTTTTCCGCAGGGTCCGCGGCTCGGTGATCAAAAACCAAGCCGTTTAGACCAGGTGCGACAAAATCGCGGAAACAGGGCAGCGCGGATACGATCGGCACTGCGCCCCACGCCATCGCCTCAAGCGGAGCGAGCCCGAAGGTCTCGCCCGTTTCGGCCAGCGATGGATAAGCGAAAACTTGCGCCCGCCGGTAGCGGGCCGCCAGGTCATCAGGGCGAAAGAGAGGCCCGATCCATTCGATATCTTCGCGCGCATAACGGTTCTGCAAGGACTTCGCCCACCGGGCGCCTCCCCCCCGTCACGCGTCTCCCACGGCCCGACGAGCTCGAGTCTCCAATTCGGCAGGGCTCGAGTTTTTGCCCGCACAAAGGCCTGCAGGAGCAGCTCAATGCCTTTTTCCGGGTGCACCCGGCCGACATAGAGGATCCGCTCCTGCTTCTCCTGCCACGACACGGAAGAGGTTGGCACCTCCGGCAGCGGATTGGGAATGATGCGGACGCGCGGTCTGGCCGATGGGTCCTCTTCCAGAATCGCATCCCGTACTGCGCCGGAACAGGCACATAGTCGCGCCGCCCGCCGATAGAGCCTCATCTGGCCTTTGGGCATGCGTTCCACGCTGACGTAGACGCCCTTGCGCCGACGCAGCAACACCGGAGCCCAGAACGTGTTGGTGACAATGATATCTGAAACCGGCACCTGGCGCGCCGCTCGCAGCGAATACAACAGATCGAGCCATTTCAGGGAAAGGCCGTTCGCCGGCTGATCAAAGCCCGCGACTCGAATGTGGTGCACCCCATTCTCGTGACCTTCAGCGGGCAGGCCGTGAAACCTCCTTGAGATATGCAAGACTTCATGTCCCAGGTCTGCGAACTCGACGGCGAGGCGATGCCAAAGCTTTTCCACGGCGCCGCCGCGAACTGGCGGCACCGGGAAGAACGCGCCCTGGATGATGGTGATCTTCATCGATCGCTGTCGGGCCGGGTAGGCTGCGCGCCTTCCCGGATGGAACCAGATCGCCCCGGCACCATTTCTATCTGCCGTTTCACGGCGGCAGCCACCTCGTCGACAGTGATCCCCCGGATACAGCGCTTCTGTTCAGTGGTGCACTCGTCAAGTCCGCAGGCCGCGCAAGACACCTTGCGATACAACACCTCGTGGCCTGCGCCGAGTGGGAACCACTGGCCCGGCGGATTTCGCGCGGAAAAGATCGCTACGCACCGAGTTCCGACCGCCGCCGCGAGGTGCATTGGCCCGCTGTCGTGGCCGGCGAATACCTGCGCCCCGGCCAGGAGGGCCGCGCTTTCTCGGGGGGTAGTCTGCCCACAGAGGTTGAGCTTGGGGCCGGGCCATTCTTTCATGCAGTCGTGAGTTCGGGCGGCTTCGTCGGGCACGCCGACAAACACACACCCAAGTTCGGGGAATGCCGTGCCCAAGAGGCGAATCAACTGCCGCCAGTTCTCCTGTCCCCAGTCGTTTGTGGAGACCTTGGTGCCCAGGCCGAAGGCAAGGTAATCACCGCTGACTCCGCCGTCATTCAGTATCTCGCCGGCCCGTTGCCGTTCTTCGGACTTTAACGCCAAATCGTACCAGCGCCGATCCGCCAAATCGGCCTGGCCAAGCTTGGTCACCCGCCGCAAGAGCCTGGCGGCCTCACGTTCCGCCTGTCCGGCGGCATCAAAGCGCAACGGTCCTGCTTCCTGCTCTCGAAAGCCGATGCTTTCTCGAATCCCGCAGACCCAAAAGAACCGCGCGTCACGTCGCAGCGCAGATTCGCCGCGCCATGCGGCGAGGTTGACGCCGACGTCGAACCCGCGCCGTCGCAGTTGCCATGCCAGGCTCGCGAGGGTCCCCAGGTTGCGGGTACCGACGGGATAGGAGAGATAGTCATCCGCTAGTCCCATGCCTTTGAGGAGAAGGGGGGCGGGAGCCGCCTTGAGGTTGACGGGAAGATTCGTCAGCAACGTGACTTGAGCCTGACCGAAGGTCTGCCGAACGATCCGCAGCGCGGGCAATGCCACGCAGATGTCGCCGAGGCTTCCCAGCCGATAAACCAAAACCCGCTTGACGCCGGTCATCATCAGGAACGACCACTGTCAAAGCCACGCCAGCTGACACCGAATGAAGTCATGGACGGCGGGTCGCCCGAAAGGAAGGCAGTGCATTCCTCCGAACCGTTTTTTTGGTCGCCCGGGCAGGCAGAACATCGCCGCGTTCGGCGGACTTAACCGCTGCCAGACACAATCCCGTCGTGAAAATAATGAAACCCAATGAAGATGGTTGCGCCAGGGATCCGTTGAAGAACGACAGACATTCCGTACCAAACAGCAACCAGGCGAGAGACTGCCCGCGTTTCAGAAGGGCCCACGACTTTCGGATCAAGAAACCGCCGAAACCGCAGCGCAGAACCAACCAGAGAATGCCTACGATGGGACCCATTTCGAGCACAGTCCGTTCCCATTCAGATTCGGCCAGAGCGAAGAAAAGCCCCCCGTAGGTAAATGCGGCGCCGAAGTTCGAGCCGAGACCAATGCCATAGCCCAGCAACGGGGACTTTCCCGATGCTGTGAAAGCACCGGCGAAATCACTGAAGACGCGCAGGAAGATCGCTTCGTTGACCGTCCCGGTCGAACTGGCTCCAAGTGCCTCATTCCACCGCGCTGTAAATGTCTCCAGCCCTTGTTGGAAGAAGCTGGTAAAGGTCAGCAGGGCAAAGATCGCCGCGCCAATCGCGACCGTCCGGATGGTCACCCGCAACAAACGGGCGCTGAAGTTTCCGCCGATCAGCGCAAAGGCGAGCAGCAACCCGAAACTCAAAACAAAGCCGCGGCTGCCAGAGACCGGCAGGATTGCCACGAGCGCCACCGCGGCAATCCACTTTGTCCACGACGATATCCATCGGCCGTCCACAAAGGAAAAGATTAGGTAGGCGGTTGCCAGCAGATTGAAACTGGCCACGCCGGAATTGTAGGAAAAGGTCCCGGCCGGCCGGACTCTTCCTAGCGCCGCCGCAATCTGGCCCTCACCCTCGGCGAACATTCCCCGATTAAGGATGCCATCGGGCGGCGAAAGAAACTGCGCCACCATGAGAACGGCCATCGGGGCGGCCAGAAGCAGCAGCCAACGGCCGATCCGAAGCAAGTCATCCTGGCGGAGGACCGCCGCCATGACGAAGATCAGCGGGACATGCAGCCAGTAGGAGTGAAGACCGTAGAGCACGACCCAGAAACTCAGCCCGGGCGTCGATAAGACCTGGAAGACTCCCAGCGCCAGGAAAACGCCCAGCCCCACCCAGCACAGATGGCGAATCCGACCGGACAGCACATGGGCGCGCCCGGCCAGGAAGTAGATGATTACGGCGATCGGATCCCGGACGACCGATAAGGGCAATGAGATCAGCGGAACGCCTGCGAAGATCCATTTGCGCAGGGCACCCTCGAAAAGCAGCAAGAGGAAATAGGCAAAGATCCACCGGCGAATGATGTTGATCCGATGGGGCTTGAGCGGCGCTTGCCGAAGCGCATTTGGACGAGGCTTGGTGGTGGATGCGGGTGATCGATCGATTCCAGGGGCGCCCAATCCTGGTCCGCTTCCGCTGGGCGCGGAGTTCGCTTTGGAATTTCGATTGATCATCGACTGAGGCCTCGAGGGCCGCGAAAGTCTACTTCCGAGCAGGCACGACGGTGTCCACGTGCCTCGGGGCCAAATGTCGGGTGATCGCTTCCACGATTCGCGCGCCGTAATTTGCCCAGGTGAATTCAGCCGCCTTTGCGCGGGCCGACTCCCCCATCGCTCGCGTCTCCTCGCGATGTTCAGCAAACCAGGCCAGGCGCTCGGCAATCGCAAGCGACGAACGGATCGGCACAATGAATCCGTCGTGCCCTTCGTTGATGATGTCCGGTCCGGCGGTATGGGGGGTCGTGATCACTGGCAACCCCTGTGACATTGCTTCCAGAATAACCAAGCCGAACCCTTCGAAGAGTGAGGGGAAGACCAGAACGTCGTGTCGACCCATCTCCGCCAGGACCTCCTGATGCGGCAGCGAGGGCAGATATCGGAATTTTGTGATCGCCGCCCGAACCGGAGGGCAGATCTCACCGGCGGGACGTCCGATCAGCGTCAGCTGCACGCCGAGCCCAGAAGGTTCGCTGCCTCCAGCAGATAGCTCAGTCCTTTGCGTTGCCCCAGCGATCCGACGAATAACACCCGCAATTTTCCGCTCCCCGTGGCCACCTTTTCTGTTCGTGGCTGAGCGCCTTGCGGCGCGCCATAAGGGATCAGATAAACTGGTCTTCCGTCGATGCCTGTCCCCTCCAGTGTCTTTCGAGTGAAGCTGCTGGCGACAAAGATCACGTCCGCCAGCCGGAGTTCTTCATCTTTTCGCGCCACTTTCCCGGCACTGTCGATGTTCCCGGTCAGAGTCGGAGCCCACTCCGGCTGCAATTCGGCTTCCTCTTCCAGCAAACGGCGGGCGGCCTTCCAATACCCGATGGGCAAATCGTAGAACCGCTGCAGTCCCAGTTGCCCGGCGGCTTTGAAGGCATGGTACGCACCGTCCTCGTAGGCGTAAATACCTTGGGCGCCCGTCATGGCGGGAAGACGTTGCGCCACATCCCGGTCCAGATCGCCGTAGACCGAGTCCACGGAAGCCCATCCGGTTTCATGCCTCGCCAGACCGGCCAGCCATCTTCGCGCAGCAAGCAGCCGCACTGCTTCGCGCCAGGGTCGGGTATGCATTGCTGCAGAAGGAAGACCGTAGGTGCGC